>JBFFZG010000200.1:0-9361 GCA_041568735.1 Promineifilaceae bacterium (SeqCode)
AGTCACGACTTGAGGCGGCCGTCCCGGCAATTAATTTGAAAGAGTCGTGCGGATCCCGAGCATACGCCCCGGCACCCCCAAAAAGGAGGGTATTTTGCCCCAACACGTCGTCAACGGCGCCCTGCTGACCTGTTCGTTCGGCCTGGCGCCTTCCAGCCTGACCGTCCTGCCCGCCAAAAGAACCACGATCGCCGACCAGCCGGCCGCCAACATCATGGACAACGTCCCCATGATGAATATCATGCCTTTCGGGATGTGCATCTCCCTGGGTGCCCGGCTCGCCGACCCTGCAGGTTGGAGGACAGCCGGCCCTGAACACCAGCTGCCAGCTGCTTTGCCAGTGGGGTGGATTGATCACCGTCGGCTTCCCCGGACAGGTGACGGTGACCGCGCCCTGAGTCTTTCAGGTATGGCGCTGCCGGCCGGCTTCCGGATCATCCAGCCGCTCGCTCATGGTGAGAATCATCCCCTTGAGCTCGCGGATCTCCTCGGCCAGCCGGTTGAAGCCGGCCCGCTCCGGCCGGGGCTGGGGGGAGCGCACCTCGTCCTGGATTATCTGCTGGTAGAGGGCCCGGGTTTTTCCCCCCGGCGGCAGCCCGAACTCCTCCTCGAGAATCCGCACGCACTGCTCGTACTGGCGCAGGGCGGCCGCCCGGTTGCCGGACACAAAGTAGTTGCGCATCAGCCGCCGATGGGTTCGCTCCCGGGCCGCGTCGATCTGCAGGATCTGCAGGCCAAAATCACAGCCGGTTTCGAGCTCGCCCTGCGCTTCAAAGTGGGCCATCAGCCGGTCGAGAATACCGATCTGCATGAGCTGGAAGCGCTCCCGCTCAAAGAGGCACCACTCCGGGTGGAGCCCCTCCATGAACTGCCCCCGGTTGAGGTCGACGGCCGCTCTCAAACTGTCGATCTCCTCCGGTGAAAACCCGTTATCATGCCGGCTGCGGCCGATGCCGGCGGCCCGCTCGACCGCAGTCACGTCGCTCCAGACGTCCGGATTTCCGCGCAGCCCGAGCCATTCGCAGTCGACTTGAATCAGATCGTCGACGGCCGCGGTGGGGGCCAGGGCCCCCCGCAGCTTCCACAGCGATTTGCGCAGGTATTTGCGCGACAGGGACAGGTCGTCGCCGTTCTCCCACAGGAGGGCCGCCAGTTTGTCTCGGTGGTGGTGCTGGTTGGGATGAAGGAGCAGGTAGGCGAACAGCTCCTGGACTTTCTGGTGTTCCAGGCCGGCCAGGGGGAGCCCGTTCCAGGTCGCGCGGAAACGGCCGAGAAGAAAAACGCGCAGTTGGCCCATGTCACTCACCTCCGACAGCGGGTTCGATCCGGGGGGTAGGCGGGGATGCGGGGGGACATGTCCAGGACAACCCGGCGCTTGGAATCAGCCGTCTGTCACAGCAAATTCTGGCCACCGGCCGGCGGGGAGACGCGCTTAGAGCGGCGCCGGCCCCTGGTGGGAATGCATTTCGGGGAAGATAAAGAGACGCGGTCCCCGATCACCGCCGTGGAAACCAGCCGTCAAACGATCGGCGGCCGTCCGGCATCGATTTCGCCATGCGATGCTTCGATTATAAACCCGCCGGGGGCGCCTTTTCCGGGATCACCTGGTAGCGCGGTTTCGAGCCATATGGCGGCCGGGGCCGATGGTTTGGCGCTGTTTCGATTTAGCAGGCAGAAGACGACAGGTCTGGTAGGTGCATCATAACGAAACCGGGGAAAAATTTCAACTGCCCCGCGGGGCAGGGCGGAAAAATCTCACCTTCGGCCGCCGGCCCCGGGTGCAACCCGCGGCCCGCTGCTTCATGATAAGGGGCGCCGGGCGGGGCCGCAGTAAAATTTGCTACAGGATGGCCTGGGATTGGC
The DNA here is from genome assembly GCA_041568735.1 of Promineifilaceae bacterium (SeqCode). GTDB lineage: Bacteria > Chloroflexota > Anaerolineae > Promineifilales > Promineifilaceae > WTJY01. The sequence continues at coordinate 1,864 of JBFFZG010000200.1, forward strand.
GGCCGCGAAAGAAGATTGAGGGCCGGGAGCCGGTCAGAGCGTCTCGCCGGCCAGAACCCGCTCCAGCGTCTCGATCAGGTCGAGGCGGGCCCCTGCGGCCACGGCCTCGTCGCGCGCCGCTTCGCCCATCGCTTCGCCCAGTCGGGCCATCGCCTCGGCTAAATCGGCGATTTCACGCGGGTCGTTACTGCGGGCGTTGAGCTGCTCGCGCGCCCGGCCGGCCGCGCCGATGAGCCGGGCGGCGTGTTCGTAGGAGCCGCGGGCGATGGCGATGAAGGCGAAACATTCCAGCGTGTGGGCGACGGCCGCCAGGTGGCCGATTTCCTGCCAGGCCGTCCCCGCCTGGCGGTAGTAGGCTTCCGCTTCCTCGAGCGCCCCCTGCCGGCGCAGCAGATGGCCCAGCTGGCTCCGAGCAGAGGCCATCTGCCGCCGGGCTTTCAACAGGGAATATTTTTCCAGGGCCAGTCGATAATAGTCGAGCGCCGCGGCGAAATCGCCATTGAGCTGGGCTATGAATCCCTGCATGTTGTAGAGGATGGCGTCCATGCGCGGGTTGTCGATCTTCCTGATGACCTCAGCTGCCTCCTCCAGGAGAGCGGTCCCTTCCTTGATCTTTCCGCGCGCGTACAGAGCAAGCCCATAAAGCCCTTTCGTCCAGGACAGCTCCCGGGTGTACCCGTGCGCCTGGCTGATTTCCATCGCTTCGAGAACCTCTGCGATCTGTTCATCGGTCATCCGGAAGGGATTCACCACATTTTTATACGCCAGCCCCATCGCCACCAGGCGCCGCTCCTGGTGCTGCCGGGCCAGGTCAATGGCCTCGATTAAATGGGGGCGCCCCGAGCCATCCAATCCCTGCATCCCGAAGGCGACCGCCAGCCCCATCAGAGCCTTGATATAGGCGTGCATCGAGATCCTGGAATCCCCCGCGGCCAGCTGGGAGCGGGCCTTCTCGACAACCGGCTCGAGCCAGGCCTGGGCTTCCTTGGGCAGCAGCCAGTGGGCTTCGATGTACAGGAGATTGCCGGCGATGCGCAGGGCCACATCCGGCCGGTCGTCGACGCTCCAGGCCAGGGCCGCGCGGAGATTGTCCAGTTCGACCGTCACCCTCTCCGTCCACGACAGCATGGTCGAAGTGATCAAATGGGGCCCCACTTCCTCGGCGAAGGCGGCGAAATAGGCGGCGTGGCGATCGCGCAGCGCTTCGCCGGCGCCGGATGCAAAGAGGCGGTCCCGGCCGTACTGGCGGATGCTTTCGAGCATCCCGTAGCGGGCTTCGCCGGCGGGCGGATAGGACACGGTGACCAGCGACTTGTTGACCAGCTGCTCCAGCTGGTCGAAGACCGCGTATTCGTCCAGGTGCTCGTCGGCGGCCACCTGCTGGGCCGCCTCCAGGGACCAGCCCCCGGAAAAAACCGACAGCCGCATGAGGAGGAGCTGCTCCGGTTCGTCGAGCAGGTTCCAGCTCCAGTCGATCAGGGCCTGCAGGGTCTGCTGGCGCGGCAGAGCGGTGCGCCTGCCGCCGGTGAGCAGGCGGAAGCGGTCGTTGAGCCGGACCGCGATCTGCTCGGCCGTCAGCAGGCGCAGGCGGGCAGCAGCCAGCTCCAGGGCCAGTGGAATGCCGTCGAGCCGGCGGACGATCTCGGCTACGGCGGCCGCATTGGCCGGAGTTAATTCATAGGCCGGGTGGACGTCGCGGGCGCGGGCCAGGAAGAGCTGCACTCCTTCGGACAGCTGCATCACCTCGGGTTTCACCTGATGATTGGCGGCCGGCAGCGAGAGGGACGGAATCTGCAGGGTCGTTTCTCCGCCGATGAACAGCGCCTCGCGGCCGGTCACCAGAATTTTCAGCCGGGGGCAGCTGGTCAGCAGCTGCTCGACCAGCCCGGCCGCTTCGCGCACGAGGTGCTCGACGTTGTCGAGGAGAAGCAGCAGCTCTTTATGGCGCAAAAAATCGACGACCGTCTCCAGATTGAGTCGTCCCGGCTGCTCCTGAAGGGTCAGTGCGGCGGCGACCCGCTCGGCAATGCGGTCGGGGTCGGTCAGCGAGGCCAGTTCGACCAGCCAGACCCCGTGGCGGAAGTCGCCAATCAGCTCCTCAGCGGCTTCCAGCATCAACCGGGTTTTGCCCGTGCCGCCAGGGCCGAGAAGAGTTAGGAGATGGGTATTCTGCAGGAGCCGCCGGATGTCGGCCAGCTCCTTTTTCCGGCCGACGAAGCTGGAGAGCTGCACGGGCAGGTTGTGCCGGTAGACCGAGAGCGACTTGAGGGGGGGAAAATCGGCCGGGAGGTCGGGATGGGTCAGCTGAAAGATCTCTTCCGGGGTGGAGAGCCCCCGCAGGCGGTGTTTGCCCAGCGGGGCGAGGGCGATCTGCTCGGGCAGCGCGCGGCGGGCGAGGGCGGCCGTCGCCTCTGAGATCAGGATCTGCCCGCCGTGGCCCACCCCCATGATGCGGGCCGCCCGGTTGACATCGGTCCCGTAGAAATCCCCATCGCGCTCGCGGCTTTCGCCGGTATGCAGCCCCATGCGCACCCGGAGCGAGCCGGTCGCTTCCGGCCAGCTTTCGCCGCTGATGGCCAGCTGCCCGGCCAGAGCGGCCGCCAGCGCGCTGCCGACCGAGTCAAAAACGGCGTGAAAGCCGTCGCCGGTGGTTTTGACCACCCGGCCGCGGTGGCGTTCGATCGCCTCGCGGAGCAGCGTGTCGTGCCGGCCGGCCAGCTCCTGCATCAGCGCGGGGTGATTTTCCCAGAGTGGGGTGCTGTTCTCCAGGTCGGTAAAAAGAAAAGTCGCGGTCCGAGGGTCTGACGGCATCGTGCTTGGGCTTCCTTCCGGCCGGAGGGACCGGACATATCCTCCTGCACCCGCCAATCCGGCAGGATAGGAGCGATCATAACCCAAGAATCCCTTCCTGCCGACCTGGTTTCGCGCCCCGGTTTTCACCTGTGCCCCCCAGCACTGTCCGGGAGTAGAAACAGAGAGAAAAAAGTCGGGAGTTTTGGGAATGTGATGTGGTGTAGGCTCATATTTTCCCGGAAACTTCGAGTTTCCGGGAAAATTTGGACCCCCCCGGGCTTCCCGCCGGCCAACCCGCGGCCTTAAGGACGAGCCGGCAGGTAAAGCCGATAGTGGTGCCGGTAGGCCTTCATGTCAAACGTCCCCTCCCAGACCGCCAGGAGCGGGTTCAACCAGGCAAAGCGGGCGTCGTCCGTGGCGAACTGCACCGCGGCCGACGACACCCACAGGTGGGGCTGGTCGGCATACGGCCGGCGGAATAATCCCATCGTATCGAAGCGAATGAGCGCCCCATCGCCTGTGGTGATGGTGCCGAACAGGTTCGATTCACAGGTCTCCCCGTGCTGGTCCTCGAAAAGCGTCCAGTGAACCGAACCGGCGAGCTCCGGCCCGCTCACTGTCCCCACGCCGCTGCCGATGTAGACACCGACCTTGCCGTCCGGCGAGACGGCCGGCTTGTCTTCGACGTAATGCAGTTCAACTTCGGCCAGCAGGTTCAGGGCGCTTTCTGAAACGGCTGTTTGGGACATGATCTTAACTCCTTGTTCAAGCGCGGTTCATCCCGGCGACCGCGGGTTGGCCGCCGGGTGGGCCAACCGCTGTTCAGGCGTATTCGAGTATTTCGGCAAACCACTTGCTCCCCAGCTCAAAACCCTGGTCAATCGACAAAAAAACCGGGTCGATCGACCGGCTGTCAAACCATCGGCGGGCTGAATCCAGGGAAACGAAAAAGTTGGAATAGCTGCAGAAGGCGTTCCAGATTTGCTCCACGGACTCCAGACCCTGGCGATCGATCTGGGGAACGACAATCGACAGAATCGCGTCGGCCGGAGCGTCAACCACGCCGTCCGGTCCCAGTTTGAACCGGATTTCTCCCTTTGTCATCGGATCTCTGGAAAGGACTCTGGCCTCCTGACGCAGGACCTGGGGCAGATACAGGGTATCGAGCGCGCACCAGGTGGAGAGGGGACGACCCTGTATCTCGAAGCGATGGTTCCACTGGTTCAAGGAAAGGCCGGCCAGCCCCACGATCTCGCCCGCCTTGTTGCGTTCCGCCAGCCTGGCCAGCACCGAATTCGCTTCCTCAGAGGAAAGGCCAACCAGCGCAGCGATCTCCCCGACATCCCGGGCGGTCAGCGGCCGTCCCCCGGCCAGCCGGCGAACCGCCTGGATGAACAGGCGCGCTTCGCTGCCGTACAGACCGATTGACCCGGTTTCGCGCAGTAAATCGGCGACGACTTCGTCGACATTGATTTTGGATTCATCCCGTGTTTTCATCAGGCTACTCCTTTGCGTGTCTCATCAAGGCGGTACCGGTCAGGACCGTCGGGCGGCCGTCTTCGCCTCACCCTCAGCCGCAGCTCAAGGGGTGACCAGATCCGCCAGCGCCTCCTGCAGTCGTTCGCGTTCGGCGTAAACGGTATAACCCGAGCGAATCAACGGCTCCGGCTCGTCTTCCCAACGCGCCTCATTTCCATAGAGAAAAAAGATGTCCCAGGCGGTTCGCCCAAACAGTGCCTCTTTAAAATATTCACCGGCGATGAATTCATCGTTCCAGAACTGCGCGACCCGCGGGTCGGCAATCAGCCCGGCCGCTTCTGCGGCATGGGCGCGCCGGCCGCCCAGCATCGGTTCCCAGACCACGTAAACGGCGAGTTCCAGATCGGGATTGGCCTCCAGGATATTTTCGCGCACCCACCGGGCGCCCGCGCGACACACCGGTCAGAGCGGAGCCAGGATCAGCAGCAGGCGCGGTTTGCTTGCATCCTCGTTAAACTGGTCTCGCAGCGGGTCGATGCGGTCTAAATCGGTGAGGACGGCCGGAGTCGTTCCCGGATCATCCCGCGCGGCCAGGGATACCGGCCGGTCAACCGCGGAGCGGCAGGCCGCCAGGACGGCCATAAACAGGAGCAAAATCCAGAGAAATTTTCGATTCCATTCCATTTTCTCGAGTCCTCCGAGAAGCTGTCAGCGCAGTTTTTTGGCGGCCTCTTTAACCATTTCACTCAGGGTCGGGTGAATGTGGATGGCGCGGTAGATCGATTCGGCCGTGCCGCGGCCGTGCATCGCCGTCACCACCTGGTGAATCAGGAGGTCGGCATGGGCACTGAGGATGTGGCCGCCCAGCAGTTCGCCTGTCACCGCGTCGGCGACGAGTTTGATCAGACCTTCCGTCTGGCCGATCGCCTTGGCGCGGCCGCTGTCGGCGAAATACGAAACCCCCGTTTTTACTTCATGTCCGGCTGCGAGCGCCTGACGTTCGGTCAGGCCGACGCTGGCCAGGGCCGGTTCGGTGAAAACCGCCCGGGGCACCGCCCGATAATCCACGGTGCGGCCGGCCCCTTTCACCGCATTCAATGCCGCCAGCGGGCCGTCGTAGGTGGCCCGATGGGTAAACATGGCGCCACCATTGACATCACCCAGCGACCAGATATTGGGCGCCGTCGTGCGCAGCTGGTCACTCACGTGGACGCCTTCAGGATCGATTTTCACACCCGCCTCTTCTAATCTTAAGCCATCCACCCGCGGCACGCGGCCGCCGGCAAACAGGATTTCTTCGGCCTGGAACGCTTGAACCTGGCCGCCAATGGCGGCCATAACGCGTTTCCCCGTCCCGGCCCGCTCGGCCTGGATGCCTTCCGCGCCAACCCGGACATCGATCCCTTCCGCAATCAGCATGCCGGCCAGCCGCTCCGAGAGCTCGGGCTCTTCATGCTTCATGATGCGGCTGCTGCGGCTGAGCAGCGTGACCTTCGTGCCAAATCGGCCGAACATCTGGGCGAACTCTACGCCGACGTAGCCGGCGCCGATCACGATCAGCGATGAAGGGACGCGCTGCAGCTGGAGCGCTTCGTAATTGGTCAGGTACCCGGTTTCCACCAACCCCGGAATCTCGATGTCGGCTGTCCGGGCACCGGTGGCGATAATGGACTGGCGGGCGGTGATCGTCCTGCCATCCACCCGGAGATCGACCGGCGAGGTGAATTCGGCCCGGCCGCGGATCAGGGTGACGTTCGGGCTGGGATTGACCCAGCCGTAGATCCCGTCGATGATTCCCTGCACGATCCGATCCTTACGCGCGACCACGGCCGGGAGATCGAGCCAGAGCGCTGCTGGATCAACCCCGCGCACGCCAAATTCGGCGGCCCGCTCGCGAATTAAATGCATGACTTCAGCAGACCTTAACAAGGTCTTGGTGGGGATGCACCCCTCGTTCACTCAGGTGCCGCCAACCTCATGCATTTCAATCAGGGCCACTGTGGCCCCCAGGCGGGCGGCGAGGGCGGCGGCGGGAAGCCCCCCCTGGCCGCCTCCGATTACAGCCAGGTCATATACTGTCATTTCATTCTCCAAATCAATATTTTCGGTTCAGCTTTTGAGTGATCGAACCGGCGCGCATCGCGGCAAATATCCCGGCAGGGGCCGGCCGGCTCGATCCTTAAACAGAGTGTCCAGCGGCCAGCATCAGGTCGACAGCAGACGATGCGTCCCGGCAGGCGAACTCCATCGCCGCGCGTCCTGTCAGAAAGGAGCCGGTTCCCCCTGCTGCTCGATCCGCCTGACCAGCTGCCGGACATTGCCCAGGCAGCAGCTCCCCTGCGGGTTGCGAATATCGCAGGCGCAGGTGCCGGCGCGGGTGCCGGCCGTGATTCGGGCAATGACATCCGTTCGGCCGCGGCCGGCCAGGTCGGCGCGAAGCGACCCGGGCGTATGCCGGTAGCAGTAGCAGACGAAGACGTCGTCGGCATCCGGATGCTTTTGATGGACCCGCTCGCGCAGGTCGGCCTCGGTGAAGAACCCGCCTTCTTCGTCGTAATAGACAGCCGGGCAGTCCGGGGTCGGGCAGAAGCGGTAGGTCGAGCCTTCGTCAACCCGCTCCAGGCTGACGGCGAGCAGGGCTTTAACCGTCAGGGTGCCGATCATTTTCCCTTTCTGGCTGCAGGAGGGGCAAACCGCGGCCGCGTCAGCACGGCTTTCCTCGATCGGGGCGCAGCAGTCACACATGGGACACCTCTAATAAAATGGACTTTGATCAGCGGCTTTCGCTGACCAGATGGCAGACGCAGTCTTTGCCGTCGACATCATCGTCGGGAAAGGTCTGGCCGAGCCGGTGCAGCCGGCGCAAATCGGCTTCCATCTCCTGCAGCTCTGCAATGCGGCGGGCGATCTCGGTGGCTTTTTCTTCGATCATCTCCAAAACCACGCGGCAGGGAGCGATGCGCCGGTCGCGCAGGTCGAGAATCTCCTGGATGTCGTCCAGCGAGAAGTCGAGGCGGCGGGCGCCGGCCACGAAGCGGGCCCGGCTGACATCCCGCTCGTCGTACTCGCGGTAGCCGTTTTCGCGGCGCCTGGGCGGCGGCAGCAGGCCGACTTCTTCGTAGTAGCGAATCGTTTTGGCCGGCAGGCCGGTTATTTGGGAAAAGGTTTTAATCTGCATCGATTTCACCTCACTGCTCACAGGATACACCTTCCAGTAGCTGGAATG
>JBFFZG010000201.1:0-9234 GCA_041568735.1 Promineifilaceae bacterium (SeqCode)
CCATGCCGGCCACGTCGCCGACATTGTCGCCGACGTTATCGGCGATGGTCGCCGGATTGCGCGGATCGTCCTCCGGAATTCCCGCCTCGACTTTCCCCACCAGGTCGGCGCCGACGTCGGCCGCCTTGGTGAAGATGCCGCCGCCGACGCGGGCGAAAAGAGCCACCGTCGACGCGCCCACGGCCGCGCTCAGCTGGATGGTCGTGATGGTCTGGGGATCGAGCCCGGCCAGATAGAGAATCAGGAACCAGATCGACATGTCGAGCAGGGCCATACCGACAACGCCGAGCCCCATGACCGCCCCACCGCGGAAGGCCACGCGCAGACCGTCGTCGAGACTGGTCCGGGCGGCGTTGGCCGTCCGGGCGGAGGCATTGGTCGCCGTGCGCATGCCGATATAGCCGGAGCCGGCCGAAGCCAGTCCGGCCGTGATAAAGGCAAAGGTAACGATCCAGTTCTGTGCCCCGAGGAAGGTCAGGATCCAGAACACGATGAACAGGACACCAAAGACGATGGCGATGTACCGGTACTGGGCGCGCAGATAAGCCATGGCGCCCGCGCGAACAGCATCGGCGATTTCGATCATTCGTTCGGTGCCTTCTTCTTCTTCCATGAGGGCATTGTAGAAGTAGTAAGCGGCAGCCAGGGCTGAAATCGCGCCGATGGGCGCCAGCCACCAGAAAATCGGCAGCCCGGCGTCACCGCCCTGCTGAACCTGCGCCTGAAAGGCGTTGAGCAGTGTGTCCATAGAATAACCTCCAATGAAATTCGCGGTGGTGCTGCAAATAAAAAGCGGGGATGGCCCGCTTCGGAATTCTCTCCTGATTCATTTGCAAACGAGGGAAATAAGGCCTGCGGATTTTAGCCAATGGCCGGAGTGATGTCAACCACCGGAACCGGTCGGGCGGCCGGAGCGGAAGGTCAGCGGCCGGCCGTCTGGCTGCGCCGCTCCATCAAGACAGTGTCCCGCCAGATCCCATGATGGCGGCCGATTCGCTCGCGCCGTCCGAGAATACGAAAGCCGTGCTTCTCGTGGAGCCGGATGCTCGGCGTGTTTTCCGGGAAAATACTGGCGGTGAGGGTCCAGACCCCGGCCGCTTCGGAGGCCGAGACGAGCGCCCCCAGCAGTGCATCGCCGACACCCTGACCGCGGGCTGCGGGATCGACGTAAACGCTGACTTCGGCCACACCGGCATAGACCGGTCGCTTCGACGCCGGGCTCAGCGCCGCCCAGCCGATGACCCGGCCGTTGGCCCGGGCCACCAGCCGGCAGTCGGCCCGCTTGCCGGCCGACCAATCCTCCCAGTCGACTGGAGCTGTCGTTTCGAAAGTCGCCAGGTTGGTCTCAATGCCAGCCTGGTAGATCGCCCGCACGGCCGGCCAATCAGCCGCGGCCATCGCTTCGATCGCCAGGAAATTCGCAATGGGTTTCTCTCTGTCACCCATCCCGCCGGCCCTCAGTTCAGCGGCATCGCCGTCGCCGACCAGGCTTCCCATTCCGCCCAGTCATGACCCAGCAGCAGGCGGGTCGGCTCCTCGGCCGCCAGCAGCTCCACCCGCTCCATCGATTCCAGGGTTTTCGGCCAGTTAAAGTTCCATTTCGGGAAGCGGCGCGGCTGCCGGTCTTCGGCGGTGTAGTAAAGATCCCCGCAGATCAATAGTCGGCCGTTTTTCTTCAGGTTCACCAGGACAACCTGGTGGCCCGGTGTGTGACCGGGGGTCGGAAAGAGCCGGACGGCGCCGTCGCCGAACAGGTCGTGCTCCCCATCGACGAGGAGCGTCTCGAGGTCCACCAGCGGCCGGTAGGACTCCGGCTCATATCCCCATTCTTCGGCCCGTGGACCAAAGGCAAAGTCGTATTCGCTTCGCTGCAGGACTGGCCGGGCCCCGGGAAATTTGGCCAGATTGCCTGTGTGATCGTTGTGCAGGTGGGTGTAAACAACGAATTGAATATCTTCCGGCGCCAGGCCCAGCCGGCTGAGCTGGGGCAGCAGCGGATCGGTGCTTTCAAACATGAATTTGCCCCCACCGCGGGCCACTCCGGCCGGAAATTCCGCCCATTCATCCGGGATCCCGGTATCGACCAGCACCCGCCCTTTCGGGTGGTCGATCAGGTAGCAGCTGAGCGCGGATTGGTCATCGCGCTGGGAGGTAATCCCGGCAGCATCCAGGTAGCGGCCGCCGCTGGTCGTCAGCCGGCCGCAGTTCAAAACAGTGAGTTTAGGTTCTTTTTTAGCCACGGGGGAATTATAACATTGAGTTGAGACCTGTCATTTTCTCGCCAATCCCCCTGTGAATCGGCGGGGTTTGTTGCCCCAAACCCGGCACCCGCCGATAATTACCAGCCGATGAAACTAAAGCACTTATCCCTGCAGGGCTACAAAACCTTCGCCACGCGGACCGATTTCATTTTTGAAGACGCGATCACCGCCATCGTCGGCCCGAACGGCAGCGGGAAGAGCAACGTTGCCGACGCGGTCCGCTGGGTGCTGGGCGAGCAAAGCTACAGCACGCTGCGCGGCAAAAAGACGATCGATATGATTTTCGCCGGCAGCAAGACTCGGGCCCGCGCCGGGATGGCCCAGGCGGTGCTGACGCTCGATAACAGCGGCGGCTGGCTGCCGATCGACTACGCTGAAGTTGAAATCTGCCGGCGAGCCTATCGCTCCGGGGAAAACGAATATCTCCTGAACGGGCAGAAAGTGCGGCTGATGGATATCAACGACCTGCTGGCCCGGGCCGGCCTGGCGGAGCAGACCTACACCATCATCGGCCAGGGATTAATCGATCAGGCGCTCTCCCTCAAAGCGGATGAGCGGCGGGCGCTGTTCGAAGAAGCGGCCGGGATCAGCCACTACAAAGCCCGGCGGACCACCAGCCTGCGGAAGCTCCAGGACACCCAGCACAATCTCGAGCGGGTCTACGATATTCTGAGCGAGCTCCGGCCGCGCCTGAATTCCCTCCGCCGCCAGGCGGAAAGAGCCCAGACCTATGCCCAGCTGGAAACCGACCTGCGGGGGCTGCTCCGCATCTGGTATGGCTATCAGTGGGAAGCGGCCAAGAAAGGGCTGCGCGCCCGCCGGCAGCAGGCGGCCGAGAGCGAATCGGGCTGGCAGGGAGCAAGGGAAAAACTGCTGCGGAAACAGGACGAAATCGAACAGCTGCGCGAAGGGCTGCACGACCTGGAAGAACGGCACCAGACGCTGCAGCGGGAGCGGGAATCGGTCCGGGAAGATTGGGAGCGGGCCCGGCGGGAGGTCGCCATTCTCCGGGAGCGGCAGCGGGCGCTCGAACGGCAGCTGGCGGAAACGGCCGAAGATCTGCCGGCCCTCGAAGCCCAGCGCGCCGCGGCCGAAAGCGAACTGGAGGGGGCCTCGGCCGAGCTGCGGACCGTGCAGCTGAATCTCGAGAGCCAGCAGCTCGAACTGAACCGCTTCGAAAGCGCTTTTCAGCAAAAACAGACGGCCATCGACGAAGCCCGCCAACGGGTCGCCTCCCTCGAAGCCCGGATCCGCGACGGGCAAACGGCGATCGCCCGGATCCAGGGGCAGCTGAACCAGCTGGCGGAACGCCTGGTCGAACGAGAGGCATCCGGATCGGATGAGACCGGCACCTCGGATCTTCAGACCGAAATCGATCGCCTGTCGGCCGCTCTCGAGGTGGCCCATGCGGCCGTCGAGGCTCTGGAAACCGAACGGGGCGCCCGGCAGGATGAGCGGCGCGAGCTCGAGCGGCAGATCGGCGATGGACGGCGTGAAATCGAGCAGGAGCGGCGGCAGCTGCACCAGGCCCAGAACCAGCTCGCCCGACTGCAGACCCGAACCGAAATGCTCGAGCATCTCCGGCAGAAAGAAGCGCCGGAAATCGACGGGGTGCCCCTTCTCGGCCGGTTGGCCCAGATCCTGACCATCCCATCCGACTGGCAGACGCCGCTCGAAATCGCCCTGCAGTCCCGTCTGGCCACCCAGATCGTGCCGGATGAGAAAGCCCTCTGGCAGCTGATCGGCCGCCGCTCGCCGAAGCAGACGCTGGCTGCCGTTTCGCTCGACCGTCTGCGGGCGGAAAACCCACGGCCGGCCGGCCTCGACAACCAGCCCGGGTTTGTCGGCCTGGCCCACGAGATCGTCTCCTGCCCGGCCGAATTTCGGCAGGTCGCCGCCACGCTCCTGGATCACCTCGTGCTGGTCCAGGACGGCGCCACCGCCCTGCATCTGGCCGGCGAACTGCCCAACGGGTACACGGCCGTCTCGCTCGACGGGATCGTCGCCCATGCCAGCGGCCTGGTCGAGCTTCCCCGACTCGACGGCCGCCAGGGAATCATGGCCCAGGAAGAAGCGTGGCGGCAGGCCGCGGCCGAGCTGGCGGCGGAAAAAGCGGCCATCGAAAGGCAGGACAGCCGGCTGGCCGGGCGCCAGGAGGCGCTCAAGGCTCTGTTCGAGCGGCTCGAAGCAGTCAATCGGGAGCGCCACCGGCTCGGCCAGCAGGCGGAAGAAGCCGCCCGCCGGGTGACCGCGGCCCAGCGAGAGCTCGACCGGGCGGCGCAGCGGCAGGCGATCTTCCAGCAGCAGGCCGAGCAGCGCCTCGCGGAAACCGCCCGCCTGCAGGAGCGGCGCCAGCAGTGGCAGAACGAGATCGCTGCCGGCCGGGACGAGCAGATTCGTCTCGAAGCGGAGCTGGACCAGGCCCGGGAAGCGCTGGCCTCGCTGCCGGTGGGCGAGGCGGAACAACAGCGGCAGACCCTTTCCCAGCAAATCGCGGCCGTGCGCTCTCTGGTCGACGGCCGGCGGGCGATCGCCGACAGCCGGCGGGCGACCCTGCAGCAAATCGATCAGCAGCTGGTCCGGCTGCGCGGCCGCCGCGACGAATGGAGCCGCCAGCTCGGCGAGCTGGCCCTGGGTGAAGAAGAGGGCAAACTCCAGGATCTGCAGCGGCGCATGGATGAAATTTCAGCCGATCTCGATCCGCTGCGGGCCGACATGCGGGCCCGGCAGATCGATCTGCGCCGGCTGGAAGGGGAAGCGGCGGCCGCCCAGAAAATCACCCACGATCACGAATCCCGCTACACCCAGAGCCGCATCGCCCTGACGCAGCAGGAAACGACGATCGAAAACCTGAAAGAGCGCATCCGCCAGGATCTCGGCCTGGTCGCTCTTCGCTACGACGAGGAGCAAACGGGTGACACGCCCCTGCCGCTGACCGAGGTCATCGATCAGCTGCCGGCGGTCGAGGAGCTGCCGGAGGACCTGGAAGATTCGATCCAAAAATTCCGGGGCCAGCTCAGCCGCATCGGGGCGATCAACCCGGAAGCGCCGGCCGAATTCGAAGAAGTGCAGACCCGCTATGATTTTATGATCCAGCAGGTTGAGGACCTGGAACAGACGGAAAAGCAGCTGCGCCAGGTGATCGCCGAGCTGGATGAGATGACTTCCCGCGCCTTCGCCGAGACGGTGGAAAAGGTGAACACCGTTTTCGGCAAAATGTTCACCCGGCTGTTTGGCGGCGGCTCCGCCCACCTGCTGCTGACCGATCCGGACGACCTGACGATCACCGGGGTCGATATCGTCGCCCAGCTCCCCGGCCGTCGGCCGCAGGGGCTGGCCCTGCTGTCCGGCGGCGAACGGTCCCTGACCGCCTCCGCCCTGATCTTCGCCCTGCTCAAAGTCGCCCCGACCCCCTTCTGCGTCATGGATGAAGTGGACGCCGCCCTGGACGAGGCGAACATCAACCGGTTCCGCGAGGTGCTCAGCGAGCTGAGCGAAAAAACCCAGTTCATCGTCATCACCCACAACCGCGGTACGGTCCAGGCGGCCCAGGCGATCTATGGCATCACGATGGGTACCGACAGCACCAGCCAGGTGATTTCGGTTAAACCGGAAGAATACATCACCCAGGTCGAGCTGCTGCACTGACGAGAGAGAACTGGCGCAAACGCCCAGGAGCAATCTTTTGACCGTAGACGACCTTCGAACTGCTTTCGACCAGCATTTCGCCCTCAACCGGGCCGTCTGGGAGCGCTGCATCGAACCCCTTTCCCAGGAAGCCTTCACCCGGCCGACCTCGATCTCGATTGGATCAATCCGCAATCACATCGTCCACGTCATTAATCATGAGGAACGCTGGCTGTGCGTCTTGCAGGGGCTGGACTTCCCGGATATTGCCAATCCCTACCAGTTCGCCGACCGGGCAGAGATCCGCCGGAACTGGGACACCGTGGAGGGGAAGATGCGGGATTACCTGGCCCGGCTTGAGGCTCCGATGCTCGACAGCCAGCCGCTGCGCAATTCGACCGGCGAAAAAGTGGTCCTTTCTCATGTCCTCGAACGGCTGCTCGACCAGGGAGAACGGGATCGAATCATGACCCTGGAATTGATGCGGCAGCTCGACGAGCCGGAGCTGGCGGCGCAGCTGGCATCGATATTACAGGCGGCCCCTGATCGCCCCGTCTAAGCCTCGTTGGATCCGAGCAGCCAGCGTGTGTAGATCGCCCCGGCCCGCACTAGCTCGTCGATCGCCACCCACTCCACCGCCCCATGGGCCTGCTCGATCGATCCCGGGCCGAAAATAACCGTCTCTTCGGCCAGACCCTGATAGGCCAGGGCATTGGTGCCGTAAGGAGCCACCTCCGGCCGGTTGCCCGTCCATTCGGCCAGCGCCTGAATCCAGGGGGAATCCGGCGCCTGGTAAAACGCGGCGATGCCGGCCCCCTGGACTCGGGTGATGGGGAGGGGGGAGGCGGCCGCCACCAGCTTCTCCAGGCGATCCATCACCGCCTCCGGCTCCTCCCCGGGAATGAGGCGGCGGTTGATGGTAAAGGTACAGCTTTCCGGGACGATATTGTGGCCGTTCCCCCCTTCGATCAGGGTGACGGCCAGCGTGGCCGGACCCAGTGGGGTCTCAGCGGGAGTGCGCTGCAGCCGCCCGTGCTCCTCGACGAGGGCACCGATGGCGTGCATGGCGGCGACGATGGCGTTCAGGCCGAGATGCGGTTTGGAGGAATGGGCCGCCTTGCCATGGACCTGAAACCGCATCCCCATCACCCCCTTGTGCGCGTAGACCGGCGTGCAGAGGGTCGGTTCGGCCACCAGGAGCTGGGCCAGGGGGAGCTGCCGCCGGCGAGCCCAGGCGGCGAAGGCGGCCGCCCCATGGCCGCCGATTTCCTCACTGACCGTGCCGACAACCAGCAGGTTTTGTTTCAGCTTGAGCCCCTGGCTCTGCCGGGCCTCGAGCAGGGTCAGGATGAGCGCCAGGCTGGCCTTGGTATCGACCGCTCCCCGTCCCCAGACCCGGCCATTTTCGACGCGGCCGTCGAACGGGGGGTCGCTCATCTGGGAAACGCCCACCGTGTCGGTGTGGACGTCGACCACGGCCCAGGAGTCCGATTCGCCCGGGAACATGCCGTAGACATTGGGCCGGCCGGGGAGTACCATTTCCTGCTCGACCTGGCCGCCCAGGGCGGTGAATTGTTCGGCCAAATAATCGGCCATGCGCTGCTCCCCCAGGTAATGGTCGGGCACCCGGGTCTCCCCCGCTTCCGGGTTGATTGAAGGAATGCGGACCAGTTCGCCCAGCCAGTGGGCAATGCGTTCGGGATTCAGCAGCACAGAACACCTCGAGGAATAATTGAAGTGGCGGCCGGTCGGTTTGGGACGAAATGCAGCCGCCTGCGTTCAGAAATTTACCCGCTTCGCCGCCGGAAGCCAAAAAAAAGAGGCGAGGGGTTCATCCCTCGCCTCTTCAGCGGTCCTTATTTCAGGCGGCAGCCCGAAATTATTCGTCTGTTTCCCCGTCGCCGGCAGCCGGGGACGGCGTGGCCAGAATGACGGTCGGCTGCGGCGTGATGGTCGGCGCCGGATTGCGGAAAAAGGCATCCAGAACCGGGGTCCGCGGCACCCGCGTCCGCCAGTTCTCATAGAGGGTCACGCGGGTCACCCGCTGCTCGCCCAGCCACGTGTTGAGGAGCTCCTGCTGCCGGTTGCGAATGGTGAATTCGTCGAGGTCTCGATCTTCCCGGCCGCTCACCTGCAGGATGTAGAAGCGCTCCTCGCCGGTCTGAAGATCGGTGCCACGCAGCACCTGGCTGTGTGCGCCGACAGGCAGCTCGAAAAGGGCGGTCACGACATCGGCCGGCAGGAAATTATTGTACTGTTCGGCCGTCAGCCAGAGCCGTTCGACTGCTTCGACCAGCGGCTCCGGTTCGGCCGCTTCATCTCCTTCGGGGGCCGGTGTGGGGGCAGGCAGGCTGCGCACCCGGTTCCAGACCTCGAGGTAGCTGAGTCCTTCAACGTCGGCCAGCGCCCGGTCAGCGGCTTCCTGACTGTCGTAGGTTAGAATAAAGGCGCTCGTGTGGGGGACGCGGGTCGGCCGCTCCTGCTCTACAAAGAGGGCTTCGGCCAGACGTTCCCGGTATACGGCGTTGGCGGCGATCTGGCGGAACAGATCGGCATTGCCGCCCGCGGCCCGAATTCCCTCGAGGTCGGTGTTCAGGTCACTTTCGAAGGATTCCCGGCTGACCGGGGTGGCCGTCGGGAACGGCGTGTTCGTCGGCCCGGGAACCACCGTGGCGGTCGGTTCGACCCCTTCGACGGCGGCGGCCGCTTCAAAGCCGACCGGGGTCAGCGAGGGGGTCGGTTGGGGGGATGGGGTGGCGGACGGAATTGGCGTCGGCAGCCCGCCGTCGTAGTAGTTGTACCGCTCGCCGATGATGCGTTCGACATCGGCCTCGGAAACGGTGATTCCCCGTTCGGTCGCCCCCAGGCGGATGAGCGCGTCGTCTACCATCTGGTCGAGCACAAATTCCCCGAGCTGCTCGGCGCCGTTAGCCAGGAGTCCGATCTGCTGGCCGGAGAACTGCTGGATCAGACGGAGGGCGTCCCCTTCAGCCTGCTCGCGGTTTTCCGGCTCCTCGCCGACAAAATCCTCGAACTGCCGCTCGATGGCATAGATGAGCTGAGCCCGCTGGTATTTCACCATTTCTTGCCATTCGCGGAGGGTGATGGTTGTCGACCCGACCTCAGCCACCGCCTGGCGGGGAACGATCAGGAATTCGACGACCAGGGCCGCAATGACGATCAGGCCAATCAGGCCGCCGACGGCGGCGGCGGCATAGCGCAGCCGGCGCATCTGCTCCTGCTGTCGGCGCGATAACAGCTGCTCGCGCCGATTCTGGCGCGGCAGATCTTCAGCTTCTTGTTTCGGTTTCTTATTAGCCATAGCCTCTGGTAGAAAAGACGGCTC
>JBFFZG010000202.1:0-9165 GCA_041568735.1 Promineifilaceae bacterium (SeqCode)
ACAGCTTTCATGGTTTTGTCTCCTGATCTTCTCACTTTCATTCCCTCCGCGACATGGCGCGCGATCGCCCCGGCTTCTCCCGAACCGGAAAACCACCCACGCAGGAGGCCTGAGCCGCCATCGCCGTGGACCCCTCGAAAGGGATCAGGGTGCCGGTTCTCTCATGGAGCAGGCGGCAGGCTGGTGGCGCCCGGAGCGACAGGGCAGCCGCCGCCACGGCCGCCTTCCCGCCGGACGGCAGGGTGAAGTTCGCCAGCTCGAGCCCTTTCACCCCGTGATCCAGAAAGATGGCGGGGAAGTCGAACCAGAAGAACCGCCGGCTGTTGGGGAGCACGGCCGGCCCCAGCAGGCTGGCGCCAGAGCGGACAATGGGATGGATCGATGTGAAGATCATCATGGCGGTGAGGCTGACGAGAGAACTATCGCCGCCCGTTTCTCGATCGGTTCGCCCATCGGTTGTCATCTCCTTTCCACGGATTCATTCGACGCCCGGCGGCCGGTCTCACCTCCGATTCAAAATGTAGGTTTCAAACGCGTACTTCCAGGGCACTGCGGCGATGGGCAGGATGACCCACAAGAAATTGATCGTCATCGGCTCGGCCGGCGAGCCGACGAGCTGGTTGGCCGCCCACAGCGGATAGGCCACCAGGAGGAGCCAGATCAATTTGTAGACGATTTCCAGCAGCACCAGGGGCAGCATCTCGAGCGGCCGGAAGATGCCGATCCCCGCCAGGAGGGCGAAGGCGGCCCACACGCTCCAGGCGGCGGCCGCCAGGGGCTCCCAGGGGCCGGCGTGGGTCAGGATTTGGGTCCAGGCATCCCGTCCCAGCAGAAAAAACATCAGGGTAAAGAGCAGCCGCAGCAGGGCGATGTTGATCCTCGGAATGCCGAGGTGCCGTTCATGCGGGCCGAACAGCGTTTTGATGGCCAGGGTCATGAAAACCTCCAGATATGGCGAGCCCGGCGCCGGTTATCCCGGCGCGCAAGGGCGATTGGTGCGGTCACGGCCGCCATGCGCCGGGTTCGACCCGGTTAACGCCGACCAGCGGCAGCCCCAGGTCGCGCACCTTCTTGAGCAGCCCAAACAGGGCCGCCTGGTCGGGCAGCGGCCCGGTTAACAGGGTTTCCCCACCGTCCGTCTGCAAAATAGTCAGCCCTTCGAACCAGGCCGACCACCGGGCATCCAGATAACCCTGGAGCCGGATTTGATAGACCGCGGGGGTTTGTCGGATGTCAGCCATTGTCCCATCCCCGGCAGCCGCCGGTTATCAGTCCCACGGCTGCCTGTTCAACACGAGGATACTGTAGCGGCAATCCAGTATGCCTGGAAAGACACCAAAGTGTTGTTCCGGGTGTTGTTCTGGGAGAGTGGGATGGGAATAGGGCCTGAATCCCGCTCGCTCGGAAGGCGGGACCGACTACAGCAGCCCCAGCGCGCGAGCGCGCGCCACCGCTTCGGTTCGCCGGGAAACCTGCAGCTTGGCAAATATCTTGCGGTTGTGTCCCTTGACCGTGTTCAAGGCGAGAAAGAGCCGGTCGCCGATCTCCTGGTTGGAAAGGCCGTCCGCCAGCAGGCGCAGGACTTCCAGCTCGCGCGGGCTCAGCGGCTCGACGAGGCGATCCAGGCCTGCGGCCGCGCCCTCCGGGCGATCCGGGTCACTCGAGATGGCCGGCCGGTCAAACGCGGCCAGCAGCCGGCGAGCGTACACCCGGACGGTGGTGGGAATCGCCGGCCCCGCGGCCCTTTCGCCGCCGGCCGCAAGCGCCGTCAGCAGCTCGGCCAATGGTGCGCCCTCGTCGACGAAGATCCGGATGTGGCCTTCGGGCTCGCCGATGGCCAGCGCCTGCGCCAGCGCTTCGAGCGCCGGACCCATGCGGCCGCCATCCCGGTGAGCCAGCGCCTGCAGCAGGCGAATCTCCAGGACGCTCCCCCACCGCCCCCCGGCCTCGGCCGCCGCCAGGAGCCGCTCCAGCAGGGCCAGCGCCTCTTCCCGGTGGCCTCTCCCGCCGGCGAGGAGGAGGCGAACCAGGGTGATGTGTTCGTATTCGCGGGCATAGCTCAGCTCGTCCGCCGCGGTCAGCCCCCGCACCAGTGCCCAGCGGCGGGCCTCGTCGAGCCGCCCCTGGGCGATCCAGATCCGCGCCTTCAGCGCCGGCAGCGGGCGCACGTCGGGCACTGGGGAGCGGAGGTGAAGCCGCTCGGCCTCCTCGACGAGGGCCAGGGCCCCGCCCAGTTCCCCCTCGTCCTGCTTCAGGCGCGCCTGCGCCAGGCAGAGATGGGCCAGCCATTCGTCGTGCCCGGCCCGGGCCCCCAGCGCCTCGCTCTGCCGCAGGTGGTCGCGGGCGGCCGCCGCATTTCCCCGCTCGCGTTCAAGCAGGCCCAGGCCGAGATAGAGGTCGGCCGTTCCCTGCAGAAACGGCTCTCCCCGGGCCAGCACGAGGGTCAGAGCCTCTTCGTAAATGATCATAGCCTCCCGCAGGCGCCCCTGGACCAGCCGGATGTCGGCCAGAACGAACGTACCGCTCGTGGCAAAAAGGAGATTGCCGGCGCGCCGCAGGTCATCCATACCGTCTGCCATGAGCCGGTAGGCCATCTCCAGGTCTCCACGAGCCAGGCGGGCCAGGCTCAGCAGGGCCCGGGCCAGACCGCGCGCGTGGTGATTGTCCTCGGCCGCCAGCGCCAGCGCCTGCCGGGCATACTCCTCGGCGGCGGCCGCCTCGCCCAGCGCCTGGGCGTGAAAGGCCCGGGCGACGGCCAGGACCGCATGCAGGGGGTGCTCCGGCACGGCAGCGGCCGGCCCGCGGCGCCGGGCCGCTGCCACCAGCCGCCCGGCATCTCGCAGGCGCATTTCAGCCGCCTCCAGCTCACCGGCGTGCAGCATTTCCCAGGCGTAGCCGAGGCTGAGCCGGAGCCGGTTCCGGACCATTTCAGCCGGCAGCGCCCGCACCCAGGCGAGCCAGGTCGCGCTGCGGAAATAGCTGCCCCCTTTCTCGGCCCATTCCTGCTCAATCCAATCCGCTGCCTGCTCGAAATCGCCGGCAGCCAGCGCGTGGCGAATCGCCTCGGCCCGAAATCCGTGGGCCTCCCACCAGGCGGCGGCCCGCCGGTGCAGCGCCGGAACCCGGCCAGGCTGCTCCTGCTGCAGGCGGACCTGCAGCACATCGGCCAACAGGTGGTGATAGCGATACCAGGTTCGCCGTTCGTCGAGCGGCACGAGGAGGAGGTTGGCCCGTTCGAGATGGGCCAGGATTTCCTGGCCGGCCGGCGCCGAAACGCCCAGGACCGCTTCGCAGAGCGGGCCGCACAGCCGCTCGAGAATCGACGTCCCCAGCAGAAATGCGCGCACGGCCGCCGGCTGCCGCTGGAGGACTTCGGCCACCAGGTAATCCATCACGTAGTGATGGCTGCCGGTGAAGCTGCGAATAAAGCCGGCCGCGTCTTCCCGTCCCTGGAGCGAGAGGCCGGCCAGCTGCAGCCCGGCGATCCAGCCCTCTGTCCGATTTTCGAGGGCGTCGACCGCTTCCGCCGCCAGGTTCAGCCCCAGACTCTGATTGAGAAAGCCGGCCGCCTCGTCCCGGGTGAAGCGCAGGTCGGCGGCACGCACCTCGGTCAGCTGTCCCCGGGCACGCAGGCGAGCCAGGGGAAGATCCGGATCCGCCCGCGTGGTGATGGCCACGTGCATCCGGGACGGCAGGTGCTCGAGCAGGAAGGCGAGCGCCCGGTCGACCACCCCGGAATCGACTAAATGGTAGTCGTCAAGGACCAGGATGAACGACGCCTCGAGCGCGCTGATTTCGTTGAGGAGGGCGGTCAGGATGGCTTCGACAGGCGGCGGCTGGGGAGACCGCACCATTTCCAGCACGCCGGCGCCGGTCGGCGCACCCGGCCGGTCAGGGGGCAGCGTCTGCAGGGCGGCGATGAGATAGGACAGGAAGCGAATGGGGTCGCGATCCCCTTCGTCGAGCGAAAGCCAGGCGGCCGGCCGCTCCCCGCCGGCGATCCAGGCCCCGACCAGGGTCGTCTTGCCCGAACCGGCCGGGGCGGCGATGAGGCTCAGTTTATGGCCCAGGGCCAGCCCCCGATGGAGCTGTTCCAGCAGGCGCGGCCGGGCGACCAGGTTCGGCCGGAGCGGCGGTGGAAAGAGCTTCGTCTTGAGCAGTGATTGTGTCACGCACCCATTATAGGAGAAAACCGCGGAAACCGGCGGCTTCTCCACCCGCCAGGCCGGCCAGCCGGGGGGTCGCCGGGTGATTCAGAGCTTAACCGGCCGGATGAACGGGCTGTGGGGCCGCGGCCTGCTTCCGCCGGCCGGCCACCAGTGCCCGGATCCCGACTACCAGCAGCCCGGCGACCGAGACGAATCCGACGAAATCTCCGGCGACGGGGTAGAGGGTGGCCACACCTACCACCGGCACGCCGGCCCGCATCGCGCTCTGGCCGGTCCACGGAGCGGCCGCCAGGATGCGGCCGTACGGATCGGAAATCATCGAACGGCCGCCGTCCGATTGGCGCACGACGGTCAGCCCGTTTTCAACCCCGCGAAAGACGGCCATGCTGGCGTGCATCGGATCGATCGCGGCCCACTCTTTGGCCGGGGAGAGGAGAATGTCCACCCCCTGCCGGCCGGCCTGGCGCACGATGGCCGGGAAGTCGGTATCCCAGCAGATGACGCCGCTGAGGGTGCCGTAAGGCGTCTCGACCGCCTGCAGCTCGCCGCTGCCGGCCAGGGTCCCCTCAATGAACGCCCCGCCGAACTTGACGTGCGTCAGAACGATCTCACCTCGCGGGTCGGCGATGGTGAGGACATTTTCACCGGGCCGCTCCTGGCCGGGAAAGACGGTCAGCGTGGGCATGGCCAGGTAGATCCCGGCCTGCGCGGCCAGCGCCCGGCCCTCGGCCAGCAGCGCCTGCACGTCTTCCTCGACTCCCAGACCGGCGAGCTCCGGCCAGAGGACGATGCGCGCCCCACCGGCCGCGGCAGCGGCCGTTTCCTGCAGGTAGGCGGCGTGGACGGCCCGGGTTTCCGCCCGGAAGGCGTCCGGGTCCTGCTCGGCCAGCGGAGCCAGCGCCGCCATGTCCACCGGCTGCACGGTAAAGGCGGCCACCGGCACCGTTTCAACCGCGTCCGGAGTTGGCGCGGCCAGCAGGCGGCCGGCGCCGAGGGCAAACACGGCCGCGAGAACGGCGCCCAGGGCCAGGGCCCCGCGGCGAATCCGCGGCCAGGCGAAGCGCTGCTCCCAGCCCCAGTGGACGGCCGAGGCGGTCCAGTTAATGAGAAAGGTCAGCCCCAGCAGGCCGGTAACGGATACCAGCTGCACCGCGATCGGGAACCCGGCCTGGCTGTTGCCGGTGGCCCCGAAATTCCCGAGCGGATTGGCGTCAATCGTCAGGAATTCGAGTGCGGTCGCCGCCAGCGGAAGCACGAAGGTGGCGCTGAAGGAGAGCCGGCCGTCCCGGCTCAATCTGGGCGCCAGCCAGCGGTCGACGGCGAAGGGGAGGATGGCCATCACCGCGTTCACGGCCATGAAAATGAAATGGGCCGCCCCCCAGATCGGGGTCGCCCCGTACCAGCTGATCGACAGGGTCAGCCAGGTAACCAGGTAAAACCACAAAAACCGGCGCCGTCCGGGGGTGGTCGCGAGAAAACGCAGAGCGAACAGCGGGGCGAGCCAGGCGGCCGCGGCCAGGGTCCAGCGGCCCGAGCTGAACAGGTTGAGCAGCCCGAAGAGGAGGAGCCAGGGGGTGGAGGGGATCAAGAAACGGCGGATCATGATGGATTCTTCCTTGGTGATTGGATCATTACAGCGCTGATCATTTCAGCCTTGAATCCAGCTTACGGCGCGGCCGGTCACTTTTGACAGTGCCGGAAGTCATTATGGGGTCATGTTGGCTCGCCGAGAGTCACCCGCCGGCCCATTCCCGGATCTTTGACCCGGGAACCAGACCTGGCAGCCCGGCCGGTTTGAAATTCACCGGTCAGGACCCAAAAAAAAAGCGGGCCGGAGCCCGCTTTCCTTTTTTATTCATATCGCCCAGAAGGGCCGTTGTCATCCGGTCCAGCTGACGCTCTCCCGGGATTGAGTCGTTGTGAATTTCATCATACCCCCTATTTGTTCCAGGCGACCTGGTTCCGAAAACCCGAATCTTTTTCGAAGGTGCTGCTGAAGGTGACCGAATTCCAGGCCACGCTGTTCCAGGCCACCGAATTCCAGGCCACGCTGTTCCAGGCGACTGAATTCCAGGCGACACTGTTCCAGGCCACGCTGCCCCAGACGATCGGCTCGCTGCCGGTCGACAGGAGCCGGCTGGCCATCAGCCCGGTGTTGGACGAAGCAGTGGTCGCCGTCGTCAGCGCCTTTTTCACATCCAGGTAAGGCTTGCCCTGAATGGTACCCGAGGCGGTGATCAATCGATATTTGACCTGGTCAGGGGTCAGGCCGGGTTCCTTCTGGAGGAGCAGCGCCGCCGCGCCGGAGACCATCGGGGCGGACATCGACGTACCGCTGGCCCGGAAATAGCGATATTTAATCGTTCCTCGGCCATCGATCGTGATCGTCCGCTCAGGGTAGAGATTTTTCCAGGTTGAATTGTTCGGCAGCGTGCTGATGATATCCTGGCCGGGCGCATAGATTTCCGGTTTGCTGTGGTTGTCGAGGGTCCAGCCGGCCGCCGAATAGGTCGTGATGACGTCGTCGGCTCTGTCGACCGTCTGTTTTTCATTGGTCGCCCCGACGGTAATAAAGAAGGGATCATTGGCCGGGGCCGCTTTGATGGTGTCGATGGAATTGTTGTTGCCGCTGTTGCCGGCCGCCGTGATGACAACCACCCCGTTGAACCAGAGGATCTCGGCCGCTGCATTCATCGGGCTGTCGTGATATGAGGCGGCCACGGCCGAGTTAATCGACAGATTGAGGATGCGAATGTTGTACGCGGCCTTGTTATTGTAGATCCACTGCATCGCCGCCACGACATCGGACTCGTAGGCCATCCCCGCATTGTTGCTGACATTCAGGGCGATGAGATTCGCCTGGGGGGCAATGCCCATATAAGCGCCGCTTGAGCCGGCGCCATTGCCGGCGATGATCCCGGTAACATGGGTGCCGTGACCGGTGCTGTCGTTTTTGTTGAGATCGGCGTTAAAACCTCCGCTGAACAGCACGCGGCCGGAAAAATCAGTGTGTTCGAGACCGCTGTCGATGACGGCCACGGTAATTCCCTGCCCTCGATAGCCCATCGTCCAGGCATCGCGCACGCCGAGGGTATCGAGGTAGGTATTGGCAGTTGGACCGGTGTAGCTGGCGGGTTTGGTGTTGCTGCTGCGCACAGGACCGTCGAGAGCGACCCAGCTCACCGACTCGCTCCGGGCCAGCTCCAGCGCGGCCGCGGCCGGCATTTCGACGGCCAGCGCGTCGATCATGTCGAGATCGTAAATGATCTTTCCGCCGAGTTCGACGGCCCGCGCGGCGGCGGCGCCGGTGGCATCCGCCTTGCGGGCGATGACCCGGACCAGACTGTCCGGATAGGCCGCGGCCGCCTGCTGAAGCTGGGGTTGAATGGCTGCTGTTCGCGAAGCCGCCACCGGCCGGGCGAAAGCCACACCCAGCAAACTGGCGACCAGGACGAAGCAGAGCAACAGGCTGAGGGATTTGCTGCGATGATTCATAGTGGTTCTCCTCACCAAGTTAAGCCGCACCTGGATTCAGACCCGCAGGGCGGCCGGCCAATCACCTGGATTGGCCCATGCACGATTCGATTTTCAGTTCAACCCGGCTGCACTGGTATCCCCCCCAAAACAACCGGCTGCGCTTTTTTCTCCTGGGTGTGGCTCTGTCCTGGCCATCTGGGGAACGGCCGGACTGACAACCTGGTTACAGTTTACTTGTTCCGGCTTCCCACTTCCAGCGAAAAAACAGGACTTCCGTACCGCATGGGACCGATAGCATATGGAAATCATTCAGGAGCGCATCGCAGCTGCCGACAGCAGGTCGATGGCAACGGTTTCCTGACCAAAATTTCATGACTTTAGTCGCCATTTTTCGTTACTTTCATCAGCTGCATCGACCGTTCAGACCGCGGTTCAATGAGCCCATCGGGACCCTGTAATTCCCCCTTCAAAACGGGATGAATCGGCCTGTAGCGGGCGAATTCCATCACCTGGAACTTCGCCGGGAGCACCCGTTGTGATCGAACCCAATACCATTCCCGGATACCGACCCCGGCCTGCGGGCCGGCCAGGCGGCCGGGTCATCAGCAGGTGAAAGCATGCGCACAAGTGCCATCTTAATCGGCGTCCTGTTCTGGCTTCTGGCCGCCTGCCGGCCGGCTGTACCGGGAGAGCCGGCTGCCCGGACCGCCGCACCGCCCGCCGTCTCCCAGCCCATCTCGTCTCCCTCCCTGCCGCCGACACCGGTGCTCAGTCCGGCCGGAGCTTTTACATCCGGCGCCTCCAACCAGGAACCGGGCACCTTTTTATTTGTCGAGAGCTGGTCGGACGACAAGGGCTCCCCGGCCTGCGAGGAAACCATCCTGATCGACGAGCCGACCTACGACACCGACTGCGCTGGAGGCTGCCCTTGGCAGTGGAGCGGGGGCGAGCCCGATCGGCCGATCAAAGCCCTCTCCGGCTGGGTCCAAGGCGAGATCGAACCGGGCGGCCTGGTCGGTTTTCTCGGCTCCGGGGCGAGCATCAGCGGCATCGGGGGCGGGGTATCCAGTGCCCTCTATCCCATCAACAAGCTCCCCTTTGCCATCGGAAAAAGGGCAACGATTCACAGCGTGGCGGCCGATGGCTCGATTGTCGTTCAAAACGAGGCGATCACTTTTTCCCTCCAGCCCGGGCAGAGCTGGATGAGCCGCTCATACGCTGACGAGGCCGGTCTGGAGACCTATTACGGCCGGGGAAACCCGGTGCCGGCCGGCTGCACCGTCGTCGAGACCTACCGGCTGACAAACTTCGGCCTGCTGCGGGCGGACCAGATCCGGGTCGGGATCGACCTGGCTTCCCTGCCGCGGGAGACCGCCACCCCCAGACCCGGCCTGGCCTGCACCAGCCATCGCCCCCTGGGCGCTGCCGGCTTCGTGTGGGATATCACCCCGGACAGCGCCGGCGGGATCTGGGTGGCGGCCAACGATGGGGCGGCCTATTTCGATGCGGACGCCGGCCG
>JBFFZG010000203.1:0-9163 GCA_041568735.1 Promineifilaceae bacterium (SeqCode)
ACCACCAGGATAGGCAGGAGGGCGAGGATGATGGAGGTGATTGATAAGGTCATGGGGCGAAGTATAGCGCAGGCAGGCGAAAAAAAACCGGGCTTCTGGGGTGAAGCCCGGCCGTATCTTCAGAGGATCAGAAGGACCCAGGAAGTCCCTTTCAGGCGGCTGGATCCATCAGCGGCGGCGGCCGCCAAATAGAATTAAGGCATAATAGAGGACGGTCATGATCGCCTGGATGGCGGCGGCTACATACGTCCAGGCGGCCGCATCGAGCACCTTATCCACCCCTTTGAGCTCCTCGTTGTAGAGGATGCCATGGCCGGCCAGCAGTTTCTTGGCCCGCCGGCTGGCATCAATTTCCACCGGCAGTGTGACCAGGGCAAAGACCGCCGTCAGGGCGAACAGCGCCAGCCCGGCCACCGCGATATTGAAGCCGAAACCGGAAAAGGCATTGAGCAGAAGGCCGCCAAACAGCATCCAGGAGCCGAGCGTGCTGCCGAACTGCACCGCCGGCACGAGCGCCGAACGGGCGACAAGCGGGGCATAGCGGCGCACATCCTGCAGCGCGTGCCCCATCTCATGCGCGGCGATGCCGGCCGCGGCCACGCTTGGCGTCCTGTAAACTTCCGGGCTCAGACGGAGGGTCTTCGTTCGGGGATCGTAGTGATCGGTCAGGGTCCCTTTGGTTTCTTCGACCTTGACCTGGTAAAGCCCCTCTGAATCGAGCATCGCCCGGGCGACTTCCGCTCCGGTCAGGCCGCGCATCGTGCGCACGCGCGAATACTTATTGAAGTTGCTGCGCACCCTCGATTGAGCCCAGAGACCCAGGAGGAATGCGGGCAACACGAAAAGAAAATATAATCCATATCCACCAATCATCGTCGGTTACCTTACCTCCGTATCGTGCCGATGTGCAATCGTGCTGTGTGGTGATCGTCATTCCTCTACGATCCAGCTGGATCGCAGTTGCTTAGTTTTACATAACTGCTGTCATCATCCGGGATTCCCGTAAAAAGCAGATAAGACCGGGAATGGATTTTACAATCAGTTAACCTGATCGTGTAGGCCGGGCCTGGCCGCACCGGCAAAAAAAAGATGAACCCAATTGCCAGAATACTCCAACACCAGTCAACCCTCGTACTTGATGGGGGTTTGGCCACCGAGCTCGAGCGGCGCGGTTTCAACATTGACGATCCGCTCTGGTCGGCCAGGATCCTCTTAGAAGCCCCCGAGGCGATTCGCCAGCTTCACCTCGATTATCTCTTAGCCGGGGCTGATGTCCTGATCACGGCCAGCTACCAGGCCAGCTTTCCCGGATTCGAGGCACGGGGATATTCACCGGAACAGGCGGCATCTCTGCTGAAACTATCGGTCGAACTGGCTGTCCAGGCCCGAGACATCTTCTGGCGCGAGCCGGCCAACCGGGCCGGCCGTCAGCGGCCGCTGATTGCCGCCAGCATCGGACCTTACGGCGCATTCCTGGCCAACGGCGCCGAATACACCGGAGATTATAACCTGGACCAGGCCGGGCTGCAGGACTGGCACCGGAAACGCTGGCAGACGCTGGCCGACACCGAAGCCGATCTGTTGGCCTGTGAGACGATCCCCTCCTGGCCGGAGATGCTGGCGCTGGTCGACCTGCTCGAAGAAACCCCGGAGCGGTGGGCCTGGTTCACTTTTTCTTGCCGGGATGGGGCTCACATCAGCGATGGAACGCCGCTGGCGCGGTGCGCGGCCTTTTTAAATGACTACGCGAAAGTTGCCGGTGTGGGGATCAACTGCACCCCCCCGCGCTTCCTGCCGGCGCTCATCCAGGCCGTTCAAGACAGCAGCCAGAAGCCGATTATCGTCTATCCAAATTCCGGGGAGCGGTATGATGCGGCTACCAACCGCTGGTTCGGGCAAGCACACGCCGAAGAATTCGGCACGGCCGCGCGGGAATGGCGCAAAGGCGGCGCGGCCGCCATTGGGGGCTGCTGCCGGACCTCGCCGGCCCACATCCGGGCGGTCAGTGAGCGGCTCAAGAGATCTACGGGCTCCCCAACGGCCGCTTGAACCGAAACCACCATCAACCCAGGCAGCGCCGGTAGAGCTCTTCGTATTCCCGGGCCGATTTATCCCAGGAAAAATCCTGGGCCATCCCCTTCACCTGCATCTCCTGCCAGTACGTGGGGTCGACATTGTGGGTATAGGTCGCCCGCTGGACCGCCCGCCAGAACGATTCGGTCGAATAGCCATCAAAAACGAACCCGGTCTCCCCGTCGAAAATCGTGTCGGCCAGCCCGCCCGTGGCCCGAACAATCGGCACACAGCCGTAGCGGAGGGCGATCAATTGGCCTAGCCCGCAGGGCTCGAACAGCGAGGGCATGAGAAACATGTCGGTTCCCCCGTAAATTCGCGGTGCGAGGTCGGCCCGATATTCGAGCGTGGCCGACACTCGACCCGGATAATACTGGGCAAACTGGGCAAACATCTGCTCGTAATCGGATTCCCCACTGCCAAGCAGAACAAACTGGGCCGGACCGGCTTCTCCGGTCAGCAGGCGGTGCACCACCTCCCCCATTAAATCCAGCCCCTTCTGCCAGTCGAGTCGGGATACCATAGAAACGACGGGCACCTCGGGCCGCATCTCCAGACCCAGTTCTTTCTGGAGCGCTATTTTATTCTCCCGCCGCGTTTCCAGGGTGTCCTTATCGAACTGAACCGGAAGATTGGGGTCGGTCATGGGGTTCCAGACGTCGTAATCAATACCGTTCAGGATGCCGAAGAGATCCTGCCGCCGGTGGCGCAGCAGGCCGTCCAGGCCGGCTCCACCCTGCAAGGTCATGATCTCCTGGGCGTAGGTTGGACTGACCGTATTGATTTTCGTGGCGTGGTAGATCCCTCGCGCCATGAAATTGACCATGCCGTACGGCTCCTCATGCAGGGCGTGCGTGATAACCTGCAGGTAATCAAATATCTGCCAGCTCGTATGCCCCTGATGAGCCAGGTTGTGGATGGTGAAGAGGGTCGGTATCCCCCGATAGCGTTCGTCCGCCTGACCGGCCGTGGCCAGCCAGGTGACAGCCGGCGCGGTGTGCCAGTCGTGAGTGTGGACGACATCCGGGCGCCAGTCCAGGCCTTCCACGGCCAGCTGCAGGGCGGCCCGGCTGAAAAAAGCAAAGCGGTAGGGATCGTCGTCATAGCCATAAACCTGGTAGCGGCCGAGCAGATCCCCTTTGGCGATAAAGTAAATCGGCACGTCGGAGTCGGGCAGACGCCCCTGAAAAACACCGGCTTCAATCGCGGCCCCGCTGATGGGCACCTGCAGTTTTTGATCAAGCGGTAAGACCTCGACCCCTCCGCTGTGATAGCCATCCTCGATCTGCCGATAGGCCGGCATCATGACCCGGACGTCGTGGCCCAATCGCCGGAGATATTTGGGCAGGGCCCCGACGACATCGGCCAGGCCTCCCCGTTTGGCAAAGGGAAAAACTTCAGCGCTTAAAAACAGGATTTTCATGCTTTTCTCCCCTGAGATTGACAGTTATCCGTTCCTCACCTGGACAGTTCGACGGGTCGACCCTGGTTTCACCCCGGCTCCTCGGCATGGGCGGTAATATTCAGGCGCGAGCGCCAAGGCCAACGCCTGAGATTACGGCCGCCGGCGGCCGTAATCTCGATTCATGATTTCATTGTAACAGGGGGGCGGTCGAAGGCAAATTACCTTGGCCGGTAAGAGAAGACAACGGGGAAACCGAGGCACCTATCTGAGAAATTCGATAAGGCCCACAGCCCCGATGGCGGCCGGATGGGCCGCGATGCGGCCGAAGGCCTGCTGGCCGTCTTCCGCACGAATTACGAGGCGGGTGCCCAGGCTCCACTGGTCCCAGAGAACGCCATCTTCGATCTTAAAGCTGCGCATGGTGCCATGGCGACCCAGCGGCCCCCCGGCGGTGATGTTGTAGCCGTTGAGAACAACCCGGGCCAGCTCTTTCCGGCCGGACTCGTCGTAGACAATCGCGCGGGTATTTACTTCGCCGGACATGGGTTTCTCCTTGGGCTTACCTGATGGCATTATAGCTGGTTTATGTCTACTAATCAATCGTGAATTGACGGGACCAATTCCCTTCAGGCTACCGAACCAACCTTTCGGTCCCCATTTCGAAGACCGGTGCGCGGTTTTGGGTCAGCCCCACGCCGGTGTGATCAGCAGGCTGTCGGCCCCAGTCAGGGGAGACCGCTGCGCCGGCGCACCTCGTAGAGCACGAGGCCGGTCGCCACCGCCAGGTTCAGGGAAGTAGGCTGTCCCCACATCGGAATGACCACGGAGAGATCGGCCGCCTCCCGAAGGCCAGGTGAGAGACCCTGCTGCTCACTGCCCATCATGATCAGGACGGGAAAGTGGTAGGCGGCGGTCCAGTAGCTTTCGTCCGCCCGGGCCGATGTGGCGACCCGCTGCAGCCCCTGAGCAGACGCCCACTCAACGAGCTGCTCGGGCCGCTCGACGGCGGCCACCGGAACGGTGAACGCGCTGCCCATGCTGGCCTTCAGTGCATTCGGATGGGTCAGGTCGGTAGTCTGGCCAACCAGGATGCAGCCGGCCGCGCCAACCGCGTCGAGCAGCCGCAGGATCGTCCCGAGATTGCCGGGATCGGCGATCGCTTCCAGGGCGACAAACAGGCTGTTTGGAGACACTTCCAGGTCGACCAGCCGGCGCAGCGGCGAGCGGATCACCGCCGCCAGACCGGTCGGATTGTCTCGATCGGATATTCCATTAAAGATCTCGGCGCTGATGGGAATGGTGTCGACGCCCTCTGCGGCGGCCGCCTGCAGCATCTTCCGGGCGACCTCACTCGTCAGCAGATCGGGGGCATAGACCAGGCTCTCGATCTGCTCCGGCACCGCCTCGACGGCCGTCAGAACCGCCCGGATCCCTTCGAGAAACCCCACCCCTTCGCGCAGCCGGACCTTTTTCTGCCGCAGCTGGCGGATCCGCTTAATGAGAGGATTGCGAAAACTGGTGATCATGGAGCGGCGGCGGCCGGTCGATCAGCCGGCGAAGGCGTGCGTCAAGACCTGTTCGATGCGGTCGACTTCGATGAAATTGAGGTCCTTGCGGAGATGTTCCGGAATCTGCAGGACGTCGTTTCGGTTTCGGGCCGGCAGGATAAAATCCTCGATGCCCAGGCGGCGGGCGGCCAGCGCTTTCTCCCGCACGCCTCCCACCGGCAGGACACGGCCGCGCAGGGTGATTTCACCGGTCATTCCGATATCCCGGCGCAGCGGCCGGTCGGTGAAGGCGGAAATGATGGCGGCGGCGAGCGGAACACCGGCCGAAGGGCCATCCTTGGGCACCGCCCCTTCTGGAATGTGAATGTGGATGTCGGTTTTTTCAAAGCGGCCGGCCTCAATCCCCAGCCGGTCCGCCTGGCTGCGGGTATAGGTCAGCGCCGCCCGAGCGCTCTCTCGCATCACGTCGCCCAGCTGGCCGGTCAGGAGCAGATCCCCTTTTCCCGACATCAGGTTGACTTCGATATACATGATGTCGCCGCCATTGGCCGTCCAGGCCATCCCGTTGGCCACCCCGACCTCGTGTTCTTCCCGGAGCAGCCGCTCACCCATGGGAGGCGGCCCCAGGAGTGAGAGAACCTGCTCCGGCGAGATCCGCTTGGGGTAGCGCTGCTTTTCGGCGACCCGGCGGGCGATCTTGCGGCAAATATTGCCGACTTCCCGTTCGAGATTGCGCACCCCGGCCTCATAGGTGTACTGGCGGACGAGCGCTGAGAGTGCCTCCCCTTCAAACCGCAGACCGGCGCGGGTGAGGCCGTGATTTTCGAGCTGCCGGGGAATCAAAAAATTGCGGGCAATCTCGATTTTTTCCTCTTCGAGATAGCTGCGAAATTCGATGACTTCCATCCGGTCGCGCAGGGGAGGCGGAATCGGATCGAGCAGGTTGGCCGTCGTCAGAAACATGACCCGGGAAAGGTCAAAATCGAGGTCGAGATAGTGGTCGGAAAAGGCGTGATTTTGCTCGGGATCGAGCACTTCGAGCAGGGCGGAAGAGGGATCGCCGCGAAAATCCTGCCCGAGTTTGTCGATTTCATCGAGCATAAAGAGCGGGTTGCGGGTGCCGGCCCGCCGCATCGCCTGGATAATGCGGCCGGGCAGCGCTCCGATATACGTGCGCCGGTGGCCGCGAATCTCCGCCTCATCCCGGACGCCGCCGAGGCTGATGCGGACAAACTCCCGGTTGAGGGCGCGGGCGATCGAGCGGCCGAGGGAGGTCTTGCCCGTGCCGGGCGGGCCGACAAAACAAAGGATCGGCGCCCGGACTTTTTCCGGGGCCAGCTGGCGCGCGGCGATATGCTCCAGAATGCGATCTTTGATGTTTTCCAGGCCGAAATGATCGGCCTCGAGGATTTCGGCCGCATGGCTGACATCCAGGGTTTCCTCGGATTCGTCCAACCACGGGAGATCGAGCACCCAATCGACGTAGGTCCGAATGATGCCCACTTCCGGGGCCATCGGGGGCATCGATCCGAGGCGGGCCAGCTCTTTGTCGACCTTGGCCCGGACATCCTCCGGCAATCTCTTGTTCTTCAGATTTTTCCTGATCTCTTCAATTTCCTGGGCGAAGACATCCATCTCGCCCAGCTCTCCCTGAATCGCTCGCATCTGTTCGCGGAGGAAATGCTCGCGCTGGGTTTTGTCGATCTCCTGCTGGACGCGGGAATGGATCTGATCTTCGAGCTGCAGGACGTCGAGCTCCTTGGCCAGGATAACCGTCACCCGATTCAGGCGCAGGGTGGCGTCGATCGTCTCGAGGATGCTCTGGCGCAGGTCGACCGGCCCCTCCAGGGTGGAAGCGATGAAATCGGACAGCCAGCCCGGTTCGTCAATATTCAAGGCGAAGGCGTAGGCATCCTCCGGAATCTTCCGGCTGAGGGCGACGACCCGCTCGTAGATATCGATGGCCGTTCGCATCAGCGCCTCAGTTTCCTCGGTCCAGCCGTCCGGCTCATGGAGGATTCGCGCGCGCACGCGAATATACGGCTTCCACTGGACGTATTCGATGATTTCCACCCGCCGTCGCCCCTGGACGAGCACACTGTTTGACTGGTCGGGCATTTTCAGGAAGCGGTTAATCGATGTTTCTGTGCCAATGGTGTAGATATCGTTGGAAAGGGGGTCGGTGACGTCGGCATCCCGCTGGGTGGCGACCACAAGCCGCTCACCGTTGGCCACGGCCGCCTGCACCGCGGCCAGCGACCGGTCGCGGCCAACGAACAGCGGCATGACCATCTGCGGAAAGAGCACCAGGTCCCGCAGGGGGACAAAGGGACATTCGATGATGCCGTCTTCCGGTTCGTAATCCAGATCGCTGAGAACCTGCTCCTCAAAATCGGTCAGGTCGTCAAAAAAATTGGCGTACTGGAGAAAATCAATGGGCTCATCATTCATGGTCGGCGGGTACTCCACAAGTCTTCGCCGCCGGAATCGGCCGGCGATCGAACTGCCTGAGGGGATTTTAAATCCTATGTTGAATTCGGCAAGCGGAAATGGCCGGATTTTTCAAACCAGCGGGATTTCCCGGGGCAAATCTTCCAAGAAGGGGCGCCTGGCCGGAGATCGAGCGACATTTTTGTTAAAATATTGAATAAAAGGGCCGGATTTCGTGGATTCCGGGTAATTATATTGTATGATTACCCCGTCTGAAACTTGTCCTTTTACTCGGTAAAGGAGTTAGCCTGACGGCCAGATTCACCAGTCTGGGCATCAGGACGTTTGCTAAAGCGCAGGCAGAACCGATCAAAGGTTTTCCCTTTGGCACAATTGCCCTTTGCTGACCCTCGTTCATGAGCCCCCATCTCAGTTAAGTTTATTTCAGGCTGTCGCCAATTATTAACCGGGTTAACCGCGCTGCGCTACAGCAAGGTTGGTCAGGATCGATCTGCATGATCCCAGGATTTCGGGATATTCAGCGCGCAGATCCCTTGAAAGGAGATGTTATGAAGAACGCCATTCACTTTCCGGGTGCCGGCAGGCATGCCATCCTGGCCAGCGGTTTTGGCCTCCAAATCCAAAATATTTTCGATGTGGAGAGTTACGCAGATGAGTAGCGGAACCGGTCATTTTTTTTCCAACAAGCTGATTGCCCGAACCCATCCAGCCAAGGGTGGGTATGCCGTTTTTGCCTGTGAATTGATCCAGGAGGGGGAGCTGCTGGCGATGTGGGGCGGCGATATCGTCCCCTGGGAGGAGTTCCTCTTCAAGACCCCCGAGCAACAGATGCACAGCATCCAGGTCGAGGAAAATCTGTTCCAGGTCTCCTATCGCGAAGGAGAGAGCCCGGCCCCGGCCGATTATTTCAATCACAGCTGCGAACCGAATGCCGGCCTCTCCGGAGCGATCTCCCTGGTGGCCATGCGGGATATCGAGCCCGGTGAAGAAGTGTGCTTTGATTATGCGATGAGCGACAGCACCGATTATGATGAATTTGAATGCGCCTGCGGATCGGCGAACTGCCGGGGCTGGATCCTCGGGTCGGATTGGCTGCGGCCGGAGCTTCAGGCCCGCTACGGCGAATTCTTTTCACCTTATCTCAAGCGGCGCATCAAGGCCCTGACCCTGCAGCCTTCCACCAACGGTTATTACCAGTAGATCGGCGCAGCGGCCGTTCAAACTCCGGGCCAGCGCTTTTTGAGCCAACCGGCGAATTCGACTTCCGCCGGTTGGCTTTTTTTTACCTTCCACTGAGGGTTGCCAGTTTACGCCTTGTGGCGATAATTACCCCATGGGGAATTCACCTGCTGCGATTTCTCCACAACCCAATTTATTAACAATACGGAACGCACTCGAAGACGGCCAGCGGCCGTCTTTCCGGCTGTTTTCGTTTCCAACGGGAGAAAAATGATGTCAAAAACTGTGAAAGTGGCCGTCACCGGGGCGGCCGGACAAATTGGTTATTCGATTTTGCCGCGTCTCGCCAACGGCGAGGTATTTGGCGCTGATACAAAAATCGTCCTGCAGCTGCTCGATATTGAACCGGCCATGCCGGCCCTGGAAGGGGTGGTCATGGAGCTCGACGACTGCGCATTTCCGCTGCTGGAAAATATCGTCATGACAACCGACCCCGAAACCGCCTTTGACGGCGTGAACTGGGCGCTTCTCATCGGCTCGATGTCCC
>JBFFZG010000204.1:0-9073 GCA_041568735.1 Promineifilaceae bacterium (SeqCode)
GACCCGCCAGTTGGACACGCCAAAGGCACGGATCCGGCCGGCTGCCTGCTCCCGGTTCAGCGCCTCGACCAGCGGGCCAACCGGCACGGCTTCGTCGTCCCGGTGCAGGAGATAGAGGTCGATGAAATCGGTCCCCAGCCGCTCCAGGCTTCCGTTCAGATCGGCATGGATCACTTCCGGCGTCAGGCGAGAAATCCAGGGCTGGCCGAGGACATCGGCCGGGTCGACCGCCGGGTGGCACCCCTTGGTGATCAGAACAATCTCCCGCCGGCGGCCGGTCGCCCGCAGCCAGCGCCCCAGGGTCTCTTCCCCCCGGCCGAAGCCGTAGATGGCAGCCGTATCAACTGTGGTGCCGCCGGCTGCCAGAAAGGCGTCGAGCAGAGCAGCCGCCCGGTCGTATCGGGCCGGAGAAAAGGCCTGGGTCGCGGTTCCCAGGCCCAGAACGGAAAGCGGCTGCTCGATGAATTCGATCCTGAAGGTGCGCATGCGGTTGTTTCTTAATTCGCCGGAATCGCCGATGGGTGTGTAACGGCCGGTTTCCACAGATTAAGCAAGGCAACGGCCGGTTCAACTACGGAAACCGGCCGTTTTCTCGACGCCAGGGAGTTGATGGCGGGACGGGGTCAGGGCGTCATCGGCTGACTGACGACCATCCGCCGGGAGCGGCGACGTCTTTCCATAAAAATGTAGAGTCCGACCATCCCCACGACTCCGAGGAAGACGAGACCCGTGTACCAGTTCAATGGGCCGGGAATGAAATCCGTTGGGGTGAAGGCTGCCCTGAGCAGGATCAGCACATGCCAGATTGATATCGCCCCCAAGCCAACCGGCCAGCTGCTCCAGCGGTTTTCGCGCCCGATCGTCAGCCCGCCAACCGCCAGCAGAGCGAACCAGCCGGCGAGAATGCGGGCCGTCAGCGGCGTCAATTTCCAGACCCAGATCCCGATGAGCCAATCGGGGAACAGGAGGCCGATGGCCGCAAAGGCGGCGAAAATGGCCCCGGCCGTCATCATCAGGAGGCGGGCCGGCCGGGGGACGGGCAAATCATCGGCTTCCAGCTGCCCCGGATCCTCCGGCCGGTTGCGCAGCCACAGCAGGGGAATCAAGATCGGGGTGACGGCGTATAAAAACAGCCAGAGCTGAAATGGGAGATGGCCTGGATCGAACCGATCCCAATGGAGGATCGTGGCGATGAGCATCATCGTGGTAAAGGCGGCGACCGGCGGAAAACCATGGGTCACCCGGTGCCAGGGTCCACCGAGAGCGACCCTCAGAAAGACGTAGGCACCCCCAAGATAGCCAGCCCCCATGAAGGCGGCCGTCATAGACGGGGCGATCTGCCAGGCAAACCGGTCCCCGGTTTGATCCGGATAAAAATAAAGAATGGCGAAGGCGAAGGCGAGGACCGGAACGACCAGTCCGGCAACCAGGCGGGTCAGCGGATAGATGCGGTCTGATGGCTGGATGGTGGACATCTTGACTTATTTCTCCCGATCTTGCGATCTGTGGGCGGCCGGTGGCCGGCCGTTCCCCACACCAGCGGGCGATGACAGCAGGGAGGGCGGGCCGCTCCTGGAGAAGGCCAGCAGCGCCTCGATCCAGGCGGCGGCTTCCGGCCGGCCGCCGCCGTGAAAGACGAACTCCTGGCCCCGCGAAACCGCCTCCAGCAGCGTTTTGCGGCCGTTTTTCTGCCAGCGGGCCGGGTTCACATGATAGGTCAGCAGGGGCCTGCCCTTTTCGGGATGAAACCAGCCCGGCAGCTGCCAGCGGGACGGCCGGGCGGCCGCCGGCGCCGTTAACACCAGCCGCTCGTGAAACGTGGGAAAGATCCCGGCGCCGGGAATGCTGTCCGGTTCCAGGCCGGGCAGGGACAGGGTCCGGCGGGCGAGGTAGGCGGTGTTGTTCCGGCGGGGATGGTCGTGAAAATGGGGATGGCCGGCCGCCCACGGATAGGAGGCGCGAGCGCGGGCGTCGACGGGGATCACCGCCTCAACCTGGAGCCAGCCCCAGAGCAGATGGAGCGGCCGGGCGCCAGGATCCCAGGCCAAGCCCGATGGGGTCCGCCGCACCCGGCGGAACAGGCCGAAAAAGAGAAAGAGGTCCCCCGGACCCACCCCCTGATTGCGCAGGTGCCCCTGGGCGGCGCCGGATTGGCCGAAGAGGGGACGCCAGCCGGCCGGCCGGGGGCGGCAGCCGGCGACCAGGTCGGGATCGAGGTGGGCGAACTGGGTCGAGGGGACGCGGCCGGCCGTCAGGGCTGCCACGACCGGTCCGAGATTGAGCCCCGAGCGCGTGATTTCCCGGTAGCGCAGCGGCGCGTGTCGATCGGGAATCGGCAGGGAAAGAAGGCGGCCGTCCGGCAGGATCGGGCTCGGTCCGCCCCCGGAGCCGGTATCAAACCCCTTGCGGCTCAAAATGATTTTCATCATTCCTCGAAATAGGCCTTCATCGGCTCGAAATAATTATCCACCCACCCCTGACGGTACTGCATCCCATGCGGCGGCAGGTTGCTGTGGCGGATCGTCACCCGGGTGCCGTCGGCCACCGGTTCGAACAGGACCTCAAGCGTCGAGTCCGGGTCGTCGTCCTCAAACTCGACGGTGCGCCAGGCCTGGAGGATCCGCCGGCCGGGTGTCAGCTCGAGATTGCGGCCGCTGATGTAGCCGTCCCAGGCCGTAAATTGTCCTCCCGGCTCGCCGCTCACTTCCGCTTCGGCGCCGGTCATGTCGGAATGGCGGCCGGAATCGAGCCAGGCGTCGTAAAGGTCCTCGGCGGGGTAGTAAATCACATCGGAAATTTCAAATTCAATCGCCATGCTTCAACCTCACGAAAGCTAATGGGTCGCCGGCACAAACCAGACTGCCGCGGCCATGAGGATAAGCCAGAACCCAACCCCTGCCAACCGGGATCTGGCGGTGCGGACAATGTTGGCCGTTTTCACTCCTTCGCCGGCAGCGGCGGCTCGAACTGATCGGCCGGCCCCAGTCCGGTGCCATACCGGCGGAAAAGGAACAGAAACGGGACCCCTACAATCAGGTAGGCCCCGATATAGAGCAGGCCGCCCGGCCGCGCCGCAAAATCAAACAATCGGATATACACAAAGGCGGCGGCCGTGATGGCCACTATCAATCCGTAAGCGGCGAAGGAATGGTGAAGCCAGGCCAGCATATTGCGATCGAACAGCAGCGAGAAAGCACTCAAGGCAAGGGCAAAGTAGAAAACGCCGAAGCTGCGCAGGGTAAACAGGGACATCGGTTCCGGAAAAATCTCCCCGCCGGTGGCCGGCCAGCCGATCTGGGCGATTATCCCGTAGAGACCCAGGAAGCCCACCGCTGTGACAAAGGCGATTACGCCGCCTGTGAAAAACGGCGGGGATTGGGGGCCGAACGGGTCCCGGCCTGGGCGGAGCCGGATGAAGTCGATCGCGCCGGCAGCGGCCGCCGTGAGGTTGATACCCAGTGCGGCCAGGTAGAACCAGGCGATCGGATGGGCCAGCCGGAGTTTGTCGGCAAAGGCGATGACCACGCCGGTTTCGAAAAGGCCGAACAGCCAGAGGTAAATGAGCGACGGGTAGACGAGCCGCCAGACCCAGCGGCGAGCGCTGATCCCGGCCAGGAAGGCATTGCCGAGGCACCAGCCGCCGATCGTCATGGCCACGAAGGGGGAAATGTTCCAGGCGAAGACCGGCGCCATCTGGCCGGGAAGCAGATAGAGCGCCGCTCCCAACGCAGCATAGAATCCGGCTGTCAGGTAGGTCAATTGTCGAGAGGTTCGGGAAAGCATTATTTCTCCACGGCAGCCGATCTAACGGTTAAAGGACCCCGGGCCGACCCTGATCGCAGAGCCCACGACCGGCGCCAGGAACCTCCAAATATTCGGCCTTCGAGCTGCCCGGATTCAGGGCAGCGTGACAAAATTCCCCAGAAATGCCCTGGCCGCCGGGGTGTCGGTCCGGTAAGTCACATCGGTGGCCACACAGGGGCTGTCGCCGGTGACCGTCACCGAGACGACGATGTTCGTCTCCACCCCGCCCTGGTGGATGAAATGGGGCCCGCCAGAATCGCCATAGCAGGTTCCCCCGTTTCCGGTAGCCAGGTTCATGGGCAGAAACAACCAGGCCTGGGTCAGGGCCAGGTCCCCCTGCTCGGATCGATTGCGATCGACATTGTCGAGGATACCGGCAAAGCCAGTCCGATTGGTTTCGCGAATGGTGCCGTAGCCGACGGCAGTAAACCGGGTGTCCTTGAGGGCCTGGCGGCTCTTGAGTTCGTCGAGCAGACCGGCGGCCGGCAGGCGAGCCGGGGTGATGCCCGGCGACTGATCGAGCACGATCACCGCGATATCTCCAGGATCCGCCCGGCCGCCCTGACCAACAAAATTGTTGTAATTGGGGTTGGTGTACCAGGTTCCAGTATAAAAAGTGCCGCCAGGCGTAATCGTCGGATCAAACGTCACGAGCATTCTGGCACCCGGGTTGGCGGCCAGAAAACGGTCAATGGGCTCGGTGCAGTGGGAGGCGGTCAAAAAGACCCTCTCGGCAATCAGGGTACCGGAACACCATTGAAACAGGCGGTTTCCGGGCAGTTCAGCGACCATCGAACCCACGTATGGATGGCCATTTCCATCAGGCACCCCATAAACAATCGCCCGGGCCGGATTGGCGAAGATCAAGAGGCAGCCGATCAGAAAGATCAGCACCAACAAAGGACGAACAGCCGGCTTCAAGGATTTCTTCGATGAGGGATTCATTGTTTTCTCCTGCGGGATCTCGCGAAGGCCTGCGCCTCTGCTTAGCAATGACATCGGGAAGGCATTGTCTGATCGATTTTTTTTAAGGTCAGGGGCATCACTCTCCTTTCCCCAAACCAGGGCAGTGTACGGGATTGCCTCCGGTCAGGGCTCGACTCGGACAGATGCCGCCAGCCGGAGTGGGGTTGAACGCCCACTCCGGCTGCTTCATTGAAAATTCCGGGTATCCGCAAGCGCAGTCGGGTTCGGGTGCCTGAAGCCGGCCGTTCAATAATCGGCCGGCTTCAGGACACAGCCCCGCACGGATATC
The DNA here is from genome assembly GCA_041568735.1 of Promineifilaceae bacterium (SeqCode). Lineage (GTDB taxonomy): Bacteria > Chloroflexota > Anaerolineae > Promineifilales > Promineifilaceae > WTJY01. Next base: position 5,060 of record JBFFZG010000204.1, read on the forward strand.
GGTCTACCGTCTGAACTCGAAGAACGCCACGTGTTCCGTGCCGTCCACCAGCCGCACAGTCAGCCGGCGGCAGGTGCTGTTCCAGTTGTTGAACGTCTGCCACGGATAGGTGTAGCGATCGGTGGCGGCATCGTAGGCGAGACCACTCGCACCTGGCGTCGATGTCGCCTGGGCGGCGCCCATAGGAGCCATGGTGCTGCAGTGCACCCGCTGCGAGACCGGGTAGCCGGCCGCGAAGACGTTCAGCCCCCGGTTGCCGTCGAGGCTGAAGATCACCGGGATGACCGACACCGGCTGCACCAGGTTCACGGCCGGCGGATTGGCGATCGGGCCGTAAAAGCCGCCGAAGTTAAAGATCACGGTCAAACTGAGCGGAATCTCAACCGTGGCGGTGTCCGGATCGTTGTGGCTGATGCAGAGCCTGCCGCTGTAGGACGTGGCCGGCGGCAGCCCGGTGGCATCGAAGGTGACGATCAGGTCAGAGCTGGAGGTCGGACTGGTGGTGCCGCTGTTCGGAGACACGCTGACCCAGGGCAGATCGGCCGGGGCCGCGCAGCTGACCGGTGCTTCGACGATCGACCAGTTCAGGGCGGTGCCGCCGGCGCCGCTCTGATTGGCGATCGTCAGCTCACGCGGCACCTGGGTGTTGGGAATCTGCGTGCTGCTGAGGCTGGTCGGATTGACGGCGATCTGGGCCAGGCAGGCAGCCGGCAGGTCGAAGGCCTCGGTGCCGTCCGTGGTGCTGGTATTCTCGCCCTGATTGGCGCTGAAGCCCAGGCCGCGCTTGGCGAAGCCCTGCCAGATGTAGCACTGGTTGGCCCCGCCGGTCAGGGCCATGTCCGCCTGGAGTATGGCGTTGCGTCCGTCGACGAAGCCCGGCCGGCAGACCTGCAGCTTCATGCCGTCCATGACCAGCTGAATGGCCAGGTTGTTGCCGCCGGTCGTCCAGTTTCCGTAGACATCCGCGTTGTAGCCGTGGACATTGACCAGGTTCCAGTAAACTTCCCACAGCATCGTCGCCCAGGCGTAGCCGACGCCGTGCGGGATGGCCAGAGTGCCGATGTTGCCGTAGGTGGTCGGGTTGACCGCCATGTCGGTCGTGTAGGGATTGGGCCGGATCCCGCGGCCGCTCGTCGGCTCGAAAAGGAGGTAGGTGCCGATGCCGCGCGGCGTGGTGGGCGTGTCGGCCGGATCGGTCGTCAGGACCAGGGCCAGCCAGTCGCTCCACCCTTCACCCATCTGCTCGCTGTTGTTGAGGCAGTTGACCACGCTCGGGCCGCCGGTGAGCCGGTTGCTGATGCCGTGGCCGTACTCGTGGACGATGACCCCGTTGTCGAGATCACTGTCCCGATCCGGTGCGGGCACGCCCGTGAAAGAGAGCGTCGCGTTCAGGGGCAGGTTTGCCTTGAGGAGATTGCCGTCGGCCAGGCTGACCATCACCGAGGGAATGGTGATCGTGGGATCGGCCCCACCCATGGTGATCGGTGCGCCGGCCACGTTGTTGGCCACGATGGCGGCGATCGCCCCGGCATTCTGGGCGTTTTTCACCTTGACGACAAAGGTGCAGGTGCCGCGGTCGAGCAGGGCGATGTGACCGGCCGGAAAGCCGACCAGCGGCTCGCAGGCGTCGGTCGCCGAAACGCCGCCGCCGTCGTTCACCAGGGCCACATCCCCGGTCACAGGACCACTCACTCGCAGCGAGGGGCCAAACTGGGCGGAGGAGGCCAAATAGCTGCCGGCGATCGGTCCCCCGTTGACCGTCACGGCAAAGCCGCCGGGCGGCTGCCAGACGAACATCTGCATGCGCGGCCGCAAGCCGTCGACCGGGGTGCCGAAGTTGGCGTTGTTCAGGCCGCTGCCGTCCTGGGCCTCGGCCCGCACGTCGTCGTTGCCCAGGCCGCCCTTACCGTAGTTGTTGACCTGGAAGTTGCCGGCCGGTTCATTGAAACCGTAGCCGTAGAAGACATCGTGAATGATGTTGTTCCAGTAGAAGAGGTTGACCACGGCCGCCGGCCGGTAGGTCGCCGGGCCCTGGTTCAGATCGAGCGGGAAGTCAAAGAGAAGCCCGGGACCTCCGTCCGGATCGCTTCCCGGATCGGGCAGATTGTTGGCGTCGATATCGGTATAGGCGTGGACGTTGTTCCCGCGGGTGACGGTGAACTCCGCGCCGGCCACGCCGTTGGTGTCATGCCAGCCAAAGGGGGAGGCGGCGGGCAGCGCCGGATCGACTTCCAGCGTGCGCGGGCCGTCGCTCGGGCTCTCCTTGGGCAGGGCATAGACGTTGTAGGCGGCGCCGTCGGTCAGGGCGGCCGGAGCCGCGGCGGCCAGGGCCGCGGGGGCGGCCGGCACGGCGGCCGGGGCGGCGGTCCGCCGGGAAGGCGTGGGCCAGACATCGTGATCGACGTAATCATGCTGGGCCAGAACCGCGCCGCTTTCCGCGTCGACAACCAGCGACCACCAGTGGGAGCCGTCCAGTTCGGCGATATCCAGCTGCCAGGCCAGGCGGACGGCATTGGGGCCAACTGGCTGGTAGACGAGCTTCGCCGGGATATCTTCCAGGGAAATACCGCCGCTGTTGAAGCGCACCGCATTGGCCGGGCCGCCCCGGGACTCCAGCACCTGGAGGTTGCGGACGGCGCCCAGCCCCAGGTGGCGGGCGGCGGAATCGACCGATTGGGCGGCCGTGCGGGACGGGGCCTGACTGTTGGCGGCCGCGGCCAGATTAGAGACAAACTGGTGTCCCATGTTGATAATGCTGCCGTTCGGCGCGATATTGATATTCAAGTCAGCGCCGGCGACCTCGATTCCCCGCAGCCGCTGGCGGATGTAAATATGGGTCACGCCGTTGTGGGCGCTGAGATACTCGTCGGTGACCATCAGATCGACGAGATCCGCGCCGGTGAGGCCGAGTCGTCGCCCGTTCTGGCGGACGTAGCTCAGGGCGATTTCCAGCGGTTTACCGGAATTGGGGCCAGTTAAAAACCGCGTATCGCCCGGCTGGGCCAGTGGGGCGCGTTCGACTTGAAAGCCGGGATTTTCCTGCCGGTTCCCGGACCCTTCCTGGGCGATAACGGAGGCGCCTCCTGCCATGAGCATGAGGAGAAGCACCCCGATGGTCTTGCGAAAACGAAACATAGTATTCAAGCCTCCTTTCCAAACAGGAATGATGCCGCGATCATTCCTCTCCATGAGTTAGAGCAGCGGTGGAAATCAGGGGGGATAGCTTCTGACAAGGGTTGGACACCTCCTGCTGACCCGTTATTCAATTTTGAGTCACTCATGATCAGTCTGGCGCGAACGAACGGATAATCTGTGGTGAGGAGATTCAGAGGGGAGCGGCGCCCTGGTCGCAGAACGGAACCAGCGTCCTGGAGGGAAAAGGCCATCGCCCGACACGATTCATCTGTCCCGGAAACCCGATACGCACCTTCAGCAAGCCCTCGAAACAGCGGGTTGGGGTGTGCTCCCATCGGTTTTCTACCCCGGAATACCCGCACCGCTGCTCGATTTCGCGGTGGCGCTTCCGCCCGTGTCGGGGAGTCCACCTATGAAATCGATTTCATTATAATGATTTCAGGAAAATGTGGGAACCACCTGAACGAAATTGGTTTGGTGGCTGCTGGTGCGATTGGGCCGGCTGCGGAAGGGAACGGGGAACAGGGAACGGGGAACGGAGACCAGGCGCCGGGCTATCGCCCGAATGATAGCCCGCCCCATCGATGGCCAACCCCACCGCCGCGGGGGACGCCGGGTGTGAATCAGGTGGGGAACACCTGGGAGGCTCCCCACCATCAGAGTAGGGCCGGATTTAAATCCGGCCCAACAGCGAGGCGGCCGTCTGGCTCGTGCGCCGGCCTTCTCCAAATGCGGAAGGGAATGGGAACAGGGAACGGGGAACGGGGAACAGGCGCCCGGCTATCGCCCGAATGATAGCCCGCCCCATCGATGGCCAACCCCACCGCCGCGGGGGACGCCGGGTGTAAATCGGTGGGGAACACCTGGGGGGCTCCCCAC
>JBFFZG010000205.1:0-8857 GCA_041568735.1 Promineifilaceae bacterium (SeqCode)
ACCCGCGGAATTCTACAGGAAGTCAATGAAGAAGGGGCGACCCTTGTTGAAATTCGAGTCGGCCTGGTCGGCATGTGGGTGGCTGAAAATAAGAGCCTCAGTGAGCTTTATGAAAAAGCCCCCGAGACGTAAGAAAGCGCCCAAAGCAGGGGAGGGAGTCCCGGCGCAGACGACGCCGAACCGTTAAGGTCTCAGGCCGGCCGGAACCCCATCTGGGAACACCTCGCGGATGGCGGCCTCGATATTTTCAATCCGATTATCCGGGTTGGGATGGGTGCTGAAGAATTCCGGCTGCCGACCGCCGCCCCCCGCCGCGGCCAGGATTTCCATCACCTGGATCATCGACCGCGGATCATACCCGGCTTCAGCCATGATGCGCACTCCCAGGATATCGGACTGCAGTTCATCTTCACGGCCGTATTTCATCGTCACCAGCTGGCCGATCACCATCGCCACCTGGGCTGTGCGCTGGGTGGCCGGATTTTCCGGGTCGTATGTGGCCATGACCACCGCACCGGTGAGCCCCTGCGTCAGCTGCTGTTGGGCAATGCGCTGGGCTCCATGGCGGGCGACTACATGGCCGATTTCGTGCCCGATCACACCGGCTAGCTGCCCTTCGGTCTGGAGCTGATCGAACAGGGCGGCCGTGATGAAAACCTGGCCGCCGGGTAGGGCGAAGGCGTTGACCGTCTCGGAGTCGGCCAGAAGGTAAAATTCGTATTGGTACGTGGTCTGCCGCACGATTGAATTTTCAACCAGCCGCAGGCCCACGGCGTCAAGGACAGCCTGCGCTTCGCCGTCCGGATCGAGCCCGCCGTATTCGCTGATCATCTGTGGTGCCGCCTGAAGGCCGAGGGCGATTTCCTGATCGGCTGTGATATTGACGTACTGCTCCTCTCCAGTGATTTCGTTGAACTGGCTGGAGCTGAGATAGGAAAAAATGGCAAAACCAGCCACCACCAGGCCGATGATCAGGCGAACCCCGAGGCCTCGACCGCGGGGGCGTCCGCTTCTCGGCGTGGCGCGCTGGCGAATGATCTGGCGATTGGGCAGGCGGGTTGGTCGTCGAACCATGGCGATTTACTCTCCCACTACAGGCACAAATTCTTCGACTTCGAGTATTTCATAGATCGCGCCGGCCGCTGCGCCGAAAATGAAATGGGCCGCGGCCATTGGCCACCCGCGAAGCGCGGAAAACCAGGGAAACTGGGCGGTGAATGCGTAGAAATTGATTCCATAGAGAGCGACGCCGAGCAGACCGCCGCCAAGCAGGCCGACCAGAAATCCCCACCGATGAATCACGAAGGCGATAACGCCGGCGTAAATCAGCGACAGGGGAAAATGAATCAGCAGGCTGATCGCCAGCGTGGCAATCGTCGGGTCCTCCAGGATGCGATCACCTCCCAACAGGATCGCCGCCGTCATGCGCAGGATTAAATTCCCTTCGATTTCGAACAGACTGCTCAGGGTGGTGGTCATCACCAGATAGATGAGCCCGCTGATGAGCCCGGCCCAGGCAGCGGCACTCCAGTCGACCACCTGCCGCACAGCGATTCGGGAATTTTCCATCGATTTCCTCCTCCGCGTTGATCCATCCTTGAATTGGCCGCCCTATTATACGGATTCATGCCGGCGATTCCACGCCGTCGGCCAGCCAGCGGGCTACCAGGGTCTCCGCCCGGGTCCGGACCGCCGGATCGCCGGCCGCCAGCCATTGGATGCGCGGGTCATCCCGCCGGAACCAGGTGTACTGCTGGCGGGCAAAGCGGTGCGTATCGAATTTGATTCGTTCGACCGCCTCTTCGAGTGATTGATCCCCATCCAGGAACGGCTGTAACTGTCGATACCCCAATCCGCTCAAAGCCGGCAGATGCCAATCCAGGCCGGCCGCCAGAAGAGTGCGAACTTCTTCGACGAGGCCGTCGGCGACCATCTGGTCGACTCGCTCGTCGATGCGCCGGTAAAGTGAGAGGCGATCCCGATCCAATCCCACGATCAACTGCCGGTAAGGGGGGGCCTTCTTCCGCTGGATTTCGCTGATGGGCCGGCCGGCCGTGAGGGTAACTTCCAGTGCGCGGATGACCCGGCGCACGTTTCGGGGATCGATTTTTCCCGCCGCTTCGGGGTCGAGTGCTGCCAGCCAGCGCCCCAGCTCCTCCCCGGAAAAAGTCGCCAGGATGGCGCGCAGGCGCTGCCGGGGGGGGATGCGGGGAATTCCCCACCCTTCGACGATGGCCATGATGTATTGGCCGGTCCCCCCGACGAGGATAGGGAGCCGGCTGCGCCGGTGACAGTCCTCGATGGCCTGAAAAGCCAGGTCCTGGTAGGCTCCCAGGGAAAGCGTTTCGTCGGGAGCGCAGACGTCAATAAGGTGGTGGGGGACAAGCGATCGCTCGCTGGCGGTTGGTTTGGCTGTACCGATGTCGAGACCTCGATAAAACAGCCGGGAATCGGCTGAAATAATTTCCCCATTGAATCGGATGGCCAGCGCCAGTGACAGCGCCGTTTTGCCCACGGCGGTGGGGCCGACCAGAACGAGGAGCGGCCGGGGAAGGCTGGTCATCATCCCGGACCCGGCACACTTCCCCCGGCGGCCGTCCAGCTGATGAGGCCGATCAGGTAGAGAAAGCCGATCACAAGGAGAGTGCGGATCAGGCGCTCCGGTCGCGGCTGATTCGCCCGGCGCCAGAATCGGGGAATGACGGCCGGAATGGTGAGCAGCCCGAGAAAGGCCACCGCCAGGGGGATCGACCCGACGGCGACCTGCGCCAGCCCGAAGCAAATCATGAAGGCGGTCCCCAGCTTCAGCAGGCGCAGGGCACGCTCGACGCCGATGCGGGTCGTCAATGTTTGTTCAAAGCGGCCGTCGATTTCGGCGTCCCGGATCTGCTGCTCCAGCTGTGCCGTGGCGGAAGCCAGCAGGCCCAGGACGATAAGGCCGGTGTCGAACGGCTCCCAGTGGGCTTCGATCAAGAAGAGAATGGCGGCGTAGGGGAAAGTCTGGACGAAAAAGGCATGCGCCAGGAGATCGATCCCCGGCCGCACTTTCAGGCGGAGCGGTGGGGCGGAATAAGCCCACATGACGGCCACGGCCACGCTGCAGATAAACCAGCCGCGCGGGCCATACGGAATGAAGATTGGGGAAATGACCAGCGCAGCTCCCCAAAACAGGGCGATTGCGACCGGCCGGCCGATCGGCCGCAAAACAAAATAATTGCGGCGGGCTTTTTCTGGGACCAGCGCATCATAGGGAGCATCGTAGTAATCATTCAAGGCGAAGGCAAGCCAGTAGCCGGCGGCGATTCCGGCCGCCAGAAGGAGAGTTCGGCCGCTCATGGCCTGGTGGAGGATCAGGGCTCCGACGGCGATGGCCAGCGTGCAAAACCAGGCGTCTGCATGATTAAAAAAGAGGGCCTTCAGCTGAGAATTGAACTTTTTTCCTGGAAAAATCACGCGAATCATCGGCCGGATTGTAATGAAAATGTATGAATGACGCATCCTACTTATGGGCTGTTTGCTCGCAGACTTGATAGTGCTATGATGTAATCTGGAACAAAATTTGGTCCCCGAGAACTGGTTGGAGCGAGAGGCGGTTGGTAGACCCACCATGGCGAGCACAACATCATCCCAGGATATTGCGTTGTTCACGAGACGCTGGCTGCGCCATCTGCCGGCGTTTTTTATTCATCCGGTTTCGGTGGTCAAAGGCTACGAACGGGGGAATTTTCGCGGCGACCTGGTCGCCAGCCTGACTATCGCCATCATGCTCCTTCCCCAGGCGATCGCCTATGCCCTGATCGCCGAACTGCCGCCACAAACCGGTCTTTTCGCGGCCGTCGTGGCGGGCATCGTGGGTGGGCTGTGGGGATCCTCTAACCACCTCCATACCGGACCGACCAATACCAACTCTTTGATCGTCCTTTCGGGTTTGCTGGCCGTCGCCACACCCGGCACCCCGGAATATATACTGGCGGCCGGTGTCCTGGCCGTCTGGGCGGGTATCGTGCGTCTGGTGATGGGCCTGGCCCGATTGGGGATGCTCGTCAATTTTGTTTCCGACTCGGTTGTCGTCGGTTTCACGGCCGGTGCCGGCATTCTGATTGTCGTCAATCAGATGCGCCACATCATGCGCGTCGACGGGGTCAGCACACCAGCTTTCTTTGCCACGATGAGAAATCTCGTGCAGCAGGTCGGCAATATTCACCCGCTCAGCCTGGAAATTGGCATCGCCTGCATCGTCATACTCGTCTTCATCTCCCGGTTCTTCCCCCGTGTTCCAGGCCCGCTGCTCATCCTGATCGGCACGACAGCCCTCGTCTGGATTGGCGGCCTACACGAGGCCGGGGTGGCCGTTCTGGGGTCTATCCCAAGGGGGCTGCCCCCTTTCCAATCCCTTCCCCTTTTCGATCCTGATCTTCTCCAGGAGCTGGGTCCGAGCATCGTGGCCGTCGCCCTTATCGGCCTCATCGAAGCCGCCTCGATTTCCCGGGCGGTCGCTGCGCGCAGTGGACAGTATTTGAACAACGATCAGGAATTTGTCGGGCAGGGACTGGCCAACATCGCGGCCGGCTTTTTTTCCGGTTATCCCGTCGCCGGCTCCCTGACCCGATCGGTCGTCAACTACGAGGCCGGGGCCAGGAGCCAGGCTTCGGCTATTTTGTCCTCCACCTGGGTGCTCGTGGCGATGGTCCTTTTCGCGCCGGCGGCCGCCTTCCTGCCGCGAGCCGCCCTGGCCTCCATCCTGATCGTCACCGGTGTCAAGATGGTCAACTATCGGGAGGCCCTGCGCATCTTCCGCACCTCGCAGGGGGATTCGGGGGTCATGGTGATCACTTTCGGGGCGACCCTGCTGCTCCCGCTCGAATACGCCGTTCTGACGGGAGTCCTGACATCGTTCGCCCGCTTTATCTTCACCACGTCGATGCCGACCGTGCAGGCGGTGCTGCCCAAAGATGATTTTAAACATTTTGATTATCAGCCGGATAAACCGGTCTGCCCGCAGCTCGGCGTCCTGAGCATCATGGGTTCTCTCTATTTCGGGGCAGCCCCCTACGTCGAAGATTCGATTCGTGCCCACGTGGAAGCCTATCCCGAACAGCGGTATCTTCTGCTGCGGATGCACCGCGTAAACCACTGTGATATCAGCGGCATTCACATGCTGGAAACGATTCTTCGCCTCTACCGGCAGAAGGGAGGGGATATCTTTTTTGTCGGTTTGCGCAATCGGGTGCTGGATCGCATGGAGCTCAGCGGCTTTATCGAGCTGGTCGGCCGGGAAAACATCCTGTCGAGCGACGACGCGATCTCCCATATTTTTTACCGGATCCTGAGCCCGGCGATCTGCGTCTATCAGTGCTCGGTGCGGGTCTGGAAAGAATGCCAGAGCCTGCCGAAGAGCAAAAAACCAATCGCTCTGCCGGCTGAGATCGATATCGCGCCGACCGAACGGGTCCCATCGCTGCTGCCCCAGGAGCTGTGGCAGCTGTTAAATGATCCTGAGGAAGTCCGCAAACTCGAAATAATCGATATCCGCGAACCGTCGGAATACGACCAGGGGCATCTGCGGCTGGCCAAGTCGATTCCCATGGCCCGCTTCTTCGAAGGCAATGAGGTTGAAATGCCGCGCGACCAGGATGTCATTCTCATCTGCCGCTCCGGCCGCCGCAGCCATCAGCTGGCCTATTTTTACCTGCTGAAAGGGTACAGCAATGTTTACAACCTGGAAGGGGGTATGATGGGGTTGGAGATCGCCGCCTTGCCGAAAAGCGGCACCTGAGCCGCCCGCTCCCGATTTCGAGAAATTGTGTCGATCCATAACAGGGAAACCCATGCATATACTCGTTACCAATGACGATGGAGTCCGGGCTCCCGGACTTCAGGCCCTCGTCGAAGCGGTTCGACCGTTTGGCGAGATTACCGTGCTGGCCCCGGACCGAAACTGGTCCGGCTCCGGCCATGTCAAGACACTGACACGTCCCCTGCGCGTTTATGAGACTGCTCTGGAAGACGGAACACCGGCCCTGGCCAGCGATGGGGCGCCATCGGACTGCGTGGCTCTGGCCCTCCTCGGACTGGTCGAGAAGCCGATCGATCTCGTGGTATCCGGCATCAACAATTCTTCGAACATGGGGCATGATGTGACCTACTCCGGTACGGTGACGGCCGTCATGGAGGCGATCGTCAGCGGCGTGCCCGGGGTGGCCTTTTCACAGGAAGGGACGGAACAGCGCCCGCAGAATTTCGAGGGTTCAATATTTGTGGCCCGGGTCGTTCTCGAGCAGGTCCTCGCCCACACCCTGCCTAAGGGCGTTTTTCTCAACGTCAACGTGCCCAATGTGCCGGTGGAGGAGCTCAAAGGGGTGCAGCTGACCCGGCAGGGACTGCGGGTCTACCACGGCCGTCTCGACGAGCGTCTCGATCCACGGGGCAGCCGGTATTACTGGATCGCCGGTGATAAACCCGGTGGGGTGCCCGAAGCGGGAACCGACATTGGCGCCCTGGCGGAAGGGTATGCTTCGGTGACGCCGCTGCAGCTCGACCTGACGGCCCACGGACAGCTCCTCGATTGGAAGTGGTATCTGCCGCTCCCCGGTAAAAAGGGGTCGGAAAAGTAGGCCGCCCTCATTTCTTATGGAACCCGCTCCTTTTTCTCGCATTCCCTCCAAGGTCAGGGGACTCGTCTTCGATAAGGATGGGACCTTGCTCGATTTCAACACCCTCTGGGCCGGTAAAATCGAGCAGTGGATTGCGGCGCTGGCGGCCGCGGCCGCCGACCAGGCGCAAGTCGATCCAGGCGTCCTGACGCCAGCGCTTGAAAACACCCTGGGTTTTGATCCAGGTAAGCGAGGCGTCGTCCCGGACAGCCCGCTGGCGGTGGCCGCCATGCCGCGCCTGTATGCCGTGGCCATGACGGTTCTCTATCAGCATGGGCTGGCCTGGCACGAGGCCGAATCGATCGCCGAGCGGCTCTGGCAGGAGAGCTCGGCCCTTATCCCGCCTGACCTCGTCAGGCCGGTCGGGGATGTGGCCGGGACCCTTCGCACGCTGAAAGAGGCGGGCTACCGGCTGGCGATCATCACCAGTGACGACCGCCAGAGTACCCTGGCGACTCTGCCCATTCTGGGCATTGAAGCGCTGGTGGAGGTTGTGGTCTGTGGGGATGACCCCTTCCCGGTCAAGCCGGCCCCGGAGGGATTGTGGCATATTGGCCGCCACTTTTCCCTGTCACCCGGGCAGCTGCTCCTGGTGGGGGATACGGCCAGTGATATGCTGTGCGGCCGCAATGCCGGAGTGTCCCTCTGCGTCGGCATTCTGGGGGGGGCCGGGGATCGAGAGCGGCTGGCTGCGGGAGCCGACCTGCTTTTACCGTCGATTGACGGGCTGATCGATCCGGCCGTCCCGGCGCTTCCCGGCCGTTGGCGAGGCTAGGATCTCAGATTGGGGAAGGGAATGCGGCGCGTGCGCGGCACGGGGGCGGCTGTCTGCCGCTCCTCATCACTCTCAAAGCCATCCGGAAGCGCCGGCAGGCGAACCAGGAAGGTCGATCCTTTACCGGACTCGCTTTCCACGATGATGGTCCCGTGGTGAGCTTCCGTCACCCACTTGGCAATCGAAAGACCGAGTCCGGATCCGCCGAGGGCGCGGGTGCGGGCTTTATCAACCCGGTAGAAGCGATCAAAAATATGGGGGAGGTGCTCCGGGGCGATTCCGACCCCAGTATCTGAAATCCGCAGGAGGGCGTGGGCGTTTTCCCTGGTCAGGGAGAGGGTGACCAGCCCCCCTTCGTGAGAATACTTGATCGCATTGTCGACCAGGATGAGGATCAGCTGCTTGATCTTGTCCCCATCCCCCTCCATGCGAACCGGCGTAATCTCCTTTAAGTGCACGGTGACCTCACTGGCTTCGGCCAGCGGCTGCACCTGGCGGTAAACATCGAGGAGCTGGGTATCCAGCTCCAGGGTCTGCCAGCGAATGGGGGAGCTGCCCCCGTCAGCCCTGGCCAGCAGGAGCAGATCGCCCACCAGGCGGGTCATCCGCTCCAGTTCATCCTGGATGATGTCGAGGGATTCCGTATCGGCCTCGCCGATGCGCCGCATGAGATCGATGTTGCCCCGGATCGTTGTCAGCGGGGTGCGCAGCTCGTGGGAGACATCTGCCAGAAGACGCTGCTGGGCGCGGAAGAGCTTTTCAATCCGCTCAAACGTCTGGTTGAGCGCCATGGTCAGCCGGCCGATTTCGTCGTGGCGGCCGGTATCCGGCAGACGGCGGCTCAGGTCGTCCGCCCGGGTAATCTGGACCGCGACTGAGGTGATTTCCGCCAGGGGTCTGAGAACCGAGGAAGTCGTGCGGGTCCCCAGGAACAGGAAAAAGAGAAATACCACGCCGCCGGTGATCATCAGGATCGCCCCCAGCTGATCGAGGGCATTGTAGTAATTGTCCATCAGCTCGGCCATCTGCAGATAGCCGAGTATTTCCGTCCCTTCGCCGGTTTCATTATCAACCAGAAGTGGATAGGTCAGTACCCGCAGCCGCTGGCCGGAGTGGGTGACGGATTTATAGGTTGGCTCGATTCCACTGGGGGGTCGGTTATCCAGCTTGCCGGAAAAGCCCTGGAGATTCGGGGAGCGTGTCAGGACATTTCCCTGCGTATCGACCGCCATCATGAACATCGTGGCCGTCTGGAAGACCCCCATGTCATCTGGGAATTTGAGCAGGGTTATATCGCCCGTGCGAAAGGCGTTGGTCGAATTGATGACCCGCAGGGTGGTTTCGTCGAGGTGCTGATCCAGGGCGCCCAGCAGCGTCTGGCGGGCGACAAAATAGCTGAAGCCGCCGAAACAGAGAAAGAAACCGGTCA
>JBFFZG010000206.1:0-8829 GCA_041568735.1 Promineifilaceae bacterium (SeqCode)
ATCGCACATCCGATGCCGTCATCGACGGCGGCAACCTCCAGGTCCACCAGGCGGCCGGGTCCGGCTCTGGCGGGAGTGGTTCGACCTCCGGCGGCGGATCGTCGGCCAACGGCCAGGCGTCGACCCTGGTGCTCAACCCGCTGCTCCTGAGCGAGGGGGTCATCGGCCAGCTGCAGCCGTTCGCGGTGGAGGCGTATGGGGCCAACCAGAACCCGCTGAGCGGGGCGCAGATCACGCTGACGCGGGTGACGGCGGCCGGCACGGAGAGCTTCACGGCGGTCACCGACCTGACCGGGGTGGCGCTCTTCACCCTGCCCAACCTGTCCCAGGCGGCTGAAATGATCGCCGTCTCCGGCAGCGTGCAGTCGAACGCGGTGTCACTGACCCCGCTGCCGCTGCTGCCCTAACTCGACGGTTTGATTGCCAGGCGCTCCGGCCGTCCGCCCGACGGCCGGAGCGCCCATCCCCTTTTTCCCCACCCTTTTTCCCGTAACGAAACCGTCACGATGCAGTAGCGAGGTCGTAGCGGACGATCTGTATTCTCCAAACTGGTGGCATGTTTTGGAACGCAAACACAGGTAGGAGGTCATTCCATGAATACAATTTCCCATGAGACGAAAGTCTGGTCTTTCCTGGCCCGCCTTTTCGTGCTGCTCGCGCTGCTCGCGGGCGGGCTCGTTCTCTCCGGCTCGGGCTTCTCCCGGGCCTACGCCGGCCCGCAGGGGCCGCTGCCGAATTTCACGGCCGAAGGCGATCACCTGATCCGCCTGCTGGCCGGCGCGTTTGACCCGCTGGCCGGTTCGCTGCCAGCGGGCAGCGGCCTGCCCCTGGTCGAGGCGGCTGCCCTCCCGGCCGGCACGCCGCAGTACTGGCTGGTCCAGGTCGCCGATCGACGCTACGCCGATACGACCGCGGCGATTGAAGGCGCCGGAGCTCTCATGGCCGGCAGCGTGCCCGATGATACCTACATGGTGCGGGCTACCCCGGCCCAGGCCGAGGCCATCGCCGGCTCGTCTGCGGTCCGCTGGGTCGGCTACTACCAGCCGGCCTGGCGCGTTCCGATCGCCGCCGGCGGTAAGGCGGGGCTGCTCGACCTGGCCGGGACCCAGATCTACCGGGTCCACGTCTTCCGCGCTGATCCCGACCCGTCGGCCGTCGGCCAGGCGCTGGCCGCCATGGCCGGCGTTGTGGTGGTCGAAGATGCCGGCGTGGCCATCGATATCCGGGCGACCGCCGCCCAGGTGCCGGCCATTGCCGCCCTGCCGGCCGTCGAGTGGATCGGGATCAAGCCCGAGATCGTCCTGCACAACGTCGATTCGCGCTGGGTCAACGACACCGGCGTGCGCGATGTCTACGAGGCGACCGCGCCCGGCCGGCTGACCGGCGCCGGGCAGACGGCCGCCGTCGCCGACACCGGGATCAACTACACCTACGATCTGAACGGCCGGGCCCACGTCGCCTTCCGCGACTGCGATGCCGGCGGCGCCAACTGCAAGACGGCCATCTACACCCAGGCCCAGCCGGGCACGGCCACGGCCAACATGACCAACGTGGTCGACAACAATACCGGCCACCGCAAGGTCGTCGCCTACTTCGACCTGGGCAGCACCGGACCGAACCCCTTCGATACCTCCTCCCACGGCTCGCACACCGGCGGCTCGGTGACCGGCGACCAGGGGAACAATGGGGTCTGGGATGGTGAGGACGGGATCGCCCCCGGCGCCATGCACGTCCATCAGAATATCGGCTCTTCGAGCGGCGGGCTGGCCCTGCCCTCGGATGACTACCAGCTCTGGCGGCAGGCCTACCGGCCGCGCAATCCGAACAGCGTGTCGACGAACAGCTCGGCCAACGGCAACGTCGCCGACCACGCCAACTACCGGCCGCTGGAGGATGCCCGCACCCACAACAACTCCTACGGCCTGATCGCCCCCGTCATCGACGAAGGGTCGGCCGTCGCCCTCGACAAATTCGTCTGGGATCACGAGGACATGGTCATCGTGGTTTCGGCCGGCAACGGCGGCCCCGATATCTTCTCGATCGGCTCCCCCTCGGTGGCCAAGAACAACCTCTCCAGCGGCGCCTCGGCCAACGGCCGGCAGCCGATGGCCTCGATCGATTCGATGGCCTCGTTCTCGTCGCACGGCCCCACGGCCGACGGCCGCTTCGGCCCCGACCTGGCCACCCCTGGCCAGATCGTCGTCTCGGTCAAAGGCGGTACCGAGGACGGCTACCACGTGGCCCAGGGCACCTCGATGTCCGGCCCGATCCTGACCGGCCTGGCCACCCTGGTGCGTCAATATTTCTACGACGGCTACGGCCCGGCCGGCGGCTCCGGTTTCCCCGGCGGCGAGGCGAACCCCGCCCGCAGCCACAACCCGAGCGCCGCCCTGGTCAAGGCGACGATGATCAACGGCGCCGTGCGCATGCGCGGCTACTACACCGGCGATGACGGCAGCGTGCGCGCCCAGGACGGGCAGTGGCCGTCAGCCGGGCAGGGCTTCGGCCTGGTCAACCTGGCCAACTCCCTCTACTTCGCCGGCGATCCGCTCAACAACTGGTATCACGATGTCTGGCGGTCGAGCAGCCAGGCCTTCCGGGTTTCCGGCACGACCCCGGTCGTCCGCACCTACACCCTGGCCGTGGCAGGCGGGGCGCCTCTGGACGTCACCCTCTCCTGGACCGACGCCCCGGATCTGCTGCCGGCCGGCACCCCGGCCCTGGTCAACAATCTCGACCTGGAAGTCGTCGCGCCGGACGGCACGGTGTACGTCGGCAACAACATGAACAGCCGGCTCGTGCCGTTGGTCGACGTGGCCGAGACGCTGCCCGGACCCGGTGCGCGGGACGAGACCAACCTGACCGAGCGGGTGCGCATCGCCAGCCCGGCCGCCGGCACCTGGACGATCCGGGTCATCGGCGACCGCATCCGGCAGGCGAACCAGGGCTTCGCCCTGGCCGCCAGCGGCACCATCGCCTTGGCCGGCCAGACCTTCACCCCGGGTCCCGCCCTGCAGGTCGACGCGGCCGGCAGCCCGACGATCAGTGCGATCGCCGTCGAGCCGATCAGCGGCGACACCGCCCGCGTGACCTTCACCACCAGCGAGCCGACCACGGCCGTGGTGGAAGCCGGCGGCGTGACCTTTGTCGACTCCTACAACGCCGGGCCGTCCGGGTTTAACGGCCTGAACGCCGGCACAGTGGAAACGTCGGCCGCCTACGCCAACCGGCCGGTCGTCGGCACCGCCCACGAAGTGCTCCTGACCGGCCTCACCCCCGGCCAGGCGTATCCCCTTGCCATCGAGGTGACCGATCTCGGCGGCAACACGACTGCGGCCAGCGTCGACTACACCAGCCCGGCCACCGTCTTCCAGCCGGACGCGCCCGACATCGGCCAGCTCATCCAGGGCAGCACCAGCACCAACCAGTGGCGCACCGGCACCCAGCTCTACGCCGGGACCAACGCCGGCAACGGGATCCTCGGCGCTTTCATGTTCCGCATTCCGGAAGGGGCGCTCGATCCGGCCGACATTACCGGCGCCTACGTCGAGATGACCAGCGCCCACGACTGGATGATCCGCTATACCCAGGATCCCCAGCTCTACGTCGACCTGCTCGACGAGTCGGTTGAAACGACGTGGGGCACCCAGACGTACGACATGATCCACGACGCGGCCGCCGACGCCCGGGTCTATCCCGAGAGCGCTCACCTGCGCGGCGCCGGCTACGACTACGCCTTTACCTTTAACTGCGCCGACCTGCAGGCGCTGCGGGACACGCTGACCAGCGTGTCATCGGGCGAGCGTCTGGCCGCCTTCCGCTACGAATCGACCCCCGTTTCGGGCACCGGCCTCTTCGCCATGGACTTCGGCTTCAACCGGCGCTCGAACGGCCCGGCCTACCGGCCGCGGCTGGTGCTCTACACCGGTGGGGAAACCAACCCGCTCGGCGCGCCCTGCGATCCAGGCACACCGGCCCCGACTATTTCCAAAGTCGGCGTCTACTACGACGGCCTCCACGGCAGCGGACCGGTCGACGACGCGGTCACCGTATCCTGGGAAACCGACGTCGCCGCCAACTCCCTGGTTCTCTTCCGCGAGCAGGGGACGTCCACCTGGACCCAGGTCGGCACGCCGGCACTGACGCGGGTCCACCACGTGCAGGTTTTCGGGCTGGACAGCAGCAAGCAGTATGAGTTTGCCGTCCGCTCGGCCGCCTGCAACGGCGCGACGACGACCGACGCCAACGGTGGGGAAGGGTACGCCTTCTTCTACCCACCGCCGCCGCCGCCGCCCCAGACCGACGATTTCTGGTTCCACGGCCTGCCCGATGACCAGATCTCCAAGGCTGCCGGCCCGCCGTTCAACAACAGCTTCAACCAGAGCGCGCCGACCCTGACCGACACGGCCACGCAGCAGACGACAACGCCGCTGGCCAATGACGATTTCGTCGGCAATCCGCTGGCCGCCTTCTGGGTCGGCGCTTACAGCGGCACGATCGACGGCGAGGTGGAGCTGCGCTGGCACTGGTCGACCGAAAACGCCACGGCCATCGCCTTCGGCTCCCAGGTTGATGTGACCTTCTTCGCCGATCCCAATTTCAACGCCAGCAGCGCCGTGCAGCCGGAGAAGATCATCGGCCGCGGCAGCACCCGGCTCACCTTCGATGCGGCCGGGGTTCCCACCCTGAACATCAGCCGCATCCCGGTCAACGGGACGGTTAGAAACCAGCTGCTCATCCAGGTCGTGTCCAGCTTTCTCGATACCGGCGAAGGACTGGTCGTGCATTACAACAACCAGCTCCTCGACTCCGGCTTTGGCATCCCGCAGACGTCGGCTGACCCGCAGCCCACGATCCCGCTGCCGCGGACCGGACCGGCCACCCCGCTTTCGGCCGGAGCGACCGGCCTCGTCGTGCCGCCGACCCGCACCGGGCCGGCCGCGGCCGCCGACATCGCCGCCGGCACCGGCCTGTGCGCCATCGCCGAGCCGGGGGTCAATAACGATCCGATCGCCGTTGACGACAGCGCCACGGTCAACCGGGGCGGCTCGGTGACAATCGACGTCCTGGCCAACGACAGCGACCCGGACGGGGATACGATCTCCGTGGCCTCCTTTACCCAGCCGTCCAGCGGCACGGTCACGGAGAACCCGAACGGCAGCCTGACGTACATGCATGACGGCTCGACCTCGACCGCCGACAGCTTCACGTACACGATCGAGGACGGCCGGGGCGGCAGCGACAGCGCCACGGTCTCCATAACCATCACCGACACCCCCCCGCCGCCGAATGACGCCACGAAGACGACCGGCGGCGGCTGGCTGGCCGCCACCGACGGCAAGAAGATCAACTTCGGCTTCAACGCGAAGCAGGAGTCGGCCGGCTTCAGCGGCAACCTGCAGCTCAACGATAAGGGGACGGATGTCAAGATCCACCTGACCGACGTCACCACCCTCGGCGCCGTCAATGGCAGCTGCGGCGGCATCAGCGCCGGCCCGAACGCCCTCGAGTTCAGCGGCACGGGCACCTACAACGGCAGCGCCGCCGCCTTCCGAGTCTGCGTCGAAGACAACGGCGAGCCGGGTAAAGACAGCGACCGCTTCGTCCTGATGTGCACGGCCGGCTGTGGCTACAGCACGAGCGGCCGGACGGCCGACGCCGTCATCGACGGCGGCAACCTCCAGGTCCACCAGGCGGCCGGGTCCGGCTCTGGTGGGGGTGGTTCGACCTCCGGCGGCGGCTCGTCGGCTAACGGCCAGGCCTCGACCCTGGTGCTCAACCCGCTGCTCCTGAGCGAGGGGGTCATCGGCCAGCTGCAGCTGTTCACGGTGCTGGCTTACGACGCCGGCCAGAACCCGATGAGCGGGGCGCAGGTCACGCTGACCCGGGTGACGGCGGCCGGCACGGAGAGCTTCACGGCGGTCACCGACCTGACGGGGCAGGCGTTCTTCACCCTGGTCAACCTGAGCCAGGCGGCCGAGACGATCGCCGTCTCCGGCAATGTGCAGTCGAATGCGGTTTCCGTCAAGCCGCTGCTGCCCTGATTGGTGAATGAACCACAGCCGGGCGGATCGACCGGATCCGCCCGGCTCTATTTTGAATTTGATCGATCTGAACCGAATGCTATAGGGAGAGTAAAGGATGCGTCCTCCAAACTTCTTACTCGTGATCGCCGGCCTGCTGGTGCTGGCTCTTTCCGGCGCGGCCCTGTCACCGGCCAGGGCCGATGGATCCGATATTTACCTGGTGCTGTTCACCGGGCAGACAGCCCCTGACGGGAGTTTTCTCATGGATGCCGACGCCGGCACCGCCTTAGGCCTGGTGGCCGCGGCCGGCGGCCTGGTGAAAGCCGACCTGACTTCCCAGATCGGTGTGGCCGTGGTGCAGGCGGCCAACCCGTTGTTCATCCAGACGATGAGCGCCTCACCGCTGGTGGCCGACGTCGGGCCGAACTTCAGCTGGAAATCGCTGCCGACCGGCGCGGAAATGATGGCTGCCGGGGCTGCCGTCGATCTGGAAGGGGACCCTGCCGGTCCATTCGACCCAATGGCGGGGCTCCAGTGGGATATGAGCCAGATTCGAACGGCCGAAGCCCACCAGCTGCAGGCCGGCTGGCGGGCGGTCGATGTCGGCGTGCTCGATACCGGAATTGACGCCGCGCATCTCGATTTTGATGAGGATGGTGTCGCCGGCGGCGCGACCAATGTCGACTGCGCCCGGGGGCGGGATTTCATCCCGCTCGGACCGGGAATTGGAACCCCGGATCCCTGCGTGGACAACGGGTTTCACGGCACCCACGTGGCCGGCACCATTGCCGCGCAGGCGAACGGTGTCGGCGTGGTCGGGGTGGCGCCCGGCGTGACGCTGGTTCCGGTCAAAGTTTGTGACACCGCCGGCTACTGCTATGCCAGCTCGGCCGTGGCGGGCATCACCTATGCCGGCGATGCCCAGCTCGATGTGATCAACATGAGCTTTTTCGTCGACGATGATGATTTGCTGGCTTCCACCGAATTTAAATGCAGCAACGACAGCGCGATGCGGGCTTTCCGCCGCGCGGTCGAGCGGGCCATTCAATATGCGCGCAAACAGGGGGTCACCCCCATTGCCGCCCTGGGCAATTCGGACGTCGACCTGGCGAATCCGCCCGATGGGAATCAATGCGAAGTCATTCCCGCCGAATCCGCCGGCGTGCTGGGCGTCGTGGCCCTGGGAGCTCGAAGTGAAAAGGCGAGTTATTCCAACTACGGTGCTGGCATGGCCGACGTGGCTGCCCCGGGCGGCAACGGAAGGACCGGCGACTGCACGAAGACTATTCTCTCGACCTTTCCCGGTAACACGTACGGCTGCATCCAGGGTACCTCAATGGCTTCCCCCCATGCAGCGGGCGTGGCCGCCCTGATCGTCAGCCAGTATGGCCGGCTCGGCCCGGATGGGGATGTAAAGATGGCCCCCGGCCAGGTCGAAGCCTATCTGCAGGCCACCACGATTGATATCGGACTTTCCGGCTACGATAAATGCTTCGGAAACGGCCGCATCGACGCCCTGAGGGCGGTGCTGCACGATACATCTCAGCTGTCGGAACTCAACCCGCCATGTCCCGAATATGCTGAATAACTGCCGCCGCTGGTGTTTGCCGGCCTGATCTCAAGGGCAGCGGCCAGCGACCAAGAAGGAGAAAATGATGAGCCGATTTCAGACGCTATTTCGCACCCGATACCTGCTGCTTTGGTCTCTTCTGGTGCTGCTCGCGGCTGGTTTTTCCCTGAACCGGCCGGTGCAAGGGGATCTCGGGGGCAGCACTTCTCCCTCCCACGACCCGAGCAGCCATTCCCACGGGGATGACGCCGCCCAGGTGGTCGTGCGGCCCCCCCTGAGCGATATTCCCTGCGATCCCGCCACGGGGATGGCCGGGATTTATCCCTGCCGCAATGTTGATTTACTGGCATTCCTGCCCACCAACGCCGTAGTCGGCGGCACCGGCTCCGATATCTGGGGCTGGACCGACCCGGAAACCGGGATCGAGTACGCCATCCAGAGCCACAGCACGGCCGTCTCGTTTGTCGACATCAGCGACCCCACCAACCCGGTGCTGGTCGGCACCCTGCCGGCCCCGGTGCCCAACGTTCTCTGGCGCGATGTCAAGGTCTACAACAACCACGCCTATATCGTCGGCGATGGGAATTTCGTCGTCACGCACGGGCTGCAGATCTTCGACCTGACCGGGCTGCGCGCCGTCACCAATCCGCCGGTCGTGTTCCAGCAGACGGCCCGCGATACGGGCTTTGGGCGTGCCCACAACATCGCCATCAACGAGGCGACCGGCCGCGCCTTCGTCGTCGGCAGCACCACCTGCGCCGGCGGCCTGCGCATCCTCGACCTGCAGGATCCCACCAGACCGGACTTTCTCGGCTGCTTCAGCGCCGACGGCTACACCCATGACGCCCAATGCGTCATCTACAATGGGCCGGACGCCGCCCACCAGGGGCGGGAAGTCTGCTTCAACGCTAATGAAGACACCCTGACCATCGTGGACGTCCAGAACCCGGCCGCCCCGGTGCAGCTCGCCCGCGCTCCCTACCCCGGCTCGAGCTACACCCACCAGGGCTGGCTGACCGAGGACCACGCCTATTTTGTGCTCGGCGATGAAACCGACGAGCAGAGCTTCGGCCACAACACCCATTCCTACATCTGGGATGTGCGCGATCTCGACGCGCCGGTGCTCATCAGCACCCACGCCGGCCGCACGACCGCCATCGACCACAATCTGTTTATCCGCGACGGCTACATTTTTGAAGCGAACTACACGGCCGGACTGCAGATTTACGACGC
>JBFFZG010000207.1:0-8816 GCA_041568735.1 Promineifilaceae bacterium (SeqCode)
ACGAAATACCAGGGCTGCTGGTTGGCCCCGCTCGGCGCGGTCCCGGCGGCGCGCAGGCAGTCTTCGATGACCGGCCGCGGCACCGGACGGCTGGAAAACTGCCGCACCGTGCGGCGCCGGCGCATGCGCGCGTAAAAATCAGCCGCCCGCGCGGCCATTTCATCAGCCGCTGGCGCTTCGTATCCACTCAATGGGAAAAATTTTTCGTCCATGGGGGCACCGCCTATCGCCGCAGCGAGAATCCGGCCGCAAGGGAGCTGGCCGGCGGCTGAATCTAGCGGATTTTGGGAAAAAAGGCCAGAACCTGGAGGTTTATCGCGGCCGGCTAGTCGTCTGACAAGATGCGCCAGCCGTTGGCCAGCGCCACCCGGGCCAGTCTGGCCTCCGGGGCAACGGCCGTCGGCTGCCGACTCATTTCCAGCATGGCCACATCGCCGTAGGTATCCCCGTAGGCGGCCTCAATCCGGCCCGAAGGATCGGTAAAAGGGCCCAGCCGGGCTGCTTTGAGCTGACCAGTCAAAAACGGCCCATCCGTTTCTCCGGTGAAGACATCCCTATCGTAGAGAAGCGGCGTGCCAATAGACACGCAGTCCAGACGGCCGGCGAACCGGACGAGCATGGGCTCGATCAGGCCGGAAACCACGACGACTCGTCGGCCGGCAGCGCGATGGGCCTGGAGCTCTTCAATCACGTTGGCCCGCCGCTGCGGCCATAATTCATGGGCGACCACCCATTCGGAAACCTCATCGAACGCATCCCGACTCATCCCGGAGAAAAGGCGCAGCAGCTGGCGCAGCCATTCCTCGCGAAATTTCTGACGGTTGATCAGGCCAAGATAGTAGAGCGGAAGCCGAAGGATTTGGGAGCGGATAAACTGCCGGAATAAATCTTTTTGCCCGTGTGCCACGAGGTAATCGCGAATCCCCCGCCAGGTCACCCCGGCACTGAGGGTCCCTTCCATGTCGAAGGCGACCGTCTCGCGATTTGACTGGTCCATCATCCAGGCATCACCCGGGAGCCGCTAGGCTGTCATCGCCTCTTTGGTCTTTTTAATCTGCTTCTGCCGCTGCACCGGATCGAGCAGCCGCTTACGCAGGCGCAGACTCGACGGCGTCACCTCGAGCAGTTCGTCGTCGGCGAGGTATTCGATGCATTCGTCGAGGCTCATTTCGCGCGGCGGCGTCAGCCGGACTTCGATGTCGCGCACGGCATTGCGCATGTTAGTCAGATGCTTCTTCTTGCAGACATTGACGTCGAGATCGCCGGGCCGCAGATGCTCGCCGACCACCATCCCCTGGTAGACTTCGATGCCGGCTCCGAGGAAGAGTGTCCCCCGCTCTTCGGCATTCTTGAGACCAAAAGTTGTCGTCGTCCCGCTTTCATAGGCGACAAGTGAATCCTTGTTTCGCGACGGGATAATCCCCGACAGAGGACCGTAGCTGTCGAACAGCGTGTTGACGATCCCCATCCCTTTCGTGGCCGTCAGGAAGTTGTGGCGGAAGCCAAGCAGCCCGCGGGTCGGCACCCGGTAGGTCAGCCGGGTGACCCCGTCCGGAGTCTCGCCCATGTTCAGCATCTCGCCGCGGCGCTTCCCCAGCATTTCGACGACCGCCCCGACCGATTCGGCCGGGGTTTCGATGAAAACCTCCTCGAAGGGCTCGACCCACTGGCCACTGTCATCCGTCTTGAGGATCACTTCCGGCCGCGACACCTCGAATTCATACCCTTGCCGCCGCATCGTTTCGATCAGGATCGCCAGGTGGAGCTCACCCCGACCGGCGACGAGAAATGTGTCCGGACTGTTGGTTTCCTCGACCCGCAGGGCAACGTTGTGGCGCAGCTCCTCCATCAGGCGATCTCGCAGGCGGCGGGAGGTGACGTATTTCCCTTCCCGGCCAGCAAAGGGGGAGGTGTTTACGCCAAAGGTCATGCGGACCGTCGGCTCTTCGACATCGATGGTCGGCAGCTGGACCGGATTCTCCGGATCAGCCAGGGTATCGCCAATGGCGATGCCGGCCAGGCCGCCGATCGCCACAATATCCCCGGCCGAGGCTTCTTCGACCTCGCGGCGCTCGAGTCCTTCGAAAACGTAGAGATACTGCACGCGCTCGTTGCTGTAGGTGCCGTCCCGGTGAATGCGGGTGATCGCCTGGTTGAGCCGGACCTTGCCGCTGAAAATGCGGCCGACGGCCGTGAGCCCGCGGTAGGTATCGTAATGGAGGTTCGTCACCAGCATCTGCAGCGGCGCTGAAAAATCGACCTTTGGCGCCGGAACCCGCTCCAAAATTAGATTAAACAGCGGCTGCAGGTCGGGGGAGAGATCCGCCGTCAGGCCGGCCCGGCCGTCGATGCCGATCGCGTAGACGACGGGGAAATCCGCCTGCTCGTCCGTGGCGCCGAGCTCGATGAACAGGTCAAAGGTTTCATCGAGAACCCGGTTGTGATCGGCGTCTTTGCGATCGATCTTATTGATGACTACGATCGCCCGATGGCCGATTTCCAGCGCCTTTTTGAGGACAAACCGGGTTTGCGGCTTGGGTCCTTCGGCCGCATCGACCAGCAGCAGCACGCCGTCGACCATGTTGAGCACCCGCTCGACTTCGCCGCCAAAATCGGCGTGGCCGGGCGTGTCGACGATGTTGATCTTGACCGGGCTGCTGCTGGCGGGATCGGGGATGATAACGGCCGTATTCTTGGCCACGATCGTGATCCCCCGCTCGCGCTCGAGATCGTTGGAGTCCATCACCCGCTCCATGACCTGCTCGTTGGCCCGAAATACCCGGGCCTGGCGCAGCATCCCGTCCAGCAGAGTGGTCTTGCCGTGGTCGACATGCGCAATAATCGCAATATTTCTGAGATCTTTCCGTACCTGTTCCATCACTCTCCGGGCAAACAAAAACCTCGCGCGACGGGCGGCGAGGTCCAGTTCTTAATCGATTAGGCTAACCTCTACATGATAATGGATCCCCCATGAAACCTCAAGCCAAATTGACGCAGTGCATATCATCCAGAGGGAGAAAAGCCCGTTTCGACCCTCCTGACACCGATTCAACTGGCTCTAGTCGCCAGGAAATCGTGAAACTGGGGCGAAAAATTGGGAAAGACTTCGGCCAGCGATGGGTTGTTCAGCCGCCGCGAAACCACTTCTGCCAGAACATCCCGGTAATCGGTTGTCACTGCCAGATCACCCGGTCCGAAAAGGCCTGCTTCTTCGAGCCCCGGCCAGCGACCCAGGATCCGGCCGCCGTTGACCCCTCCCCCGAGGAGCATCATCAGGCTGCCGTGGCCGTGATCCGTGCCGAGACTGGCATTCTCATGAACTCGCCGGCCGAATTCCGACATGACCACCACGGTGAGCCGGTCGAGGTGAAGGGCCATATCCCGGTGGAAGGCCGCCAGCCCGCGGCCGAGGTCGGCCAGCAGCGAGGCCATCAGCCCGGTGCTCCCCCCCTGGCCAAAATGAGTGTCCCATCCCCCGAGATCGACGGCGGCGACTTCCAGGCCGGCGTCGGCTTTGATGAGCATGGCGATCTGCCGCAAATTGAAGCCAAAAGCCGAATCCGGGTAGGCGGCTGAATCGGCCGGCCGATAAGCTTCCGGATCGAGCCGGTTGAGTATCTCCAGCACGCTGAGCGTTTCTCGCCCGACCGCTGCCAGCGCATCATCCCCCTGGTTCAGGCCGCGCAGCATCGCCTCCATCTGCCGCGCCGCGCGATAATCCCCATTGAGATGGAAATCGACGATTGAACGCATGGCGGTCGCCGGTACGGCGCCATAGAGGCTCCGGGGCAGCAGTCCCCCCAGCCCGATGGCGCGAATCGGGGAGGAATTGCCCGTGTTGTAGGACGCCAGGTGGCGGTTGACCCAGCCGGAGGCCGGCCCTCGCTCATCCTCGACACCCCGCTCCATCAGCGCCATCGCCTTGAAGTGACTGCGCGATTCATCCGGGGCGCCACAGGCGTGGATGAGCCCCAGCTCAGCCGCTTCCCAGGCGGTCCGCAGGGGCGCCAGGGCCGGGTGAAGACCGAAGAATCCGTCCAGGTCGACGGCCCGCTGATTGACCGGCACCCCATTGTGGTCCGGCCGGGGAATGGCAATGGTCGGCCGGGCCCGGTAATAGGCATCCTCGCCAAACGGGACCACCATGTTGAGCACGTCGGCCGCCCCGCGCAAAAAAATCACCACCAGGACATCCCCGCGTGGACTGACTTCGGCCGGGGCAAACGCCAGCCGGGGCATCCAGGCCGGCCAACCCGCCGCCAGCGGCGCCGCCGCTAACCCCCGCAAAAAATCACGACGCTTCATTTTGGTGACCATCACCACCTCCTAATTCCCAACTCTCGATCACCGCCACTGGAATCCTGGCGAGGCCAGGATGGCGGCGACAACAAAGGGCAGCGCCTGCCTGAGATCTGATCGGATGTCCGGTTCCAGGGAGCGCAGGAGCCGGTTTTTATCGCCTGAATCCAGCGGCCGGTCGAGCAGCAGCCCGGCCACCCGATCGACCAGCCCTTCGGGAGTCGCGGCATCCGCCAGCATCGCGGGTCCATGCCGCCAGGTTGTTCCCGCCAGTTCATCCCGGGCCAGGGCCAGGGCAAAGCGCCAGCGCGGCATGAGGTTGCGCAGCCAGGCCTCGGCCATATCGGGGGGGCCATCCGGGGTCGGCCATTCGTACGGAGCCTGGCCCATCAGCCGCAGTTCGTCGATGATGACCGCACGGCCGTCGGTTTCAACCTGGAGCTGGCGCAGCGCGCTCGTTACGAACTCGACCGGTCGCTTGAACTTGGGCGGCAGGTGGGGGCCAAATTGGAGCAGGCCGTCCAGGAGAATGACCCGCAGCACCGCCCGAATATCCCCCTGGGTGGTGCGAAAAACCTCCGCGGCTCGCATCGTCAGTTCGGCGGCATCCCGCTCCGGCCGATCACTGATAAAGCGGCGCACCAGCTTACCGCTGATGAATTCGCCCGTACTCGGATGGGCGGCCAGCATGGCCAGGGCCGCCT
The DNA here is from genome assembly GCA_041568735.1 of Promineifilaceae bacterium (SeqCode). Lineage (GTDB taxonomy): Bacteria > Chloroflexota > Anaerolineae > Promineifilales > Promineifilaceae > WTJY01. The sequence continues at coordinate 5,004 of JBFFZG010000207.1, forward strand.
CCCCTTCCCCTTGTCCGGCCGGGGCAAATTGGCGGCCGAGGAGGATTTTGGCTCCATCGTCGTGGATATCCGGGTCAAACGTAAATTCCCCCCAGGAAAAATGCTCTTTCACGGTCCAGCCGGTCAGCATCCGCGCCAACTCCATCACATCATTCTGGAAATAACCCCCATTCACTCCCAGCGTATGGAGCTCCATGACTTCCCGGGCGTAATTTTCATTGGGCCATTCCCGGACATTGACCTGATTATCGAGGTAGATGAGCATGGCCGGCGAATGGGCGCTGGCCTGCAGCAGGTCGCCAAAGCGGCCGAGCGCGTGGGGCCGGACGACCTCCCGATCGTCGACCACTTTCAGAGCCCAGCAGTCTTCCTTGGCGATGGCGATATTGAAGTGATCGGTCCAGAATTCGACCATCAATTCGTAGAGCTGGCGCCGGGAATAGACCCGCCGCAGAAGCGTGGCCTGCTGCAAAGCGCCGGTTACATCGGCTTCATCCCAATCGACCAGGGCATCCGCCTCTCGCTCGATCAAGTCGTGGGGACGCAGCCGCAGAGCCGCTTCCCAATCGTCGATCTGCTCCGCCGCCAGCTGCTCCTCGATCCAGCCGGCCAGCCCGATTTCCCGCACCAGCTCTCGTTCTTCCGGGGTTGGCCCATAGGTCAGCCGATTCAGACCGGCAAAGGTGGCCGCCGGGACGGCCGCGGGCCAGCGTTCCAGGCCCCGCGGTCCCCCGGCCAGCCGTGAATAGAGGGGCGAACAGCCGGACAGCACCGCCCCGGCCGTCCCCAGCCCGGCGAGCTGCAGGAATCGCCGCCGTTCAGGTGACATCGTTGGCTCCGGCCGGCTGCACCACAATGCGTGGCTCTTGCAGGTCGAGTTTCGGATGCGGACGCCAGTGCAGCAGCGCAAAGATGCCCGCGCCGAAGGCGGTCATAAAAACGGCCGGAATGACCAGGAACCAGCCGACGACCGGGAAGGCGGCCGCCAGTTCGAGGATGATGGCGGCTTTCAAAAAGGACGCCGCTGACGAGCTGTCGCCACCGGAGCGCTCCCCCAGCCGGCCGGCCATCCAGGCGGCCAGGCCGGCGGCTCCCGTCGTGGCCAGACCGAGACCGCCGAGAACGATCAAGGCCGCCAGGAAATTTGCCGGCGGAAAACCGAGATTGAGCAGAATGGCGACCGGCAGGGCGGTGAGCAGGGCCGCCAGCAGCCCCAGCCCGAAGCTGCGGCCTGGGGTCATTCCCACCCGCTCACTTGTCCGGCGAACGAGATTGGGAAATAAAAGCCAGCAGGTCATCAAGAGGCCGGGAAAGACAATTCCCAGCGAAAGCAGGGTCCCAAAAGCGATATAGACATCGGACATGGCATACCTCCATTCAATTCGACGCCGGAGCGCCTGGAATTAACGAGATATACCACGCAGAAAAGCCAGTTGTTGCAGCAGATTTCGAATGTGAGCGATCAATCGGGAGAAATGGTTTCGGGATCGGCGCGATCCACGGGCTCCCGGCCGGCCTGGAAGCGGCCGGCCAGCACCATCACACTCCCCCCCAGGGCGGCGGTCAGCAGAACCGGCAGAAAACCAAACCAGCCGACGAACGGCGTCAAAGCGGCGAGAGTAATGAGGGCGGCGGCACGGCTGGTCTGAGCAAAGGCCTCCCGCTCCGGCCACAGCCGGCGGCCGAGCAGCTGCACCAGCCCCAGGAGGCCAAAGAGAAAACCGGCCGCCAGCAGCGCAAGGAAAATAAACGCCAGGAGAAAAAAGATCTGGGAGACATTTTGCCCCAGGGCGCCCAGGGTGAGCGTGATGGTGCCGAGAAAGAAGAGGTTGATCAGCCCGACAACCAGGGTCCGCCCGGGCGTGCGCAGGACGGCCCGCTCCACCTGGCCGGTAAAACGGGGGAAGAAACCGATCAGGGCCGTCAGCAGGGCGGTGACCGTAAGAATCAGCAGAAAAGCGCCAACGAGTATTTGCAGCAGTTCCATCGCGATATCCTGTATGACTTTATGAACGATAATTTTGTGGGCGGCCGGTCACCAGGTAGCCGGTCCCGACAAGCCAGACCAAAAAGGCCACCAGGGCCATCGACAGCAGCCAGGAGGTAGAGAGCGGAACAGCCGCCAGCAGCCCGCCCCAGCTTTCGCCGAGCTGAGCGGTCCAGGCGCGTATCGCCTCGACCCAGGCCGCCAGGCGCTCCTGCCACAGGGCCGCCTGCAGATGGGCAGCCCCAGCGGCCGCGGCCAGGCCGGCTCCAGGCTCAATCCGAAAGAGGGCCGGCAGGGACAGCTGCCAGAGAGGCCAGCTCCCGATCACGAGCAGGGCGATCAGGGCCAGCTCCGCCAGGGTCAGCCGGCGAAGTGTCCGGGCATCCGTCTCATCCCGCGCAAGGTTGGCAACAACCGCCGCCGCGATATCCCGCTGCAGGGGAGGAATACCGGCCGTTTCTATCGCGCTGATCAGAGCTCGCCACTCGGCCAGGGCGGCCGCCAGCTTCGGCTCCTGCCGCAGTCTTTCCTCGAGGACTTCCCGTTCGACGGGAGGGAGTTCGCCATCGAGATACGCCTGCAATGCCAGTTCTTCCTCAAACGATAAACCGTATTCATCCATGTCGCAGCCGCTCCATGAGCAGTTTGCGCCCCCGCAGCAGGTGGCTTTTGACCGTGTTCAACGGCAGCCCCAGCGCGTCGGCAATTTCCTGGTAGCTCTCTTCCCAAAAATGGCGGCGTTCGATGACGAGGCGATAATGCTCCGGCAGCGACGCCACCGCCCGGCGAACCCGATCCTGCTGTTCTCGATCAATGTGAATTTGCTCGGGACCACCCGGATCACCGGAAACCGGCCGGTCTACCTCTTCGAGCAGAGGCATGGGTGTGAGCCCGCGCCGCTGCAGGAGATCGATGCAGGTGTTGGCGGCAATGCGACGGATCCAGGGCCCAAAAGGGCGCTCTTCGTCAAAGCCCGCCAGATAGCGGTGCGCCCGCAGAAACACCTCCTGGGCCGCGTCTTCGGCGTCTAGCCGCTCCCGCAAAAAACGGTAGCAGACGGCAAACACGGATCTCTGGTAGCGCCGGACCAGTTCGCCGTAGGCCGCCGGATCTCCCGCGCAGCTCTGCCTGACCAGGGTTTTTTCATCCGGCGCATCCATAGCTTCATAGATACTACCCGGTTTCGGCGGCAAAAGTTGCAGTCATGGGGAAAATGACCTCTTAGCGGCGCAGAACACAGTATATTCGCGGCCGCAGCGACCCGATCTTCAATTTTAGGACGCGGTCTACTTCCCAGACGTCCGCCTGCCGTTCCAGGGATTTTTCAAACAGCTGGATTTCGTGGGTGATGACCACCAGACGCCCCCCGGGAGCCAAAAGGCGAGCCGCTTCAGCCAGGAGGCGCGGGTAGAGAATGGCGTTGGTCGCATGGCTGCCGACGAGCTGCCCCCAGGGCAAATCGGCTAGGACCGCCGCGCAGGAAGCATTTTGAAGGGGCAGCGCCCCGCCTTCGACCTGCAGCAGTTCGGCCGGGACGCCGGCTGCCTCAATGTTGGCGCGGGCCGCAGCGAGAGCATCCAGTGACAGGTCTCCCCCACCGAGCCAAACCGGCCGGGCAGTGACCCCGGCCCATTCAGCCAGCAGCGAGCCGGAGCCGCAGGCGAGGTTAAAGACCCGCCCCTCGGGACTCGCCATGGCCAGATCAATCATAAGAGCCGCCAGAGGGCCGGACAGCGCACCCGGCCGGTCGACCTCTCGCCAGCTGCGGGTGGCCAGCGGCCGTGGGGTCAGCCGGATCAGCACTTCCCAGGTTGCCCCCCCCCGCC
>JBFFZG010000208.1:0-8797 GCA_041568735.1 Promineifilaceae bacterium (SeqCode)
CAGGACCTTGTCGACCCGCTCGCCAATAAATTCCTGCGGTATGGAAAAGACCAGGGCTTCTCCACCGAGGGATTCTTCGTCCTGTGTGAGCAGCACCTCATCTTTTGACATAGGCATTTCGTTTTGTCTCCTTCTCTGCGCCAGAGGGATCCCCTGAAAAATTCGTTGAGGTGTCAATTAAGGGTCCGGTCGAGTATGCGAGCGTCTTTCTTAGATGGAACAGCCCGGTCTACCTCTGACCCGACCGGTTCAAATTCACGGAAAATTCACGTTGTGAGCTGGGTTACCCTCGGCGTCCTCGCTGGCTGCGGCGCAGGGTGAGGCCTACGGCCGTCATCCAGAAGACCGTCCCCACGACCACCAGAAACACGGCGCGCAGGCCGAAACGAGCGACCTGCCAGCCTTCTGGATCGGCTTCCACTTCTTCCGGGTGGCGGACCACCGGTTCGAATGAAGCCAGGGAATGGATCCGGAAGACCGGAGCGGCTCCGGTCACCGGGGCATCGGCTCGACTACCCTCGAGGTGTTCTTCAGGCAATCGATTGGTCCACATGAGAAATCCAAGCAGGATTACCCCGCAGACGATAAAGGTGTCGGCCCAGTTAAAAACGGCAATGTCGAGAAAGCGAAAATCGAGCGCCGGCACGCCGGCCACCAGCGGCCGAAAATTAAAGTGGATGAAATCCGTGACATGGCCCAGGCGGAAGCGATCGATGACATTCCCCAGTGCACCGCCCATGATCAGGCCGAGGACGATCCGAAAGAGCCGGTGCTCGCCGGGGGTCTGGTAGTTCAGCAGGAGCAGATAGGCGGTGACTCCGATGGCGACGATCGAGAAAAACCAGCCGAACTCCTGCAGGGTCCCGAATGCCGCTCCTCGATTGTAGACGTGGACGAGCCGGAAGATGTGGCTGAGACCGGGGAGCGGATAGCTCACAGCGCCGAGCTCGTAATTTGCTTCAACCTGCCACTTGGTCACCTGGTCGATGAGTACGGCGATGGCGGCCGTCGCCCACAACCAGCCCTGTTGGGCGATCGTCGCCCGCTGCAGTCGATTCATAAGGCTCTCATTGTACCATTAAACCCGATGGGGAAGACATGGGGGAACCTTTGTATTCCTCCCGTCGTTATAAAACCAGCCGGCCAGATCGAAACGACGTTCAATGTGCAAATGGAGGTTGGTCATGAAGAAGAACAACGGATGGTTTTTACCAAATTTAGTGATCCTGTCCCTGCTGCTTGCCGCCTGTGCCGGCGATGGGGGTGTGAGCCTCGTCGAGCCCGAACCGGGCGTTAAAACCAGCGGCGGCTCTTCAGAGGAGGGGTGGATCGACTCCTCCGGGGTGGCCGCGGCCACGGCGCCGGCAGAAATGGCCGCGCGTTCCGACGTGATGGTCGAAGTGGCCGTGGAGGAAGAAGTCATGGCGGCCGCAGGGGAACCGGCCGCCGCGCCGGAGGCCGGTGAATCGGCCGTCGAACCGTCGCTGACGCTCGACCAGGCCAGCCGTCTGACGGCCGGCGATGTGGATGACAACGCCCGCTGGGATGACTACTTCAATTACCGGCGGAACTACAGCGGCGCCCGGGTAATCGACGTCGACGTGACCGAGCGCCACCAGATCTGGGTCAAAGATACGACCGGATTTCCCATCCTTGGCGCCGCGGTGCGAATCACGGCCGGTGGCCAGCCGGTGGCGGTGCTCCGGACACACAGCGACGGCCGTGTTTACTTTTTCCCGGCCGCCTACCCGGCCGGGGCGCAGGCCAGCCAGTTCGACCTGGAGATCCGTGCCGGCGACCAGACCCGCACGCTGACCATCGACCGGTCGAGCTCTCAGCGGGAGTGGCAGGTGAGCCTCGACCCGCAGGGGCAGTCGACGGCCCAGACCCGGCTCGACGTCCTCTTTCTGATCGATGCCACCGGCAGTATGGCGGACGAAATTCTCCAGCTCAAGGAAAACATGCGGGCCATCGCCGCCCGCATCGACAGCCTGCCGTCGGCCCCGGATGTCCGGTTTGCCATGACGGTTTACCGGGATCGCGGCGATCAGTTCACGACCCGCACCTTTGAATTTACTCCCGATGTCGAGTTCTTCACCGAAGCCCTGGCGGAAGTGGCGGCCGATGGCGGTGGGGATTATCCGGAAGATTTAAATGAAGGGCTTTACAAGGCGGTGCGCGTGCCGGAATGGCGCATTGAAGAGACCGTCAGCCTGATTTTCCTGGTGGCCGATGCGCCTCCGCACCTCGACTACGCCGACCAGGAATTCAGCTATGCCACCGAGATGCAGGAAGCGGCGTCCCGTGGAATTAAAATCTATCCGATCGCCAGCAGCGGTCTCGACGAGCAGGGTGAATATATTTTCCGCCAGCTCGCTCAATACACCGGCGGCCGTTTTCTCTTCCTGACCTATGGGGCGGGTGGAGCCGGCACGACCGGAACGGAGACCGATTTCAACGTCGACGACTACGATGTCACCTCGCTGGACGGCCTGGTCATCAAGATCGTCGAAGAAGAACTGGCTCATCGGACCCCCTTCCAGTAACCTGGATAGAAAACCAGCTCTCTCCGCCGTCGGCCCGGATGGCGGAGAGAGCCCCACGATAATGAAACCCATTCAGCGAGTTCTCACCTGGTTCGGCGCGGCCGTTCTGACGGCCGTCTTGCTCGCCGGCTGCGGTGCCGGTCAGGAACCGGTTATGGTCGAAGGGACCCGCCCCGTGACCGAGGCGGAGCCGGCGGCGCCAGAAGCGATTCCGGAAGGGGAGTCCCTTGAGCCCGTGGGGGAACCGATCCTGGCGACCGGCAGTGAAGACGGCGCCGGGAGCCCATTTCCCACCGGCAGCGGCCAGAAAGTCGCCCCCAACCCGGCTTCCGGCGGCTGGATCGACCTCTCCCAGGTACCGGCCGGCGACCGCTTTCTCCGGCTGGTGAACGAAGGGGAGGCCGGGTCTTCCCTCCTCTACCAGCGCTTCGGTCCCGGACGGCTGTCGACCCTGATGATCACGCCGGAGAGCCTGGTTTTTTCGCGGGAGCTGGCCGGCTTGCCGCCGGTATCCCTGATCCGCGAACCGGTCGACCCCGCCCTTCTGGCCCTGATCGACACCCTGCCTGAAACGGACCGGCTGGCCGAACTCTCGGTTCAACTGCGGTGCGATCAGTGCCCGCAGCACGGGCAGGGGGAGCTGCTGGTCCTGTTTGAGAACGGGGGGGTGATCGCCCTGACTTTCGACGTGGGGGAACCGGTGGCTGCGCTGGAGGCCCTGGTGACGGGGCTGCGCGGGGAGCTCGAGCGCAGTGAAGCCGCGGCCGGTCCTGACCGGCTGCGCCGAACAGGGTCGGCCTGCTGCCGCCTCGGCCGTTAAGTCAGCGGATTTTTAGCAGCTCCCACCAGGCGTGCAGATCGAGGTAGTGGAGCCAGGCCAGAATGGAGAGCCGGCCGTAATTGTTGTGGTCGACCCGGTTCTGAAGCCGGCCGGCCGCTTCGATTTGCCGGGCCAGGGCGACCGTCTCTCGCCGTGTGCCGGCCATGAGATCCTGCAGCTCGTTCCAGCTGAGGCTGCGCGGGGGGCGGTAGGGGTCGTACTCGTCCCGGATGTAGGGGGCGCCCAGGCTGACGCGCAGGCGGGCCTGTCCCCAGCGCTCGATGCCCACGACGTGGTTCAGCAGGTGATAATTAAAGCGGCTGGGGTGCACCTCCATGAGCTGCTGGCTCATCCGCCGGCCGGAAGCTTCCAGGCTGGCGATAATTTCCCCGGCCGATTTGCCCCGGACCAGGCCGTGGAGGATTGGCGGCGCCAGCAGATAGACCAGGCCGAACATGGCTGCGCGGAGCGTGCGCGTCGAAAGGCCGGCCGCGAATCCGGCCGCGAAGGCGAGGAAGCGGGTGGAGGCTTTCATTTTAAATAATCGTTAAAGGGCGGCCGGCGGTGGGGGAGCCGGGCGACCTACCAATCCTCATAGCCGTCGAGATCTTCCCGGGAAACGTAGGGAGTGCTTCCCCGGCGGCGCCCGCCGGGCTTCAGCCAGACGTAAAACAGAAAGTAGATCAGTTCAAACCCGACCAAAATGCCGAGGGCGATCCCGATCGTCAGGACCATTTCAGGCACCGACCGGGGAATGCCCGCGCGGTAGATCTGACTGTGGGTGATCACTTCATTGGCCAGAAGCCGGCTGGCGATCCAGTAGGCAGCTCCGCCAAAGATTATGAAGCGGCCGGTTTGAACCAGGCCGCGCTTGAAGCGGCCGGTCTCCCGGTCAAATTCTTCCTGACGTCGAATGGACATGGCACCTCCGAAAACAGTTATTGTTCGATGCACCAGCCGGCCACCCAGGCGGGGGCGCGGTTGGGGACTTCGACATAGTAGAAGCGGGCCGGATAGACTTCCTGAAAATTGATCGTCTTAATCAGCTGAATCTCCGCCATTTCCAGGATGCGAACTTCCGTTCCCGCTCCCAGGATCATATTCTGGCCGACGACATCGGGTTGAAAGGTATTGAGCAGGACGACATCCACGCCGATATTCTGCGCCCGGCCGCACTGCGCCCGATCCCGGCAGGCCTGGCTGCAGGTCATCCAGGCGGCACCCGCCAGGGGTTCTGGTGAGTCCGAGCCCAGCACGCGGGGCTGGTCACCGCCCAGCCCCGAACACGCGACCAGCAGCAGCATGCCGGTAGAGAAGAGGAGCCAGCGCCAGATTGATTGAAACCCCATGAAACCCCCTGAACAGGTGCCGTCGAACGATTGGATTATAGCAGAGGTCAAACCGGCCGCCGTCCCCCGTTTGTCATGGCGAGAATTTCAGATGACAATAGGTGCTGGCGGCTGTTTTGGCCTGACTGTCCCAAAATTATTCCCGAAATGGGGCGATTTGTCATGGTTTCGACCGCCGGATGGCTATGATCTCAGGCTGGCAAATCGACGAACTGGTAGCGCTCGTGCGGGAGCGGTATCCGGACTGGCAGGATTTTTCCCACCCGGCCTTTGTGGCGGATGAAATCGCCCCGAAGCGGGCGGCGGCCGCTCTGGCACGTGAGATACTCGGAAAAAGGGCGTTCAAGGAGCTGCTGGCGGCAGCCGCCTACGACGGGCTGATCGAGCGGCTGGAACAGCTGGGACAGGCGACCAGCCTGCTCTGGACGGCGCAGCCCCGGCGCGGGGACCTGGCGCTTCTCTACGACGAGCGGCTGAACCGCTGGGCCTTTGCCGAGCAGATGCGAGCCCTCCTCTATGAAAAACGGCCGTCGCCGGACCGGCTGGCGAGTTTTGGCGAATATTGCGACGCCAACGATCTGCCGAACCGCTGGCCGTTTCCCACCTATTTCCTTTTTCTCGTCCGGCCGCACGCCGAAATCTTTGTCAAGCCGAGCGTGGCCCGCTGGTATCTCAAATTTATGGGCATGGGGGATCTCTACACCCCCCGGCCGTCGGCTGAGCTCTATGAACGGCTCAAAAAGAACTGGCACGGCCTGCTGGCCGAAATGAAAGGGGCCTATGGCTCGACCGACATGATCGACATGCAGAGCCTGATCTGGGTGGCCTTCGCGGTCAGCCAGGAGCGGGCCGGCCGGCTCGACTACCGGGGGCAGATCGCGCTCGACCGGCCGCTGCCTCTCGGAGAGGACCGGGTGGAATACGCAGCGGAATCGAATGAAATTCAACCCGACCCGGACTCCGCGCCTCCTGCGGTGGGAGCGGCCGATGCGAGCAGCTACCTCTCGCTGGATGCGGTCGAGGCGGCGACCCTCATTCCGCGAAGCCGACTGGCCGATTGGATCGAGGTAATCGAGCGGAAGAAGCAGGCCATATTCTACGGGCCGCCGGGCACCGGCAAGACCTTCCTGGCCCGCCAGCTCGCCCGCCACCTGGCCGGCGAAGGAGATGGACTGGTTGAAATCGTCCAGTTCCACCCGGCCTTCGACTATGCGGATTTCGTCGAAGGAATCCGGCCGGTGACCGGGCCGGATGGGGCCCTCTCGTACGAGAACCGGCCCGGTGTCTTTCTCGACTTCTGCCGGCGGGCGGCCGGCCGGGGCGGCCGCTGTGTCCTGATCATCGACGAGATTAACCGGGCCCATCTCTCCCGGGTTTTCGGCGAAGTGATGGGGCTGCTCGACTACCGGCAGGAGAGCGTGACCCTGGCCAGCGGCCGCACCCTGCACATTCCCGGCAACGTCCGGCTGCTGGGAACGATGAACACGGCGGATCGCTCGATCGCTCTGATCGATCACGCCCTGCGCCGCCGCTTCGTTTTCATCCACCTGACGCCGGATTTCGATCTGCTGCGCCGCTGGCACCGGGAGCGCACCGGCCTGGCCCTGGACCCCCTGATCGAACTGCTGGAGCAGCTCAACCGGGAGATCGGCGACGACGATTACGCCGTCGGCATCTCATTTTTTCTCCAGGATGACCTGGCGGACCGGCTGCCGTCGATCTGGAAGATGGAAATCGAGCCCTACCTGGAAGAGCTATTTTATTCCCGGCGCGAAGTGATGGATCGCTATCGTTGGGATACAATCCGGCCGCTCGTGGACCCTGCACGCCGACCTTCCCATGAGGCGGATTCCGGTTCCGAACCGGAGCCCCCTTCTTAACTGGAGATGATTATGTCAACCACCAGCAAGCGGCCGATGGCGGCCGAAGATCTCTATCAGCTGCAGCTCCTCACCGGAGCGGAGCTCTCCCCGGACGGCCGGGCGGTCATCTATTCGCTGCAGCAGGTCGACTCCAAAGACGAAAAGAAAACCTGCCACCTCTGGTATCTCGATCTCGAGGAAGGCGAACCGTGCCAGTTCACTTTCGGCAAACAGAGTGACACCGGGGCCCGCTGGTCGCCGGACAGCCGGACCATCGCCTTTCTTTCCAGCCGGGGTGAAGAGAATGGGAGCCGCCTGTTCCTGATCCCGGCCGGCGGTGGGGAAGCGCGCCCGCTGACCGAAGCGCTCGACGGCCGGATTGGCGATTTTGAGTGGTCGCCAGATGGATCCCGGCTGGTGGTCAATTTCCAGAAAAAAGATCCGGATGAAAAAGAGCGGGAAGAGGACGAGCAGAAGAAGAAGCTCGGCGTGATCGACCGCCGCATCACGCGGGCCTTCTACCGGACCGAAGGGGTTGGCTACGAGCCCCAGGAAAAATGGCATATCTGGACGGTCGATGTCGCCACAGGCGAGGCGGTGCAGATCACCGATGGGGAGTACGACGAAACCAATCCGACCTGGTCGCCGGACGGCCGCCACATTCTCTTCCTTTCCCGCCGGGTGCCGGATTGGGATCGGGAGTTCGGCGGAGCCAACCTCTACCTGGTGCCGGCCGAAGGGGGTGACATGCGGCAGGTACCCGCCCACGAAGGGAACAAATCGTCCCCCCGCTTTTCACCCGACGGCCGCTGGATCGCCTACTTCGGCGGCCGCTTCTCCCCCGGCTCCTGGTGGCAGAACACCGTCCTCTTCGTCACCCCGGTCGATCCGGCCGACGGCGAGGTGCGCGAGCTGACTTCCCGGCACGACATCGAACTCGGCTGCAGCACTCTGGGTGATTTCGGCAGCCCGCCTCCGCAGTCCCCACCCACCTGGTCGGCCGACGGCCGCACTATTTACACCAACGCCACCCGACACGGCGGCGGCCCGCTGCTCCGCTTGCGGCTGGCCGACGGGGAGCTTGAAACGGTCGTCGACGACGGCACGGTGATCGGCTATTTCAATCTCGACCGGGCGCAGGAAAAGCTGCTCTATTTCAAGGCGACCCCGATCGACCCCTGCCAGCTCTACCTGCACGACCTCAGCAGCGGGGAAAACCGCTGCCTGACAGCCGTCAACCGCGAGCTCCTCAGCCAGATCGATTTCGGCCAGATCGAGGAGGTCTGGTTCAAGGGGCCGGCGGACAACGATCTGCAGGGTTGGATCCTGACGCCGCCGGATTTCGATCCGAACAAGAGCTACCCGTCGATTCTCTATATCCACGGCGGTCCGCTCACCCAGTACGGCCGCACCTTTATGCACGAATTCTATGTTCTGGCTGCCCGGGGATACGTCGTCTTCTACACCAACCCGCGTGGTGGGCAGGGGTATGGGGAGGCGCATGCGAAGGCGATTTCCGGGCGCTGGGGTACGGCCGACTACGAAGATCTGATGGCCTGGACCGACTTTGTCGGCCAGAAACCCTTCATCGACCCGGAGCGGATGGGGGTCTGCGGCGGCAGCTACGGCGGCTACATGACCGGCATGATCATCGGCATGACCGATCACTTCAAGGCAGCCGTGCCGCAGCGCATGGTCAGCAACCTGATCAGCTTCCACGGCACCAGCGATTTTAACTGGGGGGTCAAATACCTGGTCGGCATCGACGGGGAGCCCTGGAACAACCTCGAGGATTACTGGCGGATGTCGCCCATCAGCCTGGTTGGCAATGTCCGGACGCCGACGCTGGTCATCCATTCCGAGGGAGACCTGCGCTGCCCCCACGAGCAGGGAGAGCAGTATTTTGTCGCCCTGCGCCTGCGGGGCATCGATACCGAGCTGGTGCTGTTCCCCGGCGAGAACCACGGCCTGTCGCGCGGCGGCCGCACCGATCGGCGGATCGCCCGCATGAATCACATCGCCCGCTGGTTTGACCTCTACCTCAAGAACGAAGCGTGATCGCGACGCCTTATTTGCCCGATCTCAGCCCCTACCGGGGGTCGGCGGCCGACGAAACCATCGGTCTCGAACCGCTGGCTGTCGGCTGGCTGAGGCGGGGGAAGCAGTTCGCCACCGGACCGGTGCCGGCCACTTTTCCCGCCCGCCTGCTGGCCTTCTGCC
>JBFFZG010000209.1:0-8793 GCA_041568735.1 Promineifilaceae bacterium (SeqCode)
GATCGATCGCACCCCTCCGGGTTCTGTTTCAACGACGGCCGGCCGCTCAGGGGGCGAGTAGGGCATCGAGCGCGTCGAGGACGTCGTCGAGCGTGCGGTTGGCGACCGCCGGTTTCCCGGTGATGGAATCGGCGGCGCTGTCAATCGCCGTCTGGATTTCGGTGAGCGCGTCGGCCTGCCCGGCCGCGGCCCCTTCGACCAGCGCGTCGGCGGCCGCCTGCGCCTCGGTCAGGCTGGCGGTGGCCGCGGTGATGTCATTCTCGGCCAGGTGAAGCTTGGTGCGGACGACCAGCCCCCACAGCCGCCAGACGGCCAGCGGATTGCCGGCCGCTGTGGACAGGGTGACCCCCGGCGTGCCCTCGTCAAGCGCGGTCGTTGGGCTGACGACGACACCGGCTTCCAGCTCTGTGACCTTTTCCTGCAGCGCGTCAAAATCGTTCAACAGGTCGTCGATGGCCGACCCGATATCGTCGACATCGCCGCTGTTGGCGGCGATGTCGGACTGCAGGGCCAGCAGACCACTGCTGAGGGTTTCGATATCGGTGCCGAGGGCGGCGATACCGCCGGCCGTTTCTTCCTGGGTGCTGCGCAGCGCGCCGATTTCCGCCGCCTGCGCCTCCACGGTCTCCTGCAGCGCTGTGTTGGCCTCGCTCAGGCGGGAAACGGCCGTGTTGAGGCCGGCGATTTCATTGCGCAGCGGGCTGACCGCTTCCCGAACCAGCTGCTCGACCTCGTTCTGGCGGACGATTTCGGCATCCAGCCGGCTGATGCGCCGGTTCTGCACATCGTTGACGGTGTTGTAGAAGCTCAGCTGCTGCCAGCCAAACCAGCCGAGAAAAAGACCGGCGGCGATGGCGACCAGCAGGAACAGGAGTTTGAACAGGCCGATGAAAAAGCGGGCCGGTCCTGACCGCTGTTTGCGGTTGCGGGCGATCGAATTGGGATTGGTATTCATTTCCATGGGTTGTTTCCCTATTGTGCGGTTGATTGGCGGATCCGGTCAGGGTTTCGGCGTGGGGACCACCAGCGGAGTTGGGGTCGGCCGCGGGGTCCGGGTGGCCCTGGCGCCACCGGCCGGCGTGGCCGTCGGCGCAGGCGCTTCAGTCGGGGCCGATGTGGCCGTTGCCCGTGGGGTCGCCGTGGCCTCTGTCCCGGCGTCGGCGGCCGGCTCCGGCAGCCCTTTCAAGCCGATCAACAGATCCCGCAGGTTGGTTAAAAAGTTTTCAAATTCCTCGGCCGATCCGGCCACCGTGTCAATGCGCTCCCCGAGCGCCTTGTCGGTCTCGAGCAGTTCGGCATCCGCGGCCTGCAGATCGGCGTCGACCGCTTCCATGGCGGTCAGGCGGCTGCCGGCGGCTTCAAGGGATTCATTCACGCTGTCGACGGTGTCGTTCAGGGTGGAGACGTTGCTGCTCAGATTGGCGAACTGGCTGCGGGTATCGCTCGAGACGGTGTCGAGGCTGGAATTGACCTGCCCCAGTTCAGCCGTCAGCGCTTCAATCGTCGCGGCCTGGGCGTCGACCGTTCGCTGCAGCTCGTCGCCGGCGGCGCGCGGCTGGAAGCGGAGCCCGCCGTTGAACAGGATCATGGCCAGGATGGCCAGGCCGGCTCCCAGCAGGGCGCCAATCAAGACCGTCCGCCAATCCATGCCAGCCGGCGCGGCCGCTTCACGGGCCGGCGCCGCGGCCGGGGCGCTTTCAATAAGGGGGCTGGGCGCCCAGGCCGGCCCGACCGGGATTTCGGCGGCCGGTTCGATGGCTTCGTCGGCTTCTTCCCCCGGCTCGATTTCTTCGGCTGCTTCTGCGCCCGGCTCGGCGCTCGTGTCCGCTTGTTCCTCAGCCTCGGCGCTCGTGTCCGCTTCTTCCTCAGCCTCGCCCTCCATTTCGATTTCGGCTTCAGCCGGCCTGTCGGCGGCGGCTCCCCTTTCCTGCGAGCGGTAATCCGGCGGGAGCTCCTCGGCATACGGGTCCAACTCGGGGAACATGCGGGCTTCGGCCGGAATATCGGCCGGTTCCACCGCCGTGAATTCCTCGGCTTCCGCCTCGACCGCTTCGGCCGGCTCCTCCTCCACGAGCTCCGGGATCAGCTCATCGGCTTCGGTCTCCGCGGCCGGCCCGGCTTCTTCGGCTTCCGGCTGGACGGCCGCGGCCGCTTCGCCATCTTCTGCGGTCTCCTCCGCCAGCGTGACCACATCCGCCTCGGCCAGGCCAACTTCCATCATCATTTCCAGCGCCGGCTCCACCGTGACCAGGTGTTCAAACTGGCGCACCATCCGCTCCGAAATGCCGGGAACGGCGGCCAGTTCGATTACTTCCTCGAAGGGATGCACATTTTCCCGGTACTGCACGATACGAGCTGCCAGCGCCTCGGCGATTCCCGGCAGCTGCGCCAGCGTATCCACGCCTGCCGTATTTAAATTAATTCGCGATTCGGTCATCAGTTTTCTTCCTTCGGTGTGCTGTTCATGAAGGCAAACGAATATCCGTTGGGATGCTCGGTTGGCCGGATGAGGTGGGAATCAGAGTGATGGTTCCACCCTATTCTAAATTGGTCGATGTTTGATCCTTATTATACCGGATAAAATGCCCTCCGAAATACGAGCTTCTACGGATGACCGGGTGCCTGATCGGAGATACCATTCAGGAATACAGGGCGGCCGACCTCTCGGGCGCAGCCGGGTTTTATCCGGCCGCCGGCGGCGTTCCGGCCGGCAGCCCGGACAATTGACAAAAGCCGGCTCAGTTCATATACTGCCTGCCAGCATCCACACCTGTTTGCGGCTTTCCATCCCATGAATGCCATGTCGATTTCCAAACCGAAACTGGTTGTACGTCGAGGACCCAATCCCGACCATGTCTACACCCTGACCAGCGCCATCGTCGTCATCGGCCGGGACCCGGTCAGCGATGTCGTGGTTTCCGATCCGGAGGTTTCCCGCCGCCACGCCCGAATTTTCCTGCAGGAAGGCTCTTTTCACATCGAGGATCTGCGCAGCACGAACGGCACCTATGTCAACGGCCGCCGCATCAACGACCGCACTCGCCTGGCCAGCGGCGACATCCTCGACTTTGGAGAAACGGTGCGTGTGATTTTTGAACATGACATCGCCCCGACCGGCCAGAACGCGGCGGCCGGCGAGGCCGAGGGGGAGGCGTTCGACCTCGATCAGGCGGCCGCACTCATGGAAACGGTGACGCCCTTCCCCGGCGACCGGGCGACCTCTCGACCGATGCGGCCGACCGTCATGCACAAGCTGGCCGACGCCGAAACCGGAGAGAGCGGAGGCTCAGGGCCTAACGCTTTCCAGGAGCAGGCACCGGCTCTGGCCGGCATCCGGCCCGCGGCCTCAAAATCCCGTTTCATCCTGCTCGGCATCGGGTTTTTCCTGGTCGTTCTGCTCAGCTGCCTGGCCCTGTTTACTTATTTGAACAGCGTTTATCCCAACCTCTTTTCGGGCTGACCGCGGTGGTTATGCGGCGATTGGCGGCTCCCCTTCCCGACAGGATTTCTCGAGGCCGGCCGGCCGGCCGGTTACTGAATAAAAATTTACTTCGGGTATAATCATATTGTCGCCTGAAGGGCAACCGGCGGGCGGCGGCCGGCATCCACGGCCAAAAAGAACCTGAAATTGACCTGGAAGATCAAGGAGTATTGAATGGCTGAACAATACGATGTTGTTGTCCTGGGTGCGGGCCCGGGTGGCTATGTGGCTGCCATCCGCGCGGCGCAGCTGGGGCTCAAAACCCTCGTCGTCGAAAAGCAGTGGCTGGGCGGGGTCTGCCTGAATATCGGCTGCATCCCTTCCAAAGCCCTGCTCAAAAATGCCGAGTTTATCCACACGATCAAACATCGCGGCAAGGAGTTCGGATTCAGCTATGACAATCTCAAGGTCGATTACCAGGTCGCCTTCAAACGGAGCCGGGATGCTTCGAACCGGCTGACCAAGGGAATCGGCTTTCTCTTTCGCAAAAATGGGGTCGACCTGCTTGAAGGAACCGGGAAATTTATCGATGCCAACACCCTCCATGTCACGAAAAATGACGGCGAGGAGACCACGGTAACGGGCAAAAACTTCATCGTGGCGACCGGTGCCCGGCCGCGGGAGCTCCCCGGCCTCGCCTACGACGGCGAGAAGATCATCAGCTACATCGAAGCGATCATGATGGATAAGCTGCCCAAGAAAGTGCTCGTGGTCGGCTCGGGCGCCATCGGTGTGGAGTTCAGCTATGTCTGGGCCAACTACGATGTCGACGTGACGCTGGTCGAAATTCTCGACCGGATGCTCCCCCGGGAAGACCCGGATGTCAGCGCCGTCATGGAAAAAGCCTTCAAGAAGCTGGGGGTGACCTTTAAGAAAGAAACCACCGTGAAGGCCATCGACAAGGATGCCGGGAAGGGAGTCAAGGTCACGCTGAGCGACGACAGCGAACTCCAGGTTGACTTTATCCTGGTGGCGGCCAGCTTCCAGCCGAATGTCGAGAATATCGGCCTGGAGGCGGCCGGGGTCGAACTCAATCAGCAGGGCATGCTCGCCATCGACAAGCAGATGCGGACCAATGTGCCGCACATCTACGCCATTGGCGATGTCACGGGCGAGCTGATGCTGGCCCACGTCGCCTCGGCCATGGGCATCATCGCGGCGGAAATCATCGGCGGCCATGAGACCATCGAGCTGAACTACATCATGATGCCCCGCGCCACGTACGCCGTGCCGCAGGTCGCCAGTTTTGGCTACACCGAAGAAGAGGCCAAAAAGGCGGGCTACGAGATCAAAGTCGGCCAGTTCCCCTTTGTCGCCAACGGACGCGCCCTGGGGATGGGGGAAAAGGACGGGTTCGTCAAAATTATCGCCGATGCGAAATACGGCGAACTGCTGGGCGCCCATCTGGTCGGCCCGGATGTGGCCGAACTCCTGCCGGAGCTGACGCTGGCCCAGCAGATGGAGCTGACGGCCGAAGAAATCGCCCGCAATGTCCATTCCCATCCGACCCTGAGTGAGGTCATCATGGAAGCGGCCCACGGCGTGGAAGGCCAGCCGATTCACATCTAATCACCGCGCGGACCGGTGGGGCTTCTTCCGCCGGTCCGCCCGTTCAATCGATCGCCAACCCGGCGGCGGCCTGCCGCGAGGCACCAGGTGCTGCCGCAGCCGAAAGAAGAATCTTTGACAGACCCGTCCGCCTCTCCCTCCGCCTCTTCGACCAGCGGATCGCCCCGTTTTCTGGGGGCGATCCTGGTGCTGGGCGGTGTCGCCTATTTCCTGAAAGATTACCTGGGATTTCGCTACGGTTTTTTCGGCAGCCTGGTCTGGATTTTTATCTTTGCCGCCACCTTTTTTGCTGGGATCGCCTACCATGCGCTCTTCATCATTCCGGCTGGGGTCTCGGACTGGTATCAGGAAGGTCTCAACCTGATCTGGCAGCACTTTTTTACCGGTCACGAGAGCGGCAGCGGGACGGAGCGCGACGGCGTGCCCCCCAGCATCGAGACGCTCGGAGCCGGTGTCGTCGACAGCCATGTTGTGCTTTCCCTGGCCAAAGGGCGCAGTTTCAGCCGGGCGGCCGGCCCCGGCTACATTAAAATCGAGTCGGGGGAGGGGATTCGCCATGTCGTCGACCTGCGCCCCCATCAGCGGCAGCAGCGGCTGAAGGCGATGACCCGCGATGGCATCCCCCTGGAAGCGCTCGCCGTCGTGGCCTTTCGCGTGCGCCGGCCGGCCGAGGGGGAGGCCGCCGAGAACGAGCCGTTTCCCTACGACAAATCCGCCATTTTTCAGGTCAGCTACTTCAGCACGATCGCCGAAAGCGGCGGTGAAATCGAGTGGACCGACCGGGTGGCCCCCCTGGCGGCCGGCGAATTTGTCTCCGAGCTTTCGAACTACCGGCTGGATGAACTCTATCCGCTCGAAGAAGGGCCGGACCCCCAGCCGGTGCGCTCCACGCCGCTCGAACGGATGGTGCGCGAGGTGCAGCAGCGCATCAGCCAGCGGCTGCAGGCCAACGGCATCGAGCTGCTGCACGTCCAGCTGATCGATATCGCCCTGCCGGAGGATGTCACGGGCCAGCGCATCGCCAACCTGCAGTCCAACTGGCAGCAGGTCACCGCCCAGGCCCAGGCGCAGGGGGATGCCGAGGTGATCCGCCAGCTGGAGGGAGCGCGGGCCACGGCCGAAGTCGAGCTGATCCGCCAGATCGTCGAGACGATCGAGCGGCTCAACGTGACCAACCGCGATGAGCTGAGCGACATTATTACCATCGTCACGATCGAGGCGCTGGAAAAGGCGGCCATGGAAGACAATCTGAATCTGCACCCGCAGATCCTGCAGACCCTGTCCCAGGTCCAATCGCTGGCCGACCTGCCCCTGCCGCGGCCGCAGCTGACGGCCGGCAGTGAGGATGAAGACGATGAAGGGTAAGACCCGGCGGCCGTCTGGAGGAAGGTGGGCGCCATGAACGACGCCAGCCGCAACAAGAGCTTTGGCGTCATCGCTCTCGTCGCCCTGTTCCTGCTGGTCTGGGTCGCCGGCTGGACGATGGAGCGTTTTGATTACTTCCATCACCTGCCGGAAGCGCCGCTGGCCGCCCTGCAGCCGGCCGTCGACACCCTGGCGATCCGGTTTCCCTTTCTGAGTCAGCTGTTTTCCTTCCGGGTGCTGCGCCACCTGGTCCCGGCGGTCATCGGCTGGATCCTGGCTCGCTCGGCCGCTCTTGGTCTGATCGAAGCCCTCTTTGACCTGCCCGACCGGCAGGGGGCCAGGCTGTTCTTGAAGCGGTCCCAGGCCGCCGAAAATCCCCCCGGCGCTCCCGTGGCCATCCGGCGGTCCAACTTCGCCAAGGATCGCCTGCAGCAGCCCCTGCTCCGCTACGGCGGGCCGGGCCGGGTCCGGGTGCAGCAGGGGGATGTGATCTGGACCGAGCGCAACGGCCGCTTCCAGCGGGTGCTTGGCTCCGGCAGCCCGCTGCTCGAGCGGTATGAATACGTCCGCGGAGTGCTCGATCTGCGGCCGCAGGAGCGCGGGGAAACCCGCATCCGCCTGACGACCAAGGACGGCATTGAACTGCAGACGGACGTGGCCCTGACCTACCAGATCCATCGCGGAGAAGAAGGGCCGACCGAGCGGGAACCGTTTCCCTACGATGAGGCGGCCATCCGGCAGGCCGGCTATGCCGAGACGGTGCTCGTAGACGGCCATATCGACGGCTGGGATACGCTGCCCCTGCGGGTCGTCGTGCGCCGGCTGCGGCAGATCGTCGGCCGGCGCACCCTGGATGGGCTGCTGTTCCGGCAGGACAACCGGCCGCTGGAAGACATCAAAACCCGGCTGCTGCGGGACAGCCGGCGGGACCTGGAAAAATCGGGCATCGACCTGATCAATATTCGCCTCGGCCGGCTGGAGATCCCGGATGAGGTGATCCAGCAGCGCATCGAGCACTGGCAGTCCTTCTGGCAGGAATGGCAGCGGCGGCGGGAGGCGGCCGGCACCGCGGAGGCCCTGGTTCTCGTCGAGAAAGCGCGGGCCCAGGCCAAGGCGGAGGCGATTCAGCGCATCCTCGAAGGGCTGCGCGAAGGTCAGCAGGCGCTGCACATGGGCGGAACCCGGGAAATGGTGGCCCTGCGCCTGGTGGACGCCATGGAGCGCATCACGAGCCAGGTCAGGCCGGTGCAGCCCGCGCGCGAGCTGTCCTCGCGCCTCGGCAAGATCAAGCAGGAGATTCAGGGCAATCACAGCGGCTGATGGGGGTGTCGATCTGTCACCCGACCGGGGGCTGCGCGTCCCGCTGGGGGAAGAACTGAGATGACCGGCCGAGGCCGGTCCGGATGGAGGGGTATATGAGTGATTACGTGCTGGTGATTGGGGCAAGTCTGATGGATACGAAGGGAAAACCGACGGCCGGTTTGGAGCCGGGCACCTCGAATCCGGCGGCCATTCGCACGACCGTGGGGGGTACCGCCCGCAACGTGGCGGAGAACCTGGCCCGGCTGGGTGCGGAGGTCATCCTGCTGACAGCCGTCGGCGATGATGATGCCGGGCAGATGCTCCTGAAAAAGAGCGCCGACGCCGGGGTCGACCTGTCCCATGCCCGGCGCATTGCGGGAGGGCGCACCGGTTCCTACATCGCCGTGCTCGACGAGGGGGGGCATCTCTCGGTGGCCCTGGACGACACCAGCGTCATGACCTATATCGACGGGCCGATGCTGCTCGAGCGGGAATCCCTGTTTGAGAACGCCCACACGGTGGTGATTGACGGCAGCCTCTCCGAGGAGACGCTGCAAACGGCCGTGGAGCTGGCCGAAAAATACAAGGTGCCGATCTGCGCCGACCCCTCCTCGACCCGCCTGGCCCCCAAATTAAAACCGTATATCGGCCGGCTGAGTCTCGTCGTGCCCAACGAGCTGGAAGCCTCCACCCTGTGCGAATGCGATTATCCCGGTTTTGACCCGGCCGCCAGCCTGATGCTGGCCCGCCGCCTGGTGCACATGGGGGTGGAGACGGCCGTGGTGACCCTGTCGGACTACAGCCTCGTTTACGCCACCTCGGAAGAAAGCGGCCACATCCCGGCCCACTACAGCTTCATGGTCGACAGCACCGGCACCGGGGACGCCATCACAGCCGCGATTCTCTTCGGCCAGCTGAATCAGCTGCCCGCAATCGAGTGCATGCGCCTGGGCGCCGCTGCGGCCGGTCTTACCCTGCAGTCGGCCGACTCGGTCGTTGAAGATTTAAGCCTGGATATGCTGTACGAGCATTTGATTGTTTAGGGAACGGGGAACGGGGAACAGGGAACAGGGAAC
>JBFFZG010000210.1:0-8775 GCA_041568735.1 Promineifilaceae bacterium (SeqCode)
CCGGACCAGCCTGTGGCTGGCCGCCGGGGCGCTGACGGTTCTCGAGGGGGCCGGGGTCGTCGGCGCCCTGTTCTCGGGGACGCTGAGCGATCGGCTGGGGCGGCGGCGGATGCTGGCTTTTCTGCTGGCCATCTCGCCGGCGCTGATGCTGCTTTTCCTGTTTGCCCCCGGCTGGCTGGCCGCGCCGCTGCTGATCGCTCTGGGGCTGACGGCCATTTCGCCGACGCCGGTCATGCTGGCGGCCGTGCAGGATCACTTCCCGCGCCAGCGGGCGCTGGCCAATGGGCTCTACCTGGGCATGAATTTTCTCGTGCGCGCGGTGGCGATCTGGCTGGTGGGGGTGGCGGCCGATCGCTTCGGCCTGCCGGCCGCTTTTACGGGCAGCGCCCTGCTGGCCTTCTTGAGCCTGGCGGCGGTCTGGTACCTGCCGGTTGATCGGATGACCCCGGCCAGCTGATCCTCTCGACTGTGCCCGATGTTCTCGCCGGGCCACCGGCGGGCGCGGTCGGAGAGCGGTCCGAACCCGAGGGGGATTGGATCTGATCCCGCCCGCTACCCCCGCTCACCCGCCGCCAGGGCGGCAAGGACCCGGTCCGGCGTGAAGGGAATCTCCCGCAGGCGCACCCCCACCGCGTCGTAGACGGCGTTGGCGATGGCGGCCGGCGCCGGCGGCTGCGTCCCCTCCCCGCTGCCGAGGAACGGCTGCTCCGGCCGGCTGATCAGCACCGTCGCCAGCTCCGGCACGCCGGTGGCCCGCAGAATCGGATAGCCGTCCCAATCCTGGCTGCGCACCCCGCTCTCGTCAAAGGCGACCGCCTCGTGCAGCGTCCAGCTGGCGGCCTGGATAAAGCCTCCCTCGAGCTGGTTGCTCAGCCCGTCCGGGTTGACGATCTGCCCCGCGTCGGCGGCGATGACCGCCCGCTTCATCTGGATGGCCCCGGTCGTTCGATCGACTTCGAGGTCGACGACGATGGCGGCGTAGGCCTGCCGGTTCTTGTAGCGGGCAAAGGCGATCCCCCGGCCGCGCCCTTCGCCGGCCGGCCAGGTCCGCGGCTCCCAGCCGGCCCGGGCCGCCGCCGCCTCGACGACCGCCCGCGCCCGCTTGTCCGCCAGATGGCGCAGGCGGAATTCGACCGGGTCGACCCCGGCCGCGGCCGCCAGCTCGTCCATGAACGATTCGATGGCAAAGACGTTGGCGTATGCCCCCAGGCTGCGCAGCGAGGAGGTGCGCAGGGGGCTGCCGGCCAGGAAATGGGTGACGATGCGCCGGTTGGGGAAGGCGTAGAGTGGGTCGGCGTTGCGGTATTCGCCAAAATTGTTGCCCAGGGTCGGCCCGGGTTGGAAGGGTTCGATCGGCTCGGCCCGGTGCCAGGCGGCCACGAGGCTGGTGCCGGCCGCGCCGGGCCGCGAGCGGGTCGTG
The DNA here is from genome assembly GCA_041568735.1 of Promineifilaceae bacterium (SeqCode). Classification (GTDB taxonomy): domain Bacteria; phylum Chloroflexota; class Anaerolineae; order Promineifilales; family Promineifilaceae; genus WTJY01. The sequence continues at coordinate 1,421 of JBFFZG010000210.1, forward strand.
TGGGCGAAGCTCCAGACGTCGTGATTCCAGGCGCGCACCGCGCCCGCTTCGTCCAGGGCGGCCTGTAGTTTCACGACCATGGCCGACCCGTACGGCTCCCAGCCGTGCTCGTCCTCGCGCATCCACTGCAGGGCGACCGGCCGGCCGGGGAGCGCCAGCGCCAGCAGGGCGGCGTCGAAGGCGGCGTCGTCGGCCCCGTTGTGGCCGTAGCAGCCGGAGCCCTCGGCGTAGATGACCTCGATGTCGTCCGGCTCCATGGCCAGCGCGGCGGCCAGGGCCGCCTGCTGCGGGTAAACCCCCTGGGTCTGCGCCCAGACGGTCAGCCGGCCGTCCTGGAACAGGGCGGCCGCGGCCGAGGGGCCGAGCGAGCCATGCATGTGATACGGCCGATAATAAGTGGCCGCCAGCACCCGGTCGCCGGGCTCCTCCTCGAGCCGTGGGGGAATCGGATCGGTCGTGGCCGTCCCGCGATCGACCAGGAAATCCCGCGATGGTTGGGCCAGCATGTAATCGTAGAGCTGTTCCTGCGGCGGCAGGGCGGTGCGGTTGTCCCAGACCGCCTGCTCTTTCATCGCGGCCAGCGCCCGCACCGCCTGCTCCTCCCGTTCGGCGATGACGGCCAGGAAGCGGCCGTCGCGCACGACGGCGATCACGCCGGGCAGCGCCCGCACGGCCGCCTCGTCGAACGAGACGAGGTGGCCGTCGTAAGCCGGCGGCCGCAGGACGCGCCCGTAGACCATTCCGGGCAGCTCGAGGTCGTGCAGATAGCTGGGCTGACCGGTCACCTTGGCCAGGAGATCCAGCCGGGTTTCCGGCCGGCCGACCAGCCGGTGAGCGGCCGCGGGTTTGGGCGCGGCGGCGCCGGTGACCGGCCGCTCGAAGCGGCGGCCGGCGAAGAGATCCCAGTAGGTCGTCTGCCGGCCGGTGGCCGGGTCGGTGATCGTGCCGTCGGCCACGAGCAGGCCGGCCGCCGGCGTTTCCGCTTCCAGCTCCTCGAAGGCCAGGTCGAGCAGGTGCTGGCGCGCTTCGGCCGCCGCCTGCCGCACCGCCCGGCCGGTCGTCTCCAGCGACAGGCTGCCGACGGTCGCTCCCTCATCCGGGGCGGCGCCGGTGGCCACGCCGGCTACCTCGATGCGGGCCAGGTCGACGTCGAGCTCCTCGGCGGCGATCTGGGCTACGGCCGTCTGGATCCCCTGGCCGTACTCGACCTTGCCGGTGTAAATCGTGATCGTGCCGCCGGGGTTGATCCGCACCCAGCGGTCGAGCTCCGGCGTGGTGACGAGCGAGGCGGGGAGGGGACCATCTGTCTCTACCGGCGGGTCGGGGATCGGCTCTCCCTCGACGACCTCGTAGATCGGCTCCCAGATCGGCCGGCCGATGCGCATCTTGATCGCCCGCCGGACCCGCTCATAAACGCCGCAGCGGCAGATGTTGTCGGCCAGCGCCGCGCGGATCTCGTCGTCGGTCGGGTAGCGCACCCGATTGAGCAGCCCCTGGGCGGCGATGATCATGCCCGAGGCGCAGTAGCCGCACTGAATCGCCTGCTCCTCGACGAAGGCTTCCTGCAGGGGATGGGGATTATCCGGTGTTCCCAGCCCCTCGACCGTCGTGATGGCCAGGCCGGCCACCCGCGCGATCGGGATCTCGCAGGAAGGGACGTCCGCCCCGTCGATCAGGACCTTGCAGGCGTTGCACTGCTCGAGGCCGCAGCCGAACTTGGGCCCTTTCAGGCCGAGATCGTTGCGCAGAACGGTGAGCAGGGGGGTTTCCGGATCGATCCCGGCCGGCAGCTCGTGGTCGATCCCGTTGACATGGAGGGTGATTCGTTCAGACATCGCGTTTCCTGTTTGGATTTATCGGGGCGCGGGAGCTGGGCCGGAGCCGGGTCAGCCGATGCGCTCCCAGGTGACGGTATAGTCGGGAATGGCCGCCCGGATCAGGCTGTCGACCGGGCAGTAGCGGGAGACGAGGTCGGCCAGCCGGTCGAGCTTTTTGTCGTCCTCGGCCGTCTTGATGCGGATGGTCAGCCGGACCGCCCGGTAGTGGACGGGCACGGCCGCCAGCCCCTTGCGCCCCCGGGTGTCGAGCTCCCCCTCGGCCAGCGTCTCCAGGTGCTCGTATGCGAAACGAATCTTGTCGGCCAGCCTGGCCGTCGAGACGTTCGTTCAGGCGCAGAGCGCGGCCAGGATGTATTCGAGCGGCGTGGGACCCAGATCGTCCCCTCCGCGGGACGGCGGCTCGTCGGAGATGACCGGCTCGAGGTGGCGGATGAATATTTTCGAGGCCGCGTGGGTCAGCATTTCCCCGCGGGCCCGGTTGGTGACGACATGTTCCGGCGTATCCTGCATGCGTGTGCCTCCGTTTGTCTCAAATCGATTGGAAATCAGTCCTGGTCCGCCCGCGGAGTGAAGCCCTGTAGAATTTCCAGCCCCGCTTCCCCGGCCCGGAAATAATACCGCTCACCCGGCTCGAGCCAGAGGACGCTTTCGGGCGCCAGCTCGAATTCGGCGCCGTCGACCACGGCCGCACCGCCGCCGCGAATCACGTAGAGGAGCTGCTCGGTCTGGCCGTGCACCCAATCCGGGGTGCGGGCGCCGGCTTCCAGGATGAGGCGGCGGGCGACCATCGCCGGCGCGCCGAACAGCGCCTCGTCGGCCAGGGTGACGGCCTGCCAGCCCTCCCCTTTTTCGGTGATCGGGTTTTCGTTTGCCTGTCGAATAATCGGCACGAGAGCCTCCTTGTTATGTCAAATAAAATCAAAACGGCCTTCAATCGGCCTGGCCGGCCGTGAGCAGCGCCTGCCGAATGACGGCCAGGCTGGCCAGCCCGACGGCCGCCCCGGTTTCCGGGGTTCGCTCCCCCCGTACGCAGCGGGCGAATTCAGCCAGCTCCTCGACCAGCATATCCCGCTCGTCGAAGTCGACCCGCTCGCGCCCGGTTCGCGTTTCCAGGGTCAGCGTGGTGGCCGCGTCCATTTTCTCCGCCTGCGGCCAGATCGACATATCGGTTTCGTAGTGGAGATTGGCCTGCGTGCCGTAGAGACGCAGAGCATAGGTTTTCGGCGAAACGTAGCTGCAGTTGAGCGTCCCCAGCGCCCCGCTGGCAAACGTCAGGCGGGCCGCGGCCACGTCGTCGATTTCGGCCGAAGTGGCCAGCCGGGCAAAGGCCCCTTCGACCCGGGCGATGGGGCCCAGCCAGTACTGGAGGGTGTCGGCGTGGTGGATCCCGAGCTGCATCAGCGGGCCGCCGGGACAGGTATCCCGGTAGAAGCGCCACTTGTCCGGGGTCAGCGTGCCGGGCAGTGAAAAATTGGCCTCGGCCAGAACGACCTGGCCGAGCGCGCCGGCCTCCAGCAGTTCCTTCACCCGGCGGGCGGCCCCCAGCCGGCGGAAGCCGTGGCCGACCATCAGGGTGATTCCGGCCGACCCGGCGGACTGCTGCATGAGCCGGCCGTCTTCCAGGGTGTCGGCGATCGGCTTCTCGACGAAGACGTGTTTGCCCCGCTCGGCGCAGGCGGCCGTCTGCGCCGCGTGCAGCCCGTTGGGGGTGACGAGCAGCACCCCTTCGACCCGGGGATGATCGAGGGCGGCTTCGAACGAGGTGGCTGCCTCGCAGCCAAATTCGGCGGCGAAAGCCACCCGCTTTTCGGCCGTCCGGCTGAAGCAGGTGACGAGGTCGAGCGCCGGCGTGCGGGCCGCGGCGGCCGCCAGCCGCCGTCCCCACATGCCGGTGCCGATGAGTGCGATGCCGACAGGTTCCATCAGGTTAATGACCTCCCGTGATGATCGGTTCAAAGGGGATGGTGTGGAGGCATTCAACCCCGTCATCGGTGACGATCGTCAGGGCGCCCAGCTGCAGTCCCATCGACTCGTCCGGCGTGATCGGGTTGGGCTGGATGACGATGGCCATGTTTTTGGCGAACGTGCGGCCGGCCGGGGGCTGCCGGCTGTCATCCCAGGGCCAGTAGGCGGTGCAGGTGCGGTCGATGAGCGGTGGATGGATGTCGACCCCATAGCCGTGAATCAGGTCGTCGTAGATGAGATAGCCGTTCTCGCCGATGATCGAGGCCGCCCGGATGACATCCCGCTCGGTGGCGCCCGGCCGGATGGCCGCGGCGATCCGCTCGTAGGCGGCCAGCGCCGTGTCGAACAGGGCCTGCCAGGCCGGGGTCGGGCCGGCCTCGACGAAGATCGGCCGGTGGATCTGCCCGGAGTAGCCCCAGTAAGAAGCGCTGATCTCGGTGATGATGACATCGCCCGGCCGGATGACCCGATCCGACGGATTCTGCGCCGGCAGGCAGCCGTTGGGGGCGTCCATGGCCATCGAGCGCAGAAAGGCGATATGGGGAATGCCGCCGTCGAAGCGGTAGCTGCCCTCGATGATGCCGAGCAGGTTGTAGTCGGTCATCCCCGGCCGCACCTGCGCCTGCAGGGCGCGGATCGTCCGGTCGGTGAAGGCGGCCGCCCGCCGCAGCCAGGTGATCTCTTCGTCCGACTTGATGGTGCGCAGGCGGGTGAACGGCAGGGTGACGTCGACCAGGGTCACGTCCGGCAGGCCGGCCCGCAGTGTCTCGTGGTGCTGGTAGGGCATCCCCATGCCGAACTTGTGGTTGACGCCGACCAGCCCGAGGCGGCCGGTGGTGAGACCGGTGCGCCGCAGCCGTTCGACGACGGTGGCGGCCGGATCGTATCCCCCCCACTCGATGAGCGGAATATCGCTGACCTGCCGGGCGTTGGGGACGTGGTTGGTCAGCCCGGTGTAGAGGGCCGGTTCGATCGACTCGTCGAGCGGGGCCACCAGGTAGCTGTGGTGCAGGTCGAGATGGTTGGTCAGCCAGAAAATGTTGGCTTCATTGTGCCGGTTGACGCCGGAATTGCCGAAGACGAGCAGGCCGCGCAGATCTTGCGCCTGCATGAGCTCGCGGGCGGCCGCCCAGCGGCGGTTCATTTCCTCGGGAGAAAAACGATCGAACATGATGAATGGTCACCTGTCAGGCCGGTCAGACTGCGGCCAGCGTTTCGGCCATCCAGTCGCCGACCAGCGGCCGGTATTTATACGGAATATTGTTGCAGACGTGGTTGCCGTCTTCGTACATGACCAGGGTGGCCCGCGGCGCCTCGGCCGCCAGCCGTTCGGCCTGCGCGTAGGGAATCAGCCGGTCGAGCTTGCCGAAGACGACCAGCATCGGCTGCCGGACACGGCCGGCGACCCCTTCGAGGGAGAGGCGGAGGGCTGCTTCCCGGCCGGCCTCGTCGCTGGCCGCCCCCGAGTGGTGGAGAAAGGTCTCGCGGGTGATCACCGGCAGCTGGGGCCAGCACTCGCCGAAGTTGTAGGGGCCGCCGATGGGGGCGACGGCCCGGATGCGCGGCTCGAAAGCGGCCGCCCGGGGGGCGTAGTAGCCGCCCATGCTGACCCCGACCAGGCCGGCCCGCCCCAGGTCGAGGTCGACCCGCCCGTCCAGCGCGTCGAGGGCGGCGGCCACGGCCACTTCGAAGTCCGGCCGGATGTGGCTGTGATAGCCGGTTTCCCCCTGCCCCGGCCCTTCGAGGGAAAGGGTGGCCATCCCGCGATCCAGAAAAACCCCTTCCCAGTTGAAAAATTCCTCTTTGGTCGAATCGAGCCCGGGCAGGAGAATGACGAGGGGGGGGCGATCGGCTCCGGCCGGCCGGCGGAGGTTGGCCACCATCAGGCCGCCGTCGAGGGTCATTTCGATCCGCTCGGCCGTCGGATCGAGCTGCCGGTGGGCGGCGTAAAGGGCGGCCACGGCCCGGTCGGCCGCCGCCCGGTATTTGCCCATGTCGACCATCCAGACGAACTTGGCGAAATGGTAGCAAAGGGCGGCCCGCACCCAGGCCTCGCCGGCCGAACGCGCACGCCCCAGGGTCTCGGCCTCGGCCGCTAGGGCGGCGTGTACGTCTCCGGTGGCGCACCAGGCGTCGAGCCATTCTTCCCAGCGGCCGATCCGGCCGGTCGTGCGCACGAAATCGTTGTAGTCGACCCCCTGTGACGTAAAGCGGGGGGCCCAGTTTTTGATGGCGGCTTCTACTTTGGCATCGGACATGGTGGAATTCCTCCAGGGAACGGCTTCACGCCTGACGGAAAAGGTCGGTCGGCAGCCCGAGATCGTCGAGCATGACCCAGGCGGCGTTGCGGCCGGGTCCGGCCGAGACGGAGCCGCCGGGATGGGTGGTCGCCCCGGTCTGGTAGAGACCCGGGATCGGCATGCGGTGGCTGGCAAAGCCGGGCACCGGCCGCATCGGGCCGGATTGAGCCGGCAGGAGCGCGCCGCCGTGGCAGCTGCCGTGCCAGTTGTGCAGATTGATCCGCTCCAGGTCGAGCGGGCTCTCGACGACACGGGCCAGGATATTGTCGTCGGTCAGGTTGGGGGCGTGGCGGCGCAGTGCCTCCAGGTTGCGGAGGGCGACTTCTTCCTTGATCGAATCCCAGCGCTCCGGGCCGCCGTCGGCCAGCTGGTACGGGTGAAACGAGAGAATTTTGAGCGTGTGCTGCCCGGCCGGGGCCCGGCTGGGATCGACGACGGAGGAGCAGATGACCAGCAGGACCGGATCGCCGTCGTGCACCCGGCCGAGCCGGTGGTTGTGGATCAGGGTCAGGAGATTTTCGAGTGAGCCGGCGATGCCGGCCGCCACGACCGGCATGCGGCCGCCGCCGGCCGGCAGGAGGGGGGCTTCGCGCAGGGCGTAGTGGCTGACGAAGAGGGTCATGCCCGGCTCCCACTGCTCGACCCCGCGGACGAAGACATCCCCCCAGGCGGCGCGGGGGGCCATGTCGACCAGGTGCTTGATGTGGATGGTCGACAGGACCGCTCTTTCTGCCAGGAAGGTCTGGCCGCCGGCCGTGTGCACGCCGGCGCAGCGGCCGTCCCGCAGGACGAGCCCGGTCACCCGCTGGCCGGTCAGCACCTGCCCGCCGTGATCTTCGATCAGGGCCACGAGCGCTCTGGGGAGCGAACCGGAGCCGCCGGCGGGGGTGGCCCAGGAGTGGTACTGCCGGCCGTTGGCCAGGGCGTAGGCCAGCCGGCCGGTGCCGGCGCTGTCGATCGGCTGGATGGTCATGAAGGCCAGCCAGGCCATGAAAGCGCGCACCTGCTCGTTTTCAAAGTACGTATTGAGAATTTCCAGGGCCGACTGCTTGGTGCGTCGAAACCAGAGGGCGCCGTCCGGATGTTCCATCAGCATCTCGTCGAGGGTGGGCCCGTAGCCGATTGGGGTGTAGCGGTATTTGCCGAAGATTTTCTTGACCGCGTCGTAATCGGCGATAAGCTGCCGGTAGCTCTCGGCGTCTTTCGGAGAGAAGCGGGCGATTTCGGCGGCCGTCCGGTCGATGTCGCGCCA
>JBFFZG010000211.1:0-8746 GCA_041568735.1 Promineifilaceae bacterium (SeqCode)
CGCCGTCTCTTCAAACTGCTGCCCACCGATCCCCGCTGCACCGCCTGCATGGCCCCCTTTGAAGGCACGGGAGGGACGCTGATCCGCGTGCTGCTCAACAAGAAGCGTTCCCAATATAATCCACTTTTCTGCAATCACTGCGAAGAGATGGCCCGCAAATTCCATGCGGGGACGGAGACGGCGATGAGCATGCTCTTCGCCGATGTCCGCGGCTCCACGCCGCTGGCGGCCAGCATGAGCCCGGCCGAGTTCGTGCAGCTGATCGAACGTTTTTACAGAGAAACGACCCGGGTGCTGACGCACAGCCTGGCCCAGATCGACAAGCTGGCCGGGGACCAGGTGTCGGGCTACTACCTGCCCGGCTACCTCGGCCAGGATTACGCCAGGGTCTCGGTGGAGGCGGCGCAGGAGCTGCTGCGCGTGACCGGCCACGCCGACCCGGAAGGGCCGTGGGTGCCGGTGGGGGTCGGGGTCAATACGGGGGTGGCCTATTTTGGTACGGTGGGTAGCGGGGATGAAATGATCGAAATAACAGCCCTGGGGGATGAGGTGAATGTGGCCGCCCGCCTGGCCTCGCAGGCGGCCGCGGGGGAGATCGTGCTGAGCGAAGGGACGGTGATCCAGGCAGGACTGGACCCGGCCGGCCTGGAAAAGCGCACGCTGGAATTGAAGGGAAAGGACGAGCCGGTCGATGCGTATGTGCTGCGGGTCGGCGGGGGTTTCTGGGACAATCGCGCAGAGAAGGAGTGAAAAGTTCGGAAAGGGGTGAGCTTAGATTAAAGGTAGGGCCTTGCCTGTGCGCCGAAATCTTGTGCTAAAATCAGGTGAGCGGCCGCATGAAGGCGGCCGTTTCCAGACGTTTGACCCGAAACCCATGATGAACCTCTTTTCTCCCCAGCGCGCGCGCGTTCTTTCCCCCGGCCTGGCCCGATTTGCCTGGATTATCCTGATTTACACCCTTTTGGTGATCCTGTGGGGGGCCTACGTGCGGGCGACCGGCTCCGGCGCCGGCTGCGGCAGCCACTGGCCGACCTGCGGCGGCGAAGTCATTCCCCGTTCGCCGCAGGCGGAAACGGTGATTGAATTTACCCACCGGCTGACCAGCGCCGTGCTGGGGCCGCTCGGCCTGGTTCTGATCATCTGGAGCTGGCGGGTCTACGGCCGGCGCCACCCGGTCACGCGGGGGAGCCTGTGGGTCTTCGCCCTCATCCTGGTGGAGGGGGCGCTGGGGGCCGGGCTCGTCCTGTTTGAGCTGGTGGCCGACAACAGCTCGACCGCCCGCGCCCTGGCCATGGGCGCCCACCTGGTCAACACTCTCTTCCTGCTGACCGCCATGACGCTGACCGCCTGGTGGGCCGCCGGCGGCCGGCCGCTGGCCCTGAAGGCGCAGCCGAAAGTGGCCCGCATGCTGGCCATCGGCCTGGTCGGGCTGCTGGTCGTCGGCGCCCTGGGGGCGGTCACGGCCCTGGGGGATACCCTCTTTCCGGCGGACTCCTTTGCCGCAGGGGCGGCCGCCAAGTTTGAACCGGGCGCCCACTTCTCCGTGCGGGCCCGGCTGTGGCACCCGACCGTGGCCGTGGGGGTCAGCATCTACCTGCTGACTATCCTCTGGTCGCTCCCGGTCTTCCAGGAAAACCCGGTCCGCCGCTTTTTTACCAGGCTGTCCATCGGTCTCATTTTGCTCCAGCTCCTCGGCGGCGTGGTCAACGTCCTGCTGGCGGCTCCGGTTGCCATGCAGCTGGTGCATCTGCTGCTGGCCGACCTGACCTGGATCGCCCTGGTCCTGCTGGGGGCGGCCGTGCTCGAGCAGCAGCCGGATACGCTGCAGGTGCAGACCGCCCAGGCGCTGCACAGCGCCAACGGTCGGACGGTGAAAGCGGCCGAGCCGAAGATCCGCTCGGGCGGATAGGCCGGAATGGGGCACCAATCGGCGGCGCCCGATCCACCCACGCAGCCCCAAAAGATCATGTCTAATTCTGAGCCGCAGCACGACCCCCTTCTGGCCTGGGAGGCGAACGCCGCCTACTGGGATGAAAAAATGGGGGAAGGGAATGATTTCGTCGAGGAGCTGATCTGGCCGGTCACGCCGCGCCTGCTGGCGCTGGAGCCGGGTCAGCGGGTGCTCGACGTCGCCACCGGCAACGGCCTCTACGCCCGCCGTCTGGCCGGCCTGGGGGCGGACGTGGTCGCCTTTGACTTTTCGGCCGCCCTGATCGAACGCGCCCGGCGGCGGGAGGCGAGCGCCCCCGGCCGCATCACCTATCACGTCCTCGATGCGACCGACGAGGCGGCCCTGCTGGGGCTGGGGGAGCGGGGCTTCGACGCCGCCCTCTGCCACATGGCGCTGTTTGACATGGCCGAGATCGAGCCGCTTTTCCGGGCGCTGGCTCGCCTGCTGCGGCCGTCCGGCGTCTTTGTCTTTTCCCTGATGCATCCCTGCTTCAACCAGCCGGGCGCCCGCCCTTTTGTCGAGTCCGAGACCCGGGACGGCCGCGCGCGCAGCGTCTACGGGGTGCGGGTCGGTGGCTACCTGACTCCCTTTGCCGCGCGGGGAGAAGGGCTGCGCGGGCAGCCCCGGCCGCAGGTCTATTTTCACCGGCCGCTGTCGGCCGTGCTCGCCGCCGCCTTTGGCGCCGGCTTTGTCCTCGATGCCCTCGAAGAGCGGGCCTTTCCTCCCGACCACGAGCCCGGGGCCAATCCGCTGGGATGGAGCGGCAGATTCGCGGAAATCCCCCCGGTGCTGGTCGGCCGGCTCCGAATCCTCTGAGGGGGCCCTCCCGATCAACCCACCATTTGAAAAAGAGGTCCCATGACTGAAATGATCACCCGCCGCAATCCCGTCCTCGAAGCGCTGCGCGGCGACCGGCGCGCGCTGCACCGCCTCTGGCTCCAGAGCGGCCTGCCGCGCAAACAGGCCGGCCCGCTCCTGCACGAAGCACGCCGGCGGGGGGTGGCCGTCGAAGAGGCCGGCAAACAGAAGCTCAGCCAGCTGGCCGGAGCGGGGGATCACCAGGGGGTCGTGCTGGAGGCCGGACCGTACCGGTACGCGGCCGTCGACGAGATGATGGCGCGGGCGGCGGAGAGAAACGAACAGCCGTTCATTTTATCATTCGACTTGATCCAGGGGACTTCCAACGTGGGCACGCTCCTGCGCACGGCTGAAATCTGCGGCGTGCACGGGGTGATCATCCAGGAGCGGCGCGCGCCGGACATCACCCCGCTCATCGTCCAGAACGCCCAGGGAGCGACGGAACACCTGCTCATCGCCCAGGTGACCAATCTCGGCCAGGCGCTGGACGAGCTCAAGGAGCGGGAGGTCTGGATTGCCGGCCTCGACACGGGCGAGGACGCCTACGGCTGGGGGGAAATCGATCTCAACCGGCCGCTCTGTCTCGTCGTCGGTCACGAGGGGGAGGGGCTGCGGCGGCTCGTGCGGGAGAAGTGCGACTTCATCCTGCGGCTGCCGATGCGCGGCCACGTCGAATCGCTCAACGCGGCCGTAGCCGGATCGGTCGCCCTCTACGCCGCCTGGCAGGCGCGCGGATTTGAGGGGGGCTGATGTCAGACGCCGGCCAGGTCCTGGCGCATCTCCGCGCGCAGGCGGCTGGCCCGCTCGAGAACCCGGTCGAACTGGCCCGGCGTGAGTGGCGCGCCGGCCGCTTCTTCCTCTTGAACGACCAGCTCAATTTCCGACTTGAGATCGAAATAGGGTTCGCGGGCGCCCGCGGACAGGTAGAGGCCGCCGCCGTCAAAGTACCAGTCCCGCATGCCGGCGGAGACCCCTTTCAGCACGTTACCGGTCAGCGGCTCCGGCAGGTCGTAGCGGGCCAGCGGTTTGAGAAGCCGGTAGAGCTCGGTGTAGAACTCGGCCCGTTTTTCTCTTAAGAATGGGGGCTCTGCCCGGGTTGTCTGTGATCGGGCTGCGGGGTTCCCGGCGGCCTTGAGCTCGATATCCGGCCATTCGCTTCGCAGCGCCTCCAGCAGATCGTCCAGGCGATCCCGCTTCTGGCAGTAGAGCAGGAGCTCCCGCAGACGATCGTCGGTCGTCTGGCCCGGCAGGCTCTCGTAGTCGATTCCCAGGACAAAACACAGATTGCGCAGATCGCTGTCGTCGAGCCGATCCTTCAAAACCCGGCGCAGCGCGACCAGCCGTTCATGATCGGTCACCTGAATCCTCCTGCTCCACCCCCGGTTCCCAGGGCGATTCATTTATCCTACACCGAAGCCGCGATATTTTGAAGAGGGGAATTTTTCCGGGCGGCGGTTCGCCTCAAGGACCGGCGGCGGACGTGATCACAGCCGGCCGGCCGGGGGGCTGGTCGAGAACGAGGTCCCGGTAGCGGCCGGGCTCGCTGCGCCAGACGAGGCTGAAGTGCCACCCCTGCCAGCGCCAGACGGCGATCGACTGCCCCTCGGCGGCGGTTTCGATGACGACCAGCTCCTGGCCGCCGTCCCCGTCGATATCCCCCAGCTCAACCTCGTCGATCGGGTGAACGAGCGGCCGGCCGCCCCACAGCAGCTTGTAGTCCCCACCCCGGTGGCCGACGATGTAGGGCTGGCTGCGCCGGTGGCCGTCCGGGTCGGGCTGCCAGAGCGCCAGCAGGATCTCGCCGCGGCCGTCGTCGTTCGGGTCGCCCAGGGCCGCGTCGACCACTTCCCACTCGGGCGGGCTTTCCCAGGCCGCCTGCTCGCCCTCGAACATCGTCACCCGCCCCCCCGCGCGCCGCACCCGTTCGGGGATGCCGTCGCCGGTCAGGTCGAGCGCCCCCGACCAGAAGCGGCCGGACCCGGCCGGTGTTCCGGCGTTGGCGGCCGGATGGCAGCGATCCCGCTCACAGCTGAAGGCCAGCCGCGGCGGCGGCGGCGCGATGCGGGCCAGGAGCGGGGCGCCCTCCGCCGGGGACAGCAGGCGGGGACGCGGGCCGGCCCGCACCGGCAGCGCCTGCACCGCCCGCAGACCCGCCCGGTCGAAGAAGGCGCGCAGAGCCAGCCCTTCTCCGGTCCCGGGGGCCCCCTGGTCAAAGGCGAAGTTGCCCAGGCTGGAGGCGGCCAGGTGGCCGGGCACAGCCGCCAGCGGCTGGGCGACGTGCGAATGGTGGCCCAGGACGAGATCGGCCCCGGCCGCGAACAGCTCAGCGGCGAGGCGCTCCTGGGACGGATCGGCCGCCGCGGCGTATTCGCGGCCCCAGTGGAGGAAGACGACGACCGCGTCGGCCCGGCGGCGGGCGTCGGCCACCGCCGTCAGGGCGCCCGGGCTCCAGTCGGCTCGCTGCCACCCGGCGCTGGGATTCGCCGCCGGCGGATCGGGCTCGACGACGGCGTTGAAGGCGAAAAAGGCGAGCCGAGTGCCCCGAATTTCCCGGAAGTGAGGTGCGGCTGCCGCCGCCGGATCGGGGCCGGCGCCCAGGGGGGTCATGCCGGCCGCCTGCAGACGGGCGGCTGTTTCGGCCAGACCGGCCGGACCGAAGTCGAGGCTGTGGTTGTTGGCCAGACCGAGCAGGTCGAAGCCGGCCCCGGCCAGCTCGTCGACCGCCGCCGGCGGCGAGGACAGGATGATCGGCTCGGGGCCGCCCGGCGCTCCCCGGCGCGGTTCCCCGCCCGCGACGATGACTCCTTCGAGGTTGCCCAGGGTCAGGTCGGCCGCGGCCAGCCAGTTGGCGCTGCCGGCCAGCGGCCGCTCGACCGCGGCCACCCCCCGGCCGAGAAAGACATCGCCGACGGCGATGAGCGAGACGACCGGCTCGGCCGGATCGAGCGGCTGCCCATTCCGCAGGTAGACCCAGGGGTAGGGGGTGAGATCGACCGCTTCACCAGCCGGGTCCGACAGGACAGCTGGCCGGGGAAGGCAGCCGGCCGCCAGGAAGAGCAGGAGAAGAGCGGCGGCCGGCGGGAGGATCCGCCAGCCGGCCACCGCGCGCGCGATGCCCATTCAGTTCGACCAGGCGGGCGGCTGGTTGGCGTAGACGATCCGGGTGATCCGCCACCAATCGCCGGATTTTTCCAGGGTATAGGTCACGTCGAGCGTGTACGGGCCGCGCCGGCCGGTGGGAGGGCCCACCGGCTCCTCCCCCCCCGGTTTTTCTTTGAAGGCGAACCGTTCATCCTGCCAGGTTTCGCGCACCGTCACGACGACCCGGTCGTCGCTCTGCCGGTCGAACGAGCGGTAGCCGGCGGTGACCCACTGGTGGCCAATGAAGGTCTTTTCGGCCCGCAGCGCGTCGAATTCTTCCTGGAACTGGGCCTTGACCTCCCGGGAATCCACCCCGACCAGCCCGCTGCTGTCGAGGCTCCAGTAGTAGTTGCTCAGGGTGCTCTGGAAGCTGTAGATGGCCCGGCGGAAGGCGGCCACTTCGGTGTCGTTGGTGACGAAGCTGGCCGTCCACTCCGGCAGGAGCGGCGGGGGATCGGCCTCGAGCATTTCCCGCCATTTCTCGTCGGTCAGCCGGTCATCGGCCGGCCAGGTGAATTCGTAGTAGGAGAAGATCCCCCCTTTGGCCACCTGCAGGCGAATCTGCCCGTCGGGCAGGACGAGCGGGACGACGACGTAGAGCTCGCTGATCCGGCCGACCCCTTCTTCGAGCACGACCGGGTTGGGCCGGCCGTCCCCATCCGGGTCGGGGGCGGTGGCCACGTCGGCGATGACGGCCGCCTGCGGCTCTTCGTCCATGACCGGGGCGCCGCCGATCTCCTCGGCATCCGCCGCGGCCATGGTCAGGTGCTCGAGCTCACCGCCGTAGAAGCGGATCAGGTTGAACTCGGCTTCGGAAAGGGGCTCGCCGCGCAGTTCTTTTTCGGCCATCTGCCGGAAGGCCTGGGCCAGCCGCTGCAGCCGCTGCAGGCTGTCCCGATCCCGGTCATTCAGGAGGCCGCGGCCGTCGAGGCCGTCGAGCGTCATGGTCGTCAGGGCTTCGAGGCGGGCAAAGAAAAGCGGTTCGGGCTCGACGTAACCCTGGGCCGGCAGGGGGAGCGGCGCGCCATCCCAGCCGCCGCCCAGCTCGGCGTAGACCTGCTTGGCATAGAGGATGGTGTCGTGCTTGAGCTCCGCCCAGCTGCCGAGGCTGGTGTTGAGCTGCTTGTCGAGCCAGGCCTTGGAGCGCATGAACTGCGGGTAGCCCTCTCCCGGCACGGCCAGCAGCGGCTGGAAGGTGTAGAGCCAGGTCGTGTAGAGCGTTTCCGTCCAGTCGGCCTGGGTCAGGCCGTCGACCCACTGGCGCATTTTGGCCATCTGCTCCGGGTATCTGTCGTAGCCGGTCTCCCCCATTTCGGCCAGGATGTCGTAAGCGCGCTCCGATCCCATGGCGGCCATGATGTCGAGCCCTTTGGGCAGCATGCGCGGCGCCGAATCGGTGCCGACGTTGCGGTAGATGAGCTGGCGGAAGATGTAGGCGTCGGGCACGAAGCGCTGCCCCATGAAACGGAAGCCCTTCGTCGTTTCTTCGACGTCGTCGTCGATGCTGATCACCAGTCCCAGGATTTTTGGCGGCGGGAGTTTTTCGGCCGCCTCGATAAAGGTGGGCAGCCGCTCCTCGCTGGCGATTTCTTCCAGGGAGGGGGTGGGACCGTAAATGACATCCATCACGTCGAGGTACTGGAAGGGGGTCAGGTCATCGCTGCGGCCGACGAAAAAGACGGTCGGATTGTAGAGGTCGAGCCAGGCGTCGAGGGCCGGCCGGCCGCCGGCCTGGGCGGTGCGCAGCGCCTGGATGAGGAGCAGGGCCATGCGGGTTTCCGCCCGGCCGACTTCCGGATCTTTTGTCGTCAGCCGAAAGGTCATGCGGCCGTACCACATCATGCTCTTAAAATAGGCGGCCAGCGCTTCGCTCTGGGTGTAGTGGCCGCGGGGGATGTACTGGGTGTAATCCTCGCCGGATGTCAGGCCGGGAAAGAGGGGGGAAGGGGCGATCCCGGCCGCCCCGTCGATCAGGGCCAGCTCAGACTCGACCAGATCGGCGGCATAAGTGGGCACGGCCGCCTCCGGGTCGAGCAGCCTGGCGCCGATCCCGATGAAGGCGACCGCCCGGCGGGCCGCTTCTTCCCAGCTTTTCCCCTGGAGCGCCTGGTACTGGCGATCGGTTTCGGCCAGCAGGGCCCGGTTCAGCTCCTGGAGGTTGGGAATAAACGCCTCCCGCTCGGCGGTGCGCAGCACCTTGTCGAAGAGGAGGTGGTAGGTGTGGAGCAGCGAGTCGCTGGTGACGAAGACGGGCAGGTTTTCGTAGCGGGCCTGCTCATAGACGGTAAAAAATTCCTTTTCGACCCCTGGATTGGCCACGAGGCCGTCCTGGGCCAGCCGCTCCCGCTGCTGCGCCGTGAGGGCGAAGGGGACGGTGACGTTCCCCAGGTCGGCGGCGATCGGCTCGTGGAAGAGGGCCGGGGGGCCGCCGATTGGGGCTTCCCGGTAGATGGCAAAGGGAACCTTATTCCGGACCGGGCTGCTGGCGACGGCCGTGGGCAGCGGGGTGGCCGGCGGCAGCGTGGCGTCCGGGGTTGGAATGACGATGGTTGGGGTCTGCACCGGCGGCGCGGTGGGGGCGGGGGGTGGTGTCGAGGTGGCCGGCGCCGGGGGGTTGCTGGCGCAGGCGATCAGCAGGCCGGTCAGGAGGAAAAAGGGGAGGATCCGGCCGGTTCTGTTGGATGTTTTCATTTCAGTATCTCCTGAAATTCGCAGCTGGCGGCCTTTGAGTTGACGGGATAGTCCACGAGGCGATGCAGTAAGACTCCGCCAGAGATCAGGCCTGGCTCATGTCTC
>JBFFZG010000212.1:0-8709 GCA_041568735.1 Promineifilaceae bacterium (SeqCode)
ACATCTGCTTGCCCATCACTCACTCCCATTTGCGCAATCAAGCAGTACGCAGTTTAAATTTCTGATGTCTGTCCGGGATCGGCTGGTCGGCCGCTTCGATCCGAAGCTCGACCGCCAGGCGGGGGTGCTGCAGCTCAAGGCCCTCCATCTCGAGCCGGGGGTCGAGCCGGACGAGGATCTGGTGGCGGCTGTCGCTGCGGCCATGCGGGATTTCATGGCCTGGCACGGGGCACAGGGGCTCGAAATTGAACGGAGCGATCCGCCTGCTTTCGGACAGAAGCTGCGGCGCGCCGTGGCCGGCGGGTGAATATCGTGACCCGTTCGAGGCTGCCGGAAAAACGACCCTGGCCCGCCGGCTGATGCCTGTTCACCTCCCGATTTGCCGTTCCCGGCGCTGCCCGTTGTCACAGAGCCGAAGGTTCTGCCCGCATTTGACGCCATTCTCTCTATAATAAAGGGCGATTGCGGTAAAAAATGGAGCCCGAGCAAGGAGAAAAAGATGAGCCAGATCCAGGATTGGTCGTCGATGCGGGAGATGTCCGCCCGGCTGCTCCGGGAGCGGACCGGTGCGGATGTCGACGCCTGGAATCGCCGCGTCGCTGAACAGGGCTTCGATAACGAGCCGGCGCTCCGGCGTTGGCTCGAGGAACAGGGGGTGACCGGCTACGCGCAGTCGCTGCTCGTCATGGAGCGGTTCGGCTACCCGGACTTCCTGACCGCGTCGGCCGACGACCTGATCGCAGGGCAGTACGCCGACCGGCCCCAGCTGCGGCCGATCCTCGACCGGATCTTCGCGGCGGCGGCCGGCCTGGGCGAGGTCACGATCCAGGCGCGCAAGACCTATATTTCACTCCTTTCCCCCCGCCGCACGTTCGCCCGCGTCCGGGCCACGACGAAGCAGCGGGTCGATCTGGCCCTGCGGCTGGAGGGACAGGGGCCGGCCGGCCGGCTGGTTTCTTCCCGGATCCACGAGACGATGCCGGTTCACCTGGAGCTTCACGCCCCGGAAGACCTGGATGAAGCGGCGCTCGCCTGGCTCCAGCGCGCCTACGAAGAGAACGCCTGAGAATGGGGTCTTCCTCTGGAAAAACGCCATGATTCGCCAGCAGGTGGGAGATCTTCTCGAAATCCAATTTGATGGCCAGTGGTTTTACGTCGTCGTCCTCTCCCGGATCGTGATGTTCGGTGGGACGATCGTCTTCGCCTTCTACAACGACGGCCGTCGTCAGGACCTCGGCTCTCTGCTGGCGTCGACCGACGGTTTCAACCTCTGCACCGATCTATTGCTGCCAAAGAAAGAAGGGGTGGTGACGCTGCTCGGCCGGGCCGGCGATACGGCCCCCTACTTTAAGACGCGCTACTCCAAGGGGACGTTTTACCGGGGTCCAAAGGTCAAAGCCGACCGCTGGTTTATTTACAAACTGGACGACCTGCGCAATCCGATCGCCGTCGTCCGCCGCCTGTCCGATGAAAACCGGCGGGCCATGGACCACTCAGTTTGCTCATTCGACGTGGCCTGCGAGAAGATCCTGGCCCGCTACTCGCCTGACCAGGATCCCCGGATTTAATCCCGCCGCGGAAACGGCGTGCCTTACCGGATCGCGCTAAGGATAAAACCGATTGATTTCTGCCGTGCAAAAAATGGTGTCCCAATGATCAGGCCCTACCAGCCGGAAGATGTTGAGGCCGTTCTGAGCGTCTGGGCCGCCGCCTCGGCGCAGGCCCACCCGTTTCTCGACCGGTCGTTCCTCGACCGGGAGCGGCGCGAAATTCGGCACATTTACCTGCCCCGGGCCGAAACCTGGGTCTGGGAAGCGGCCGGCCGGCTGGTTGGTTTCCTGTCGCTGCTCGAGAACGAGGTCGGTGCCTTGTTCGTCGACCCGGGACACCAGCGATCCGGCATCGGGCGGGCGCTGGTGGATCAGGCCCGTGTCCTTCGCGGCGAGCTGGAAGTCGAGGTGTTTGAGGAAAATCCCATCGGCCTGGGATTTTATACCCGGTACGGCTTCGAGCCGCTCGGGCGGTCTATCCACGAAGCGACGGGCCGGCCGCTGATGCGGCTTCGCCTGGCGGCCGTTTGACCCAGGCCAGCCGCCGGTGGCTCGCAACGCGGCTGAGAGGTCGTGCGAACGGCCGGCTGAAAAAGGGGAAAGGTCTGGCTGGTTTGCCCGGGACGGCCTGCCCTCCGCAGAGTTTCTGTTATACAATTTGCATCCCGGCCAGGCGCAGACGAACACGTTCGCCGATGCCTGCGCCGCCCCGCTGACCGGCAGAGAGAGAGGAAAAACATGAAGATTACGGTTGAAACGACGATCGATGCCCCCCTTGATACGGTCTGGCAGGCCTGGACGACCCCGGCCGACATCGTGCAGTGGAACGCCGCCTCCGACGACTGGCATACGACCTCGGCGGCGGTCGACCTGCGCATTGGCGGCCAATTTTCGGCCCGCATGGAGGCCAGGGACGGCAGCATGGGCTTTGATTTTGCCGGCACTTACACCCGAATCGTCCCCCATCAATTGATCGAATATGCGCTCGAAGACGATCGGGTGGTGCGGGTCGAGTTTGTGGCCGGAGAATCCGGGGTGACCGTGCGCGAAACCTTCGATGCCGAGACGACCCATACGATCGCGCTGCAGCGCGACGGGTGGCAGGCGATCCTGGACCGGTTCGCCCGCCACGTGGCCGGCGGCCGCTGAAGCGGTTCCGCCTTCCTGGCAAGGTCCCGCTCATGAAACAGGCAGAAGTCGAAGCGTTCACGGCCGGATTGGAGCGGGTCGAGTGCACCGAGAACTACGGCTACATCTTCTTTTTTGTCGGCGACGACCATTTCCGGCCGTTTGTCACGCTCGCCAGCGCCGACTACGAATACGACAGCGTCTCTCACCTCGATCGAGAGGGGGTCTTCCGGGTCAACATCGGCGTCGGCCGCGAAACCTTCGACTCCCTGGTCGGGGCGGCCGTCCCCGAAGAGATCGACTACACCGCGCTCAACGTCTTTCTGCCCCATCCGGAATACGCCCGGCAGCACTTTCTCTGCATTTTGAATCCGTCCGGGGAAAACGCCGACAAAACCCGGGAGCTCATCGTCGAGGCGCACGGGCTCGCAGCCGCTCGCCTGGCTCGTCGTGAAGAAAAGAAGGAGGGGGAATGATCGGCGAACCAGCTATCGCCCATCGGCCAGAAAGGCTTTCCATGGGCATCCGCACCGTGACGCCCTTTCGCGGCCTCTTTGCCGTGCGGGACGCGCTTCTCGTGGAACTCCGCCGCTGGGTTCGCGAGCGCCAGCTCGACGAAGGAGGGCCTTATTTCCTGCGGTATCATGTGATCGACATGAGCGGTCCGATGGATATCGAGGTTGGTTTGATGGTGCCCAGGCACATCACCGGAGAGGGACGGGTTCAGCCCGGCATACTTCCGGCCGGAAAATATGCCTCCCTGATCTATTCTCGCTACGGAATGCGGGGGAACAAGGCCTTAATCGCCTGGGCCAGGGAAAATGGGATTTCCTGGGATCGGTGGGACGACCCGGCCGGAGATGCCTTTTGCTGCCGGACGGAATCTTACCTCACGGATTATCGGCTCGAACCCCGCAAGTCGAAATGGCAGGTCGAGCTGGCCATCAAAATCGCCGACCCCTGAACCGCGGCCGGCCGTTGATGGCCAGGAGATGTCCTCACCGGCCGCCTGTGAGCAGACGCTGACTTTTTGCTAAACGGAACACCCCTGGCTGCGGCAATGAATTGTTTTCAGGGACCAGATCACTTTAAGCGAGGTGCCCCATGCCCATCCCCAACCTGGATTTCGTCGAACTGATCGGCTACCTGGCCTCGGTGCTCGTCTTTTCGACCTTTTACATGAAGACGATGATCCCGCTGCGCACCGTGGCCATTGTCAGCAACGTCACCTTTATCACCTACGCCTACTTCGCCGGACTCACCCCCGTCTTCATTTTGCACCTGTCGCTGCTGCCGCTGAACATCGTCCGGCTGGTCCAGATGCGCCGGCTCCTGGCCCGCGTCCAGAAAGCGTCTCGGGGAAAATTTTCCATCCAGCCCCTGCTCCCATTCATGAACCGGGCCGAGGCCAAAGCCGGTGAGGTCCTTTTTCGCCAGGGGGATACGGCTGACCGGCTCTACTACGTGATCAGCGGTTCGATCGCCTTCCCGGAGATCGAGGCCACGGCCGGAGAGGGGGAGATTATCGGGGAAATCGGCGTTTTTTCAGCTGAGAAGGCGCGCACTTCCTCGGCCATCGCCGAGAGCGACTGCTCCCTGCTGACCCTGAGCGACGAGAAGGTCCTGGAGCTCTACTTTCAGAATCCCGAATTCGGCTTCCATCTGGTGCGCATGATCATCCAGCACATGATTCACCAGGTGCGGGTGGGGCGCGCCGCCGGGCAGGCCGCGGCCCAGAAGCCCGCGGATTAGGAGCTCCTGGTGCCCGTTTCAGGGCTGCGGCCGGTGGGCGGCTTCCAGTTCGCCGGTCGACAGAAGCAGGGCGTTCTGCGAGGGGTCGCGGAGGAGCAGGCCATCCGGCCGCTGCTCAAAGGGGACTCCCTTGGTCTGGAGCAGGTGCTCCAGACGCGCCAGTTCGCCTTCGTCGGGCAGATTCATCGTAAAATAGAGCATCCCCAGGGCATCGGCCGGTGGGGGCGGCGCCCCTTCGCCCACCCAGGTGTTGTAGCCGATGTGGTGGTGGTAGCCGCCGGCCGAGACCATGCCCATGTGAAAATTCACCGCCGTGCCCATGTCGTCGAAGCCGAGCAAATCGTGGTAGAAGCGATGTGAGTCCGGCAGGCCGGCCACATAGAGGTGGCAGTGGCCCAGGCGGGTTTCGGCCGTCCCCGGGACATCGAGCCGGTCGTCCGCTGCCAGGTGAGCGAAGAGCGCCTCGAGGTCGAGGGGTTCGCGGCCGTCGCTCGGCCGGCCGTCGGCGTGGCGGGCCGTGAAGCCGCCCCGGCCGTCGTACATGAACACCCCATCTTCCGGTGATTCGCAGTAGAGCTCGACGTGATTCCGCTCGGGATCGTCGAGGTAGGTGGTTTTCGTCATGATGTGGTCGGTCGGGGCGTTGGGCCACTTGAGGGCGAAGAGGCGGGCGACGGCGCGGGCCAGCTCCCGCCGGTTGGGAAAGAGGATGGCGAAATGGTAAAGCCCCGTCACGCCGCGGTAGCGTCTGCCCCCCTCGATCCGGGTCAGGCGCAGCAGGTCGCGGCCGTCGACCCCCAGGCCGGCCTGTGTTTCGTTGCGCCAGTTGAGGCGGAGGCCGATGGCCTGCTCGTAGAAGAGGATCTGGTTTTCCAGGTCGGCCACCTTGAGCCGGACGTACCCCGGCCGGGTGTCCGGGTGGATGCGGTCGGCTGCTATCGCGACCGGTTGTGTTGGATTCACCATGAGTATTATTTCCTCACCTGGAACCGAAACAGGCTTGAACTGGCCTCTGATCCTGGTATCCTAGCCTAATTCAATTGACCTTTCAAAAGAGGAAAAACCCGATGCCTCCCAGAATTAGCTTCATCGCCGAAATCGGTCTGCGGGTCGATGATCTGGAGAAAATGACCCGTTTTTACCGGGATGTGTTCGGTTTCAAGGTAGAGATTGCGCGCCCGACCCACGTTTTCTTGAAAATCGCCGATCTGCCTTCCCCGTTAGGGGGGATTGGCCACCCCCAGCTGCTGGCG
Organism: Promineifilaceae bacterium (SeqCode); assembly: GCA_041568735.1. Lineage (GTDB taxonomy): Bacteria > Chloroflexota > Anaerolineae > Promineifilales > Promineifilaceae > WTJY01. Next base: position 5,684 of record JBFFZG010000212.1, read on the forward strand.
CTGTTCGATCGAGAAACAGACCTGGATATTCAGCTGACCACGCTGGATCATCTCGCCTTTGAAATTCCGCCCGAGGACTACGAAAAGGAGCGGGAAGCCTTCACGGCGGCCGGTCTCTTCATTCGGGAACGGACCTGGCCCGCTACCCTGGATTGGCGGGGGCGCTCCTTCTTTTTACGCGATCCGGAGGGCAATGTGCTCGAGCTGATTGCGGCCGCCACCGATATGGATGATTGATGGAAGGACGGACAGTCGGCCGGCTCCAACGGTTCCGGAATCGCCAGACCGGGCAGGCCGCAGAACCAGGTTGTCGACGTTCAGGAGATGGACGATCTGGCTGTGGATCGAACCGTGAGAGTAGCTCACGGGTTGGAAGACTTGTTCTTCGGCCAACGCGGCCGTATGTGGTTCCCAGGGGCGGCTATTTTCGGGAAAAGGACAGTCGTAAAAATGGCGGATAGCCTTGCCGTTCATCTCTTGTCATTCACCTCGAGATCGGATTCAACCGGCACCAGCGAAATGGCTGTCGCTAATCTCCGTGGACGCCAGCTCTCCATCCATTTGTTAAAATTCCCGCCGGCGCAGATCGCCCTGACCTGAAGACCCCTTTCATGACCGTGAACCCCTTGACCCTCGACCTCCTCCCCGACTCGTACGCCGTGGTCCGCCTGCCACCGGGTGCTCCTGTGCCGGCATGGGCAACGGCCGGCGACCTGTTTTCCGTCACCCGCACCCCGACGGAAACTTCGATTCTCTGTGACGACGGCGATTTCCCCCCGGACATCCCGGCCGAGCGCGGCTTCCGGGCCCTGCGCGTGCAGGGGCCGCTCGACTTCGCCCTGGTCGGCATCCTCGAATCCCTGCTGCGGCCGCTGGCCGGCGCCGCCATCAGCGTCTTTGCCCTGTCGACGTACGATACCGACTACGTGCTCATCCCGGACAGCCGCGTGGAGGAGGCCGTGGAGGTCCTGACCGCGGCCGGCCATCACATCCGGCGCCCGGAGACGACTTGATTTCAGATTCATGCCGGGTGGGCGTCCGTCCAACAGGCGGCCAATCCGCTTCTGACGATGGTGAAATTTAGAAGGAATTGGCCACAAACCAGCTGCGCCTGCGTTGGATCAGGCAGTGGGCCGCCGGGACGAGTGAAAGACAGGGGAGGCGCAAGACCATGATCTGAAAACCCGGCCGGCGGCACGTGCAACCCGCCCCCATGATTTGCGTATATGGTTCATTCGTCGAAGCCCACCAGCCAGGAAGGAAACGCATGAAAGCGGTCGTGATCACGGCGTATGGGGAGCCGGCCGATGTGCTGCAGGTCCGGGAGCTGGCCAGACCCTCGCCCGGAGCCGGCCAGGTTCTGGTTCGCGTCTGCGCCGGCTCGCTCAATGTCGCCGACGTGGCCCCCATCAAAGGCGCGCTCATCGCCCGACTCTTTGGGGCCGGCTGGCGCAAACCCAAGCGGGAGATTCTCGGCACCGACCTGGCCGGCCAGGTCGAGGCGGTAGGGGAAGGGGTGACCCGGTTTAAATCGGGGGAGGCCGTATTCGGCGGGGCGGCCGGCAGCCTGGCCGAGTATGTCTGCGCCGGCGAGGATCGGCTGGCTGCCAAACCGGCCGGCGTAACCTGGGAAGCCGCGGCGGCCGTGCCCGTGGCCGGCGTCACCGCCGTGCAGGGGCTGCGGCGCGGCCGGATCGAAGCCGGCCAGAAGGTCCTGATCCACGGGGCGTCCGGCGCCGTGGGTACTTTCGCGGTCCAGATCGCCAGCGGGTTCGGGGCCGAGGTCACGGCCGTCTGCAGCACGCGAAACGTCGAGCAGGCCCGGGCGCTGGGAGCCGACCACGTGATCGACTACACTCGCGAAGATTTCACCCGGAATGGCCGAAAATACGATCTCATCCTGGCCGTCAACGGCAGCCGGTCGCTGCGTGACTACCGCCGGGCTCTCACCGCGGAAGGGCGCTGCGTCGTGGTCGGGGGCTCCGTCGGGCAGGTCTTTCGAGGCATGCTGCTGGGTCCCATTCTGTCGAAATTCGGCCGGCAGGTCATCGGTTTCATGGGCATCGCCAAAATCACCCGGGAGGACCTGGAAGTTCTGCGGGATCTCCTGGCTTCCGGTCAGCTCCGGCCGGCCGTCGAACGGGTTTATCCCTTTGAGGAGACAGGGGCGGCCGTCGCCTACCTGGCTGAAGGACATGCCCGGGCCAAAATCATCATTTCGCTGGCCGGCAGCGGCGGTTCCTGCTAAAAAAAGCATGACGCCTGGCGCACGCTGGGCGGCCCCTCGCACCAGGTATGGATGAGACCGGAGGCGGCCGCCAGGGAATGGTTCATGTCCTCGACAAAAAAAAACATGGCGGAATTTCGTCGACAGCTCGGGTCGGGTTCGATCCAGGCGGCCTACCGGGCGCTTCTCTCCTATTTGACGAGCCTCCGCGGGCACTTCAAGAACAAATACCCGGATTGGCGGGTATCCAATCTCTACCAGGGCCGCCTGGACATTTCGTTTTTCACCCTTATCCCGCCAGCCCTCGATTTACACCATCTAAAAATCGCCGTTATTTTTCATTACGAGAAATTTCATTTTGAAGCCTGGCTCGTCGGGCGAAACCGCGCCGTCCAGCGCCGCAGCTGGGAATTGTTCAAAGACGGCCGGTGGCCAGCCTATCGGGTGGTGACCCCGGGCAAGGGGATCGATTCGATTCTCGAATGGGATCTGACGCCGGATATCGATCTCGACGATCCGGACCGCCTGACCGCCACCATCGAAGCCGGCATTGCCGCCTTCGCTGCCGATATCGAGGGCTTTCTTGCCGGCGTCCAGCCTCCTGAATAAGCGAACAGATGGCATCTTCGGGTGTTTTTCTGTTCATGATGATCCCCAGGAATAATTACAGATTGTAATCGAATGCGCTCCATTGCCCCCTCCTGAGGTGCCGGCTCTACAGATAGTAGTCGTTTCCCGGCTGCCTCGCAGCCCGTTGAGAGCCTGATCTGTGTTCCGCTGAAAACGCCAAAGATACTTC
>JBFFZG010000213.1:0-8623 GCA_041568735.1 Promineifilaceae bacterium (SeqCode)
CAAGGAGAGAACCCCATGGGACAAAAACTGCGCCAGGGAAACCCCTGGATGCCCGGCTACCGCTACGCGGCCCTGCTTCCCCCGCTCTCGCTCAACCTGCTCGTCGCTGAGGTCGAGCGGAGCGTCCGCTTCTACCAGGCCGTCTTCGCGGCCGAGGTCCACTACTACGACATCGACTTCGCCGCCCTGCGGGTCGGCCCGGCCGAGGTCATGCTGCACGCCGATCACACCCACGACGGTCATCCCTGGCACCCCGCCCTCAAAGCCGGCCAGCCGCGCGGCCTCGGCCTGCAGCTGCGCCTGCTGGGGGTCGATCCCGACGAAATCGAGCGGCGCGCCCGGGCGGCCGGGGCCGAGCTGGTCGCCGCGGCCGCCGACAAAGGGCACGGCTGGCGGGAAGCACTGGTGCGAGATCCGGATGGCTACGAATGGGCGGTCGGCGTTCTGATTCCGCCGGCCAAGGGGCCCGTTGGGGCGGAGAGGGACTAAAAAAATCGTTCTGTGTACTATGCGAAGCGGCTGGTCCCCCTCCACCCCTACCGGGGTTCCCTCCGGGCGGCCGGCGAGTTACAATGATCCCAGACCGATGGCGATTCAACCGGACCCGGTGACCCCCATGAGCGAAACCACTCCCCGCCCCTTCCCCCGCCGCTCCCTCCTCTTTACCCCCGGCGACAGCCGGCGCAAAATCGAGAAAGGAGCCGGCCTGGCCGTCGACGGACTCATCCTCGACCTGGAAGACGGGGTGGCCCTCAACCGCAAGGCCGAAGCGCGGGCCGTGGTCAGCGCCGCCCTGGCCGAAATCGACTTCGGCCGCATCGAGCGGCTGGTGCGGGTTAACGGGCTGGCCACCGAATGGTTCGCGGCCGACCTGGCCGCGGCCGCCGCCGCCGGACCGGACGCCATTGTCGTGCCGAAGGTCGACTCGGCCGCCGACCTGGCCCGGGTCGACGCCGCGCTGGCCGCCCTGGAAGCGAAGAACGGCCGGCCCCCTGGCGGGATCCGCCTCCTGGTCCTGATCGAAACCCCGCTCGGCGTGCTCAACCTGCCGGAAATCGCCCGCTGCGGCGGCCGGCTCGACGGGCTGATCCTGGGCGGCGAAGATCTGGCGGCCGGGCTGGGCGCCACCCGCACGCCCGAAGGCTGGGAGCTCTTCTACGCCCGCAGCGCCCTGGTCACGGCGGCCGCCGCCTTCGGCCTCTCGGCCATCGACAATATATCAGTCGATCTCGACCGGCACGACCGGCTCGCAGAAGAGGCTCGGCAGGGGCGCCGGCTCGGCTTCACCGGCAAGATGGCCATCCACCCGGCCCAGGTGCCGGTCATCAACAACTGCTTCTCCCCCACCCCGGCCGAAATCGAGACCGCCCGCCGCCTCGTCGCGGCTTACGAAGCCCACCAGCAGGCCGGCACCGGCGCCTTCGCCTTCGAGGGGCGCATGGTCGACCGCCCCATCATCCTGGCCGCCCAAAACACCCTCCACCGCGCCCAACTCACTGCCCCCTACGAAGAATGACCATAAACTTTCCACTTTCCACTTTCACCTTTTAACTCTTAATCCCCCATGTCCCGCCCCATCCCCACCTCCCTCCTCCAGTCCACCGTCCGCTCGCTCATCGAGCAGTCGGCCTCCCGCCTGCCCGCCGACTACCTGGCCGCCCTGGCGGCCGCCCGCGAGCGGGAGCGCTCCGCCCTCGGCCGGTCGATCCTGCTCATGCTCCAGGAGAACGCCGCCTACGCCGAGGCCGAGGCGATCCCCACCTGTCAGGATACCGGCATGGCGGTTCTCGCCCTCGAGGTCGGCCAGGAGGTGACATTTACCGGCGGCGATTTCCAGGCCGCCCTGGAAGCCGGGGTGCGCGAGGGGTACGCCGGCCTGCGCCATTCGGTCGTGGCCGATCCGCTGCGGCGGACCAACACCGGCGACAACACCCCGCCGATCGTGCATGTGGAGATCGTGCCGGGCGACCGGGTGCGCCTGACCGTCATGATGAAGGGGTTCGGTGCCGAGATGATGAGCCGGCTGCGGATGCTGCCGCCGTCGGCCGGCGAGGAGGGGGTGCGCCGCTTTGTTCTGGAGACGATCGAACGGGCGGGGCCGAACGCCTGCCCGCCGGTTATCGTCGGCGTGGGGCTCGGCAGCTCGTTCGAAGGGGTCGCCCTGCTGGCCAAGAAGGCGCTGATGCGGCCGCTTGGCCGCCCCCATCCCGAGCCGCACCTGGCCATGCTCGAGCAGGCCTGGCTGGCCGACATCAACCAGCTCGGGATCGGCCCCCAGGGGCTGGGGGGCAGCGAAACGGCGCTGGCCGTCCACATCGAGAGCCGCCCGACCCATATCGCCGCCCTGCCGGTGGCGGTCAACCTCAACTGCTCCGCCCCGCGGCGGGCGACGGTCACACTCTGAAGCGGGGAATCCCATGGACGAAGCGAAAAAAATCAATCTGCCGCTCGACCCGGAGACCGTGGCCGGCCTGCGGGCGGGCGATCTTCTGCGGCTGTCCGGTCCCCTGCTCACCGCCCGCGACGCCGCCCACAAGCGGCTGATTGAGGGGCTGGCCCGGGGCGAAGCGCCGCCGGTTGATCTGGCGGGGCAGGTCATCTACTACGTGGGGCCGGCGCCGGCCAAAGCCGGCCGGCCGATCGGACCGGCCGGTCCAACGACCAGCGGCCGGATGGATCCCTACACCCTTCCGCTGCTCGAGCTGGGGGTGCGCGGCCTGATCGGCAAGGGGTTCCGCTCGCCCGAAATCGTGCAGGCCCTGATCGAGCACCGGGCGGTCTACCTGGCGGCGGTCGGCGGCGCGGCTGCCCTGCTCGCCCGCCACATCCTGGCCAGCGAGGTCGTCGCCTACCCCGACCTGGGAGCGGAGGCGATGCACGCCCTGATCGTGGCCGACTTTCCGGTCATCGTCATCCACGACATCACGGGGGGGGACGCCTACCGGGACGGCCGCGACCGCTACCGGGAGGGGGAAAACCCGGCATGACGACGGACGAACTGAACCGGCTTCACGACGATCTGCGCCAGGGAGTGCGGCAGCTCTGCCGCCGCTATCCGGACGAATACTGGCGGGCCCTGGACAGGGAGGAAGGCTACCCGACCGAGTTCGTGCAGGCGATGACGGCCGCCGGCTACCTGGCCGCCCTCATTCCGGAGAAATACGGCGGCGTGGGCGTCGGCATTACCGAGGCGGCCATCATCCTGGAAGAAGTCCACCGCTCCGGCGGCAACGCGGCCGCCTGCCACGCCCAGATGTACATCATGGGCACCCTGCTGCGCCACGGCTCGGAAGCGCAGAAAGGGCATTATCTCCCCCGCAGCGCATCTGGCGAACTCCGCCTGCAGGCCTTCGGGGTGACCGAACCGGACGCCGGGACCGACACGACGAGCATCCGCACCACGGCCGTGCGCGAGGGGGACGCCTACCGGGTGCGCGGCCAGAAGATCTGGACCTCGCGCGCGCTCCATTCCGACCTGATGCTCCTGCTGGCCCGCACAACCCCGGCCGATCGGGTGCAGAAGCGAACGGAGGGGCTGTCGGTCTTTCTCGTCGACCTGCGGGAGGCGGTGGGGCACGGGGTTAAGATCGAGCCGATCGAGACGATGATCAACCACCATACGACCCAGGTCTTTTTCGACGATCTGCGGGTGCCGGCCGGCAACCTGATCGGCGAGGAGGGGCGGGGCTTTCGCTACATTCTCGACGGGATGAACGCCGAGCGCATCCTGATCGCGGCCGAATGCATTGGTGATGGGGACTGGTTTATCGACCGCGCCTCGAACTATGCGAAAGAGCGCGTTGTCTTTGGCCGGCCGATCGGCCGCAACCAGGGGATCCAGTTCCCCATCGCCCGCGCCTACGCCAACGTGCGGGCGGCCGACCTGATGCGGCGCGAGGCGGCCCGGCTCTACGATGCCGGTCTTCCCTGCGGCGCCGAGGCCAATATGGCCAAGCTGCTGGCGGCCGACGCCTCCTGGGAGGCGGCCAACGCCGCCCTGCAGACTTACGGCGGCTTCGGCTTCGCCCGCGAGTACGATGTCGAGCGCAAATTTCGCGAGACCCGCCTCTACCAGATCGCCCCGATCTCGACCAACCTCATTCTCTCGTATATCGGGCAGCACATCCTGGGGATGCCTCGCTCTTTTTGATGGGCGGGGGCGAGGCGGCCTGCGGAAGGGAACGGGGAACGGGGAACGGGGAACGGGGAACGGGGAACGGGGAACGGGATGTTTTAGGGCTTGTGACCGGGCATGAATGGGGCTGACGATTGAAAAAAGGGACGGGTTCCGGCGATCGGTTTTATAATCGAGCGGCGTGTGCGCCCTGTTATAACGGATTGAAAAGCGGCTGGTGTTTTTGCAGCAAATATTGACTAAAATCGGTGCCGGTTCGTTAAAAATCGCGCGCAATTTGCCGTTTTCAACCACTTTTTCGCCCCCGTATTTACCCATTTCTGGCCCAATTTTGACGCCGATCGGCGATTTATTCGCTTTTTGTGGCATCGGACCGGCCGCGGACGCTTCACGGCTAAAAAACCGGCGCAAAATGGGCCGGAAAGATTTTTTGTGGAGAAACTACCGTTTCAACCCCTTAAATGGCTGCAAAAGGGCATATTTTCGCTCGAACTCCCCTCCCCTACTACGCGCGGGGATCCCATTTCGGACAAAATGCCCCGTTTTGGCGGCCAAAATCAGATGTTTTGGTTGCTAAGATGACAAAGCGTTTTGACGTTAAAATGATAAATGGCTATAATGCTAAGGTGTTTAACAGGTAAAACGCTTGATTGATATAGCGTTAAAGTGCTATAATTACAAAGCGTTAAAATGATAAAGCGATTTAACGTCTAAAAAATGGCGAAATCGCGCGAAAATTGACGGGGCAACCAATGAAAACACTCGTTGTTGGCGTGCAGAAGGGGGGAGTCGGCAAGACGACGACCGTCTTCGCCCTCGCCGAGAGCCTGGCGCAGGATGGGCTGCGCGTTTTAATGATCGACCTCGATCCGCAGGCCAGCCTGACGGAGTCGGCGCGGGTCAGCGCCGCCGGCGCCTCAATCGCCGAGGCACTGACCGGCAAGGCGGCCATGCCGGAGATCGCCGTCCAGCTGGCCACCGGGCCGGTCCTGATTCCCTCCGACCTGGAGCTGGCGGCCGTGGAGCTGACCCTGCACGGGCGAAACGCCAATGAGTTCCTGCTGACCGACCTGCTGGCTCCCCTCAAGTTTGACATCTGCCTGATTGACGCCCCGCCCAGCCTGGGGCGGCTGATGATCAACGCCCTGGTGGCGGCCAGCGAAGTGCTGATTCCGGTCACTCCCCAGATCGTCGACATGCGTGGACTGAGCCTCTTTCACCGGGAGTCGATCTCCCGTGCGCAGCACCAGCGGCTCAACCCCGGGCTGAAAATCTTTGGCGTCCTGCCGACCATGGTCGACACCCGGCTGGTCCATCACCGGCAGGCGATCGAGGCCATGAAAAAGGCCGGCTTTCCGGTGATGGACATCGAGATCAGCCGGGCGATCGCCGTGGCCGAGGCCGGCGCCACGGGCGTGTCGGTCGTGACCTACGCGCCGGATTCCAAGCCGGCCCGTGAATACCGCAGACTCGGAAAGGTGGTGAAAAAATGGCTAAGAAGCCCAGTTTAGACGACGTTTGGGGGCTGAGCGACCTGCCCCCGGCCCGCGAGCGGCCGCCGGCCGCGGGGCCGGCGCGGGAAAAGCCCCGGCCGCAGCGGGATGCCGCCGAACGGGGCGCCGCGCCGGCCGCCCGCAGGCGGGCGGCCAAAAAAACTGCCCGGCCGCAGCCAGCCGATAAGCCGGTGCGCATGACCGTCTACCTGGATCCTTCCGTGGCCGAACTGCTCGACCGGGCGCAGATCGAGCTGAAGCGGCTGACCGGCATCCGCGGCCATTCGACCAGCAACTCGGCCGTGGTGGAGGAGTGCCTCAAGGTCGTCCTCGACCATTTTCTGCAAAAGCCGGAAAATTCGGAGCTGCCGACCCTGATCTCCCGGCGGGAGCGGGAGCGGCAGAAGAGCAGCCGGGCTGAGAAAGGTTGAACGGGGTCGAGATTTGACTGACGTTGAAGAGATAAAACGTTTTAACGTTAAAAATCGGGGATTCGTTTTTCCGATCGCCCATTCCTGATTCATTCAATAAAATTTGGGGCAGCGGCCGGAAGAAGACCCCCGAGTGCGTTACACACACGGGGGGGGTGCCGGGACCGCGGCGGCAGATCAAGACCGGCTTGCCGCGTGTGCGTAACGCACACGCGGGTGCCGGACAATACGAGACGGCCGGTCGGCCGGATGGGAAAAGCCATGAGCAAAGAGATCACGATCATCGAGCAGAAGACGGTGGAGTTCCAGGGAGACCGGCTGACGGCCGTCCTGGCGGCCAATGGGGAAGTCTATGTCCCGATCCGGCCGTTATGCGAGGAGCTGGGGCTGAACTGGTCCGGCCAGCGGCAGCGGATCAACCGGGATCCGGTCCTGGTCGAAGAGATGATCGCCGTCGATATCACCTACACCGAGCATGAGCACGGAAATGCCCAGACGGTCATGATGCTCTGCCTGCCGTTGAAATTCCTCAACGGCTTCCTGTTCGGCATCAATCCCTCCCGCGTCAAAAAAGAAATCCGGGAAAAGCTCATCGAGTACCAGCGGCGCTGCTACGACGTCCTGTTCCAGGCATTCCAGACCGACATGCTGACCGCCCTCGGGCAGCGGCCGGAAAGTGAGACGATCCGCCAGCTGAGCCAGATCCGGGAGATGGGGCTGTCGATTGTCCGGTTGGCCGAGGAGCAGATCGAGCACGAGCGGCGGCTGACCTCCGTCGAGAGCCGCCTGGACGCGGCCGCCATGGTCGTGAAGAATATCAACAGCCGGCTGACCTCGATCGAGAGCCGCATGCAGGCCGGCCAGCCGGTCAGCGACGCGCAGGCGGCCGAGGTCAAGGAGCAGGTCAAGGCGCTGGCTATGGCCATGGGGGGGGAGGGGAAGCACTTCCAGGCGATCTACTCGGAGATCTACCGGCGCTGGAGCGTCAGCAGCTACAAGCTGATCCAGGCGCGGGATTACGCCGAGGTCATTCGCTTTCTGCAGGACTGGCACCAACGGCTGACCGATCCCAAAACGCCGTTTTAATCCCGCCGGCCCCGACAGGGCGTTTCCCAGAGTGAAAAGCGATCGAATGTAATTTAGAACGGCCGTTCAATCCAAAAAAGCGGCCGTTTTTCGCTGCCAGCGGGCCGGCCGTCAGCAGATGCGGGGGAGCTGTTCGCCGCTGAGCCGGTCGAGAATGCGGTTGGCCCCGATCTGGCTGCGCATCGTCACCAGGCCCGGTTGGGAGCCGAGCACCCGGCCGATGACGGCCGCGCCTTCGGCGGCGGGATCCGCCCGCAAAATCGCCAGCGCCCGGTCGGCGTCGGCCGCGGCCACGACGACGGCGAAGCGCCCCTCGTTCGCCACGTAAAGCGGGTCGAGTCCCAGCATTTCACACGCCCCGCGCACGGCTTCCCGCACGGGAATCGCCCGCTCGTCGAGGTGAATATGGACGCCGGCTGTCTCGGCGATTTCGACCAGGGCACTGGTCAGCCCGCCCCGGGTCAGGTCGCGCAGGCAGTGGACGTCGAGGCCCGCTGCGAGGAGGGCCTGCACCGGCGCGGCCACCGGGGCGGTGTCGCTTTCGATATCGCTCTCGAAGGCCAGCCCCTCGCGCACGGCCATGATGGCCATCCCGTGCCGGCCGAGGTCGCCGTTGATCAGGACGAGATCGCCTTCCCGCACCTGCCGGGGCGCGATGACCCGCTCGTGTTCGAGCAGTCCAACCCCGGCTGTATTGATGTAGAGGCCGTCGGCCTTGCCCCGATCGACCACTTTGGTGTCGCCGGTGACAATCTGCACGCCGGCCGCCGCGGCCGCGTCCCGCATCGACTGGACCACCCGCCACAGCGTTTCCATCGGCAGCCCTTCTTCCAAAATGAAAGCGGCGCTCAGGTAGAGGGGGCGGGCGCCGCACATGGCCAGGTCGTTGACCGTGCCGTTGACGGCCAGCCGGCCGATGTCGCCGCCGGGGAAGAAGAGGGGGTGGACGACGTAGGAGTCGGTCGTGAAGGCGAGCCGGCCGGCGGGCACGGCAAAAGCGGCCCCGTCGTGCCGTTCCTCCAGCAGGGGATTGTCGAAGGCGGCGGCGAACAGCCGCTCGATGAGCTGGTTCATCAGCCGGCCGCCGCCGCCGTGGGCGAGGAGCACCCGGGGATAGTCGGCGATGGGCAGGGGGCAGGTCAGGGCAAACGGGTCGAGGGTGGTCATGGCTGTTCTCCGGTGGCAGGGGAAGCGGCCGGGCCGGCGGAGGCGAGATCGAGCGCCAGGCCGTCCAGGTCGACGCGCCGGTAGCGGTAGTAGGCGGCACAGGCTCCTTCCGAGGAGACCATCGTCGCCCCGAAGGGGTGCTCCGGGGTGCAGCGGGTGCCGAAGGCGGGGCAGTCCGGCGGCTTGCGCACTCCCTGCAGGATCAGGCCGCTGATGCATTCGGCCGGTTCGTCCAGGTGGTGGGTATCGACGGCGAAGCGGCGCTCGGCGTCGAGGGCGCGGTAGGCGTCGCTCAGCCCCAGGCCGCTCGC
>JBFFZG010000214.1:0-8612 GCA_041568735.1 Promineifilaceae bacterium (SeqCode)
CACCGCCACGCCGCCGCCGCTGATTTCCATCAATGATCCGACCGGCGATGCGGTCGACTGCGGTACGCTGGCCGCGATCGACGATCCGGAGGTCGACCTCTCGTTGATCCAGGTGTTCGGTCTGGATAACGGGCTTTACACGACCGTCAAACTGGATGTTCCCCTGGAAAGCGATTACAGCTTTGCCGTCCTGCTGGCCCTGCAAACCGGGAGAGTTTTATCGGCTTACATCTGGGAAGTGCACGATACGGACAACCGCATCGGACAGATGGACCCGCAGACGGGGAATCTCCTGGAGGCTCCCCCTGGCCTGGAGATTTTTCACGATTTCGATCTTGGAGAAATCCAGTTTACGCTGCCCGTCACGCGCCAGGAAACCGTCACGACGACGACCCAAAGCCAGGTCGGCCAGATGTTTATCTCCAGCTTCCACACCCCGAGCGCCGGGACGGCGAAAAACTGCGACAGTGCCGGTCCCTTTACCTTTCAGTACCCGGGGGAATAGGCGGAAAGGTATAGACCCGCCGCTAAGCGCGGAGTTTCACCCAAACAGGGCTGCTGTCAGCGCTCGTAGCGGAGCATGGTTTCGGCGAGGTGGTTGAGCCGCTTCCTGGCGGCCGCGTGCACGTCCGCCGCCGGCCGGCCGGTCAGGAGTTCGATCCCCTGGTCAACCGACTCGACCGCCCAGATGTGGAAGCGGCCGTCCCGAACCGCCTCGACCACCATGTCGCGCAGCATCAGGTCGTCGACGTTGGAGGCGGGGATAATCACCCCATGCTCGCCGGTCAGCCCCCGCTCGCGGCAGATCTCGAACCAGCCTTCGATCTTTTCCGTCACGCCGCCGATCGCCTGGATCTGGCCGAGCTGGTTGACCGACCCGGTGACGGCAATCGCCTGGTTGATCGGCATCTCCGAGAGGCTTGAGAGGAGGGCGTAGAGCTCCGTGGAAGCGGCGCTGTCCCCGTCGATGCCCCCGTAGTTCTGCTCGAAAGTGATCTGGGCCGAGAGCGACAGGGGCAGATCGGTGGCGTACTGACCGCCGAGATAACCGATCAGGGTCATCACCCCTTTATTGTGGATCGGTCCGGCCAGAGCGACCTCCCGGTCGATGGCCACCACGCCGCTCTTGCCGACGTACGTGCGCACCGTCACCCGGCTGGCCTGGCCAAAGATATACTCACCGATCTGGCCGACGGACAGGGCGTTGATCTGGCCGACGACGTGGCCGGATGTAGCCACGAGCCGCTTCCCCTCGATCAGGAATTCTCGGGTCCGGGTTTCGATCCGATTGTGCATGTAGATCCGATTTTCGATGGCCGTGATGACGTCATCGAGGATGACGATCTCCCGGTTGTCCTCCCGGGCCCAGTAGCTCGCCTCGCGGACGAGGTCGGCGATCGAGCCGAAGCGGGCGCTCAGCTTCCGCTGGGTACCGGCCAGCCGGCAGCCATATTCGATCACCCGGCCGACCGCCTCGGCGTTGAGGTGACAGAGCTTTTCCTCCTCGCAGAAGGCGGCGATAAAGCGGGCGTAGGCCATCTCGTTTTCGGACGTCCGGTCGACGACCGCGTCAAAATCGGCCATCACCTTGAAGACTGAGGCGAAATCCTCGTCCATTTCGTAGAGATAATAGTAGAGGGCCGGGGGGCCGACGATGAGGACCTTGACCTGCAGCGGGATCGGCTGGGGATCGAGCGAGCTGGCGGCCGCTCCCCCGCGCACCGCCGGGTCATCCGGCCGGACCGCCTGGCCAATCAGGGAGCGCTTGAGCCCATCCCAGGCACCGGGCTCAGTGAAGAGGTCCTGCGCCCGCAGGACGAGGTAGCCTCCGTTGGCGGCATGGAGAGCCCCGCCGCGCACCAGGGTGAAGTCGGTCGTCGAGCCGCCGCCGAAGCGGCCTTCGTGCTCCACCCGCCCCAGCAGGCGGGGAACACTGGGATTGTATTCGACGAGCACCGGGGCCCCCTGGCTGGCGTGGTGATCGATGAGCAGATTGACCTGGTAGCGGCGAAACCAGATCTCCGGCACGGCGTCCCCGTCCTCTTTTCCATGTTCGGGAACCGGCCGAAACAGCTCGACGTGCTCGACGATATCCTGCCGCACCCGCTCCAGGTAGGCGCGAATGGGCGGATGCTCGCCGAACTGGTCCAGCAGGATAGTCAGCGCATTCTGGACGACGGCATTGGCGACCCGCTTCATGACCTGGTTCATGGCAGTGCGCGCTTCGTTTTCCAGCTGCCGCATGTCGTGGGACAGATCCTGCAGCTCGGCCTGCAGGGTATACACCGTCTCTTTCCAGCGAGTCTGCTCTTCTTCGGTGCGTGCGGCCAGCTCTTCCGGGGAGAGCGGCCGGCCGTCCCGGGCCGGCAGGATGCGCCAGCCTTCCGGGGTGTTGCCGACGACGGCGCCCAGTTCGGCCGCTTTTTCGCCGAGTGCCTGGAGGCGTTCGCCCTGCCGTTCTTCAAATTTGCGCTGGATGTTGAGCGCCTCCCCCCGAAAAGAATCCGAGTCAAACGCGCCCGGCAGCCCGCTCTTGATCACATCGACACATTCGGCCAGGGCGTCGCGCAGCCGGCTGCCAATCCCGGCCGGCAGCTCGATGGCGATCGGTTTATGCGGCGCCTCGAAATTGTTGACATAAATCCAGTCCGAAGGAGGTGGCTCGAGTGCCGCCCGCTCTTCAACGAAGCGCTGGATGGCCGTAGTGCGGCCGGTCCCCGTTTCCCCGAGCACGAAGATGTTGTAGCCGGGGCTCTTCATTTTGATGCCGAAATCAATCGCCTTGACCCCGCGCGGCTGGCCGATGATCGTGGTCGGCTGGATGAGTTCGGCCGTCGTCGTGCAGGCGATGGTCGAGCAGTCAAAGGTGTAGCGCAGCTTTTCCAGGGGAACCGCGAGAGACATAGGAATTTCTCCAGGAGACGTGATTGCGAGAAGCACCGGCGGCCTGCAAGTGCCCTATCCGCCGGCCAGTCATCCGTCGGACGATGGTTACAGCTTGAATCTTACAGCTTCACGAGTTTGCCCGCAAAGCGGGAATAAACACAGCCTCCAGGAGAACGGGTCCGCCTGGAGGCTGTTTTTTAATTGGCAGGAATCCGGGCCTAGATAAAGATAATCTGCGCCCCTTCGCTCATTTCCATGAAATCGGTCGCCCCGATGATATCCTCGACCCCGTCAAAGAGATCCTCTTTTTCCAGGTGGAACATGTCGGTCGTCATCTTGCAGGCGTAGAGCTTGCCGCCGGCGTCGACGATCATCTGCAGGAATTCGTCGACATCGGGGAAGTCGAGCTTGTGCATTTCCCGCTTCATCATCGTCGTGGCGATGCTGGTCATACCCGGCAGACCGCCGATGGCATTGGGGATGCCCATACTCGGATTGCCGATCGGGGTCACTTTCAGATGGTCCATCTTCTTCTTGTTGACCATATCCAGCCCCCAGAAGGTGAAGAAGAGCGTGGCATCGATCCCTTCCATCAGGGCGGCGTTGGCCAGGACCAGGCCGGGATATGCCATATCCAGGGTCCCCTTGGAGCAAATGATGCAGAGCTTGCGATTGGTTTCTTCGAACATGTTGTTCCTCACTTCGTTGGTTGTTGGCTCAGCCTTTCAGCCGGGCGCGATTCTCCTAGATGCAGCCGGTCGGCTTCTTCAAGCCGGCGATGTAGGCGGCCTTCTTGGCCGGCCCCTTGGGGAACAGCTGGTAGAGTTCCTTGGTCTGGATGCCGGCCATCAGGGTAATCCGGCGGACATTGGGGGCATCGCCGTTCTCGAGGAATTCCTGGCGGCAGAAGTCGATCACCTGCCAGTGCAGGTCGGTCAGCGGTGTGATGCCGATTTCGGCCGCCAGCTCTGCCGCGATGTCGCGGTCCCATTGTTTCGGGTTGGTCATGAATCCGGTTTCATCAAAATCGATCTGTTTTCCGGCGATTTCACGTGTCGTCATGCGATTTTCTCCTAAGGTTCAATTTGCACTGGAGAGGGACAGGTCCCGCCCCCCTCCGGATCATTCAGGTCAGCGCTCAGGCAGCGGCCGGCTCCTGTTCTTTACCGGCCATCTGCAGGTCATGGGGAACGAGCGGCATCGGCCGTCCCTTCAATAAAACATTCCAGTAAACCCATTTAAAGGCCATCTTCCCCATGTGGTTGGTGCGCGTTTCTTCCAGCAGGGAGAACGGACCCACGCCGGGGAGGGGAAATTTGCCCGGCAGCGGCTGGACGTCATAGTTGAAATCGATCAGGATCCCCTTGCCAAAACCGGACTCGATAAAGCAGTTGGCATGGCCGTCAAACTGGACGGTCATTTCACGGCCGCTGATGTATTCGAGGAAGTTTTCCGCGAAGACGTCGACTTCAAAGTGGGCGACCGAGCCGGCTTTGCTCGTCGGCAGGGCGGCCGCATCCCCGAGCGCGAAGAGATTGTCGTAGGTCGGGGAAAGGAAATTGTGCTTGTCGACCGGGACGTGATTCAATTCGTCCCCCAGGCCGGAGCGGGCGATAAAATCGGCTCCCATGCTGACCGGAATCGTGATCAGCAGGTCGAACGGCACTTCTTCTTCTTCAAAAGAGACCAGCAGCCGGTCGGCCGGTTCGATGCGCTCGGTGTAAAAATCGGGCACGATTTTGATCTGCTTTTCAGACAGCAGGCTGCTGAGCTTCTTCTCGGCAATCGGCTTGGTAAACGCGCCCGGCATGGGGGTCACCAGGGTTAATTCCACCTGATCGCGGATCCCCTTCTGCGTGAAGAAGGCATCGGCCAGGAAGATAAATTCGAGCGGCGCCACGGGGCATTTGAAGGGATATTCCATGATGGCCAGGACAAGCCGGCCCCCTTCCCACTTCTCGAGCTTTTTGGCCAGGGCCTGGGCCCCTTCGAAGGTGTAAAAGTCGTGGACGGTTTCCCGCCAGGCCTCGTCGGTCATGCCCGGGGTCTGGTCCGGCCGCGGATGAGTGCCGGTGGCGATGACCAGGTAGTCGTAAGTGAGCACGCGGCCGTCCACCAGCTTCACCTGGTTGGCTTCGGCTTCAACCCGGTCGATCTCCGCCAGTATAAAATCCACTCCTTCCGGTATGAAGCGCTCTTTTGGCTTCATGACCTCTTCCGGCTGGTAGGTGCCGAAGGGGATGAACAAAAATCCCGGCTGGTAGTAGTGGGTCCGGTCCTGATCGACGATGGTGATGCGCCACTCTTGCTTCGACAATTTGGGGCGCAGCTTGTTGGCCACCATCGTTCCGGCCGTGCCTGCCCCCAGTATCAATAACTGCTTCATGGATGTCTTCTCCTAAGTTAAACGAAAACTTGCCGGTCTCTCCTGGCTTGTTCAAGATCAGGCAGCCCGAAGAGACATCGTTGTAAATATTGGGTATTTCAGAGAAATCATAAACTGGCCGGGGGCCGCCGGGGAGTGACAAGATGCAGGTTATATTGTGATATTTGTCACATATTGAAAATATTCAATATGTTCGCCCGGCAAAATTTCTGCCCATCCGCGAACCGGCCGCCAGAGTGCGCGCCTCGTTATATAAAAACAGGTCCCTTTAATTGGAACCATTTGATTGAATGACTGACCAGGAAGATCCTCCACCCCTTGGTCCCCACCCCTGGGGGCGGAGGAATAAAGAGAGTGGGCAGGGGGATTAGGCGGATGGGGATAAAGATATTCTTAAACGCTGCCGCACACTTCGGCCGCCGCACACCATTGATTTATGTGGGTCTGAAGGCCTATAATGAGGGGACGCGTTCCTGGCCCTGCCCAGGACTCCCCTTACATCGCCAGAGAACCTGCCCGGCCGGGTTCTCGGGCCCGGGTCGCGGCCAGCCTTTCACATACCGCCTGCCCGCACCTGTTCCGTCGACCGCAATTCAACAGGAGGTATCCCCATGCATCGTCCAAAACGCTTCACTGGATTGCTCATTTTGAGCCTGCTCATCGCCCTGCTGGCGGCCGCGACCGTCCAGGCACGACAGCTGGAAAACGGCACGCCGGCCCCGGTTCGCTTCGCCACCTTCAATGCCTCGCTCAACCGCTTCAACGCCGGCAATCTGGCCTCCGAACTGGCCGCTCCCGGCAGCGCCCAGCCGGCCACCGTCGCCGAAATCATCCAGCGCACCCGGCCGGAAGTGCTGCTGATCAACGAGTTTGACTTCGATGCCGCCGGTCTGTCGGCCGAACGCTTCCGCGACAACTACCTGGCCGTTTCGCAGAACGGGGCCGACCCGATCGACTACCCCTATTTCTTCGTCGCCCCCTCCAACACCGGCATCCCGTCCGGCTTTGACCTCGACAACAACGGGTCGGTCGGCGGTCCCAACGACGCCTTCGGCTTCGGCTTTTTCCCCGGCCAGTTCGGCATGGCGGTCTACTCGATGTATCCCATCGACTACGCCCATATCCGGACCTTCCAGCACTTTTTATGGAAGGACATGCCCGGAGCGCTGCTGCCTGATGATCCGAACACGCCGGCGCCGGCCGACTGGTACTCGGCCGCCGAGCTCGACGTCTTCCGCCTATCCTCCAAAAGCCACTGGGATGTCCCCATCGTTATCGGCCGCAAGACGGTCCATTTCCTGGTCAGCCACCCCACTCCGCCGGTTTTTGACGGGCCGGAAGACCGCAACGGCACGCGCAATTTCGACGAGATCCGCTTCTGGGCCGACTACGTCATCCCGAGCCGCGGCGGCTACATCTACGATGATAACGGCGTCCACGGCGGGCTGACCCCAGGGGCGATGTTCGTCATCGCCGGCGATCAGAACTCCGACCCGGTCGACGGGGACAGCATCCCCGGGTCGATTCAGCAGCTTCTCGACCACCCGCTGGTCAACAACCGGGTCACCCCGAGCAGCGAAGGCGCGGTGCAGCAGGCCGCCCTGCAGGGAAGGGCCAACCTGACCCACCTCGGCGATCCGGCCTTCGACACGGCCGACTTCAGCGACACGGCCCCCGGCAATCTGCGGGCCGACTACGTCCTCCCCCGCAAGAACATGCTGATCGAAGGCGCCGGCGTCTTCTGGCCGCTGAACACCGATCCGTTCTTCCCGCTGGTCGGCACTTTCCCCTTCCCCAGCTCCGATCACCGGCTGGTCTGGATTGACGTCCGGGTGCCGGGAAGGTAGTAAGTCGAAAGTGGAAAGTTAAAAGTTAAAAGTGAAAAGTGGGCCGGCAGGCCGCTTTTTGAGAGCCCCCGATTGACGGGTCGGGGGCTCCGTTTTTGGCCATGGGTGAGATTCTGACCGATCTGGCCGCCGAATCGCTGGCTGCGGCCGTCAAAGACAATCTCTACACTTTTTTTCAGTCCTTCGGCCGCTGCCGCCAGGCGGAGCTGCTGCGCGGGCCGACCGCCCTGCGCTGGGCGACCCTGATTCCCCATCCCTGGTTTAACGGCGTCCTGAGCACGGCGCTGCCCGGCCGGGACGGCCGGACGGTCATCCGCGACCAGATTCGTTATTTTGAGGGGCGGGGGACGGCCATGTTCACCTGGTGGCCAGACAGCCGCCTCGATCCAGCCCCGTGGGATCGGCTGCTGCGGGCGGAGGGCTTCCGCTTCGACCGCAACACGCCCGGGATGGCGGTCGAGCTCGACCGGCTGGCCCAGGTCTTCCGGCCGCCGCCCGGGCTGACCATCCGACCGGTCGAGGACGAGGCCGGACTGGCCGCCTGGGTGCGCACCTTTCTCGAGGGGTACGGGCTGCCCGACCCCTGGTTCGATCCGTTTTTCGACCTGCTGGCCGACCTGGGCTGGGAGCTCGCCCTGCGCCACTACCTCGGCTACCTGGCCGGCAAACCGGTGGCCACGACCAGCCTCTACTACGCCGCCGGGGTGGCTGGGGTCTACAACGTGGCCACGCTGCCGGCCGCCCGCGGCCGGGGGATCGGCGGCTACCTCACCGCCTACCCGCTCCTGGAAGCCCGGGAGATGGGCTATCGGGCGGCCGTGCTGCAGTCCTCGGATATGGGGTACGGCGTCTACCGCAATCTCGGCTTCGTCGAAGTCTGCCGCATGGAGCACTACTTCTGGAGCGCCCGCACAGCCGCCTCCCGCTGAACCCGTCACCACCACCCCCCCTTTGGTTTAAAATTTTCATGAAACGGGTGACAGGTTACCCCGTTTTTTGTATGATTTAGCTCGTACAAATCAGGGATTCCGGCGCCGCCAGGCGCCACCAGGCCGGCTCGCTCCGCGCAGAACTACCGGAGACGACCGGCCGCCAGTTTGGGCCAATCTCCCCTAACGGCCGCCTCCCCACACTGCGGGAGTGAGCCCTGCACATGGTCAGTTTGTCTCGTCTTCTCGGCTCCGGGCCGCCGCCTGGAACGCTGCATCGCCATCTTACTGCCCGTTTAGCCCGCCGGCCGGCAGGCTAAATCACGGGGCACACTCGCTCGATAGATAAGGAGATTGATGACTCGCAAATTTGCTGTCCCCCTCTTTCTGCTCCTGACTCTCCTGCTGGCCTGCACGCCGGCCCCGGCCGCGCCCGAACCGGCGCCGACCGCCCCCCCGGCCGCCGCCGGCGAGAGCCCCACCCCGGCCCCGGAAACAACTGCCGAACCCACCGCCGAACCCACCGCCGCGCCGGAGCCGGCCGCCGGCGGCATCGAGGCTCCC
>JBFFZG010000215.1:0-8599 GCA_041568735.1 Promineifilaceae bacterium (SeqCode)
AGGCGCCGACGGCCGCCGGGATGTCGAGGATCACCCGGCCGTGCCGGTTTTTGACCGTAATCCGGCGCACGTTGACTTCGTGCATCACCTTCTTGAGGAAGTCGACCAGTTCGCCGCCGGCTACCTGGAACTCCTCCTGCCAGGTGCGGGTCGATTCGTCCCCACCGGCTTTTTCATCTTCCACAATGTCGACCTTTTCGATTTTCATCTCGAGATTCTTTTCATCCTGATGTTCAGACATGTTTATACTCCTGAGTCAAACTCAACGGGCGCCGTCTCCGGTCCGTTTTTTTTAATATTTGGGGCTATTTTCCGCGGCGTGCGAGCAGGTAGAAGCCGTAGGCGATCAAGGCCAGCGGCCACCAGGGGCCGAGGTTTTCAAAGACGAGCAGTTCGAAAAAGAGGCCGAAACCGACAAACAGCCAGCTGAACAGCCGGATGAGCCGGGGCCCTTTTTCGTGTATCGGATGGTCCGCTTCGAAGCGGCGGGCGTACATCAATCCGGCGACAAAAGAGAGCGGCAGCAGCGCCCAGCTGTAGGCCATCGCCTCTTCATGGCCGATGAAACCCAGGACGGAAATCAGGGCGCCGAGAGTCAGGAACATGGCGCCGGGGGCGGCCGCCCCCATGCCGCGCCGCGGCTGGTCGGCCGTCGCCTGGTAGGCGGGCATCATCAGCAGCGCACCAAAGCCGCCGATAAAGATCAGGGGGGCCAAAAATTCCATGAGGCTCACACCGGAAAGGGTCAGGGCCAGCAGCCCCAGCCCCCCGCCGATCAGCACGAGGGCCGTGCGGCCGCGGCCGCCGGTCATCAGCGCCTTTTCCTGGGATTTGTACACGACTTCTTCTGACATATGACTTACCTCGCGGGTGGATTTTTGTAACCCTTTCGTTCCCTTGTCATGAAGGTCTGTACGCAGGGACGCCTTGAAAGTTGCAGGGGATTGCCGGCTAGTTTACTCCGGTTCCGCGGCCGGGGCCGGCGGCGGAAAAGTGATCTCCAGGGTGCCGTTCACGAGCTGCCCACTGCCGGCGCGCCGCCGCGACAGGACGGCCGGCAGGATCATCTCCCGCTTGAAGTTGCCGATCGTGACGAACAGCTCATCCCCTCGCTTGCGCAGTTTGACATCGCTGCCGGTCACGAAGGGGAGGGGAATGCGCAGGATGTAGCTGCCGTCTTCCAGCTCGCTGAACTCCTGGATTTTCCCCCGGTAAAAGATCTCACCGGGATCCCGATCGCCGAAGCAGTCGCGGGCCAGGCGGGAGAGCGCCTCCAGTCCGACGACTTCCTCGGCATAGTACGGGGCTTGCCAGATCGGCACCGGGGCGAAGGTGTCGTGGATAAGCTGCAGGTATTTCTGCTGAATGTCGTATTTTTTCTGGTAGAACTCCCCCTGGGTGTCGTCGGCGGCCATGACCCGATTGACGATCACACTGTCGACCGGGTAGCCGAAGAGGCCGAGGTAGCTGATCGCCCGCTCCGCCTCGCGCACGACCATTTTTTCCGGCTGGAGGACGACCCGGTAGCTGGTGACGGCCGGATCGCTCAGAGTTTGGCGCAGCGCCTCCGTTCCCTTCTGCAGGGTGTAGATCGCTTCCAGGACCTCGGCCGGCGCCTGCAGCAGCCGGCCGGCGAAGGGGGCGATCGCCTTGACGACCCCCCGCTCGAAGCGGGAGAGATGGGTGGCGTACCAGCTGAACGTGTCCGGCATCGTCAGGAGGCGGATTGTCTCGCCGGTCGGGGCGGCATCGATGATGACCCGGTCGAAATTTTTCTCCCGTGCCTGCTTGTCGATGTGCAGCAGGCAGACGATTTCGTCCATGCCGGGAAAGGCCGACAGTTCGTCGGCCACCACGCGGCTGATCCCCCGGCCGGCAATAATATTGGAAGAGAAGGTCTGCAGCTTGCCCCAGTTGTTGTGGATGTCGGCCACGACGCTGATCTCCTGCCCCCAGAGATTGTCGGCCAGCTTCACCGGCGTATCGGCCAGCGGCCGGTCGAACGAGTCGGCCAGGCTGTGAGCGATGTCGGTGCTGGCCACCAGCGTCTTGTAGCCCAGCTCGGCGCTGCGCAGGGCGGTGGCGGCGGCGATGGTCGTTTTGCCAACGCCTCCCTTGCCAAGATAAAGAATGATGCGCATGAAATTCTCCGAATCTTTGTCGGCGGCCGCGATCGACCGTCCGGCTTCTTTACGGGAGTAATTGTGCGTGGTTGCGGGCTTTGCGGCAAGCGGACGAAGCCAGAAAGCCCGCCGGGCAGCGATCTGCAACCTTCAGGGGCGATTCCCGTAATGGGCGGTAGTTGGCGTGGCAGCGGCCGGACCGCGACCCAGCCGCCTCCAGGAGATGTAACAAGGAAAAGACAATGAAAGAAAAAACCCTCGAACTTCGTCAGCAGTTGGAAGCCCTGCCCCACATCAGCCCCGACCAGGTCGAGCAGTGGGTCAACCTGCAGGAAACGATCGATAAAAGCCGGGATTACCTGGTGCTGGCCGTCCCCGAAGCGCAGGCCAGCGTCGAGCAGGCCCAGCGCATTCTCGAGCAGAAGACCTACACGCTCGTCTTTTTTGGCGGCACCGGGGTTGGCAAGAGCACCCTGATCAACGCGCTGCTCGGCCGCAACCTGCTGCCGACCGGCGCGGTGACGGCCGTTACCGGCACCATCGTCACGATCGAGCAGGCCGACGCCGCTGAAGCCGAATCGCTCACCCTCAACTATTGGAACAAAGAAGAATTCGCCGAGCGGGTCATCCGGCTCTGCCGGCTGGCCGAACTGCCCGCTTTCAACATCACCGACGACGGCGAACGGGAGCAGGCCCGCTTCGATATCGAGGCGATCTTCGAGGGGAATCGGGAGGCCGCCAAGACCGAGCGGGACGAGTACCTGGAGATCCTGATCGACTGCATCGAGAGCTACGAAAATCACCACCCGCTCTACGAAGTCGACGCGCCGCCGCCCCAGACCTTCACACTTGACGACGTCGAAGGGCTGACCCACCTGCGCGAAGACGGCTACAAAGGGAACGGCAAACGGCAGATCCGCCTGATCAAGTCGGCCGATTTCCGCATCCATCCGCGCGAAGGGGTGCCCAATCTCCTCATGAATGGCTATCTGCGCATCGTCGACGTGCCCGGCCTGGGCGCCGGCATGCGCCTCCACGAGGAGATCACCCTCGAGGAAATGAAAAAGAAGGACGCCATGATCGTCCTGGTGACCGATGCCGGCCGGCAGCGGGTCGACGAGATGAAATCCCTGTCGGCCGTCCACTGGGTCAAGGACAACCGGCTTTTCGGCCTGCGCGGCGCCGACCTGGACGAAGCCTCGGCCAAAATTTTCATGGTCGTCAACGGGGCCAACGTCCGGCAGGCCTACGACCGGCTGACGGCCGACGATCCGCAGGCGGAGCGGGAAGTGCGCGAAGTCCTCCGTCACATCGCCCCGAACTACTGGGAGCGGTACAGCCAGCGAGGTGATGGCCGCCCCTACTACCTGGTCATGGCCCCCTCGGCGCTTTACGTGCAGGATCCGGAGCACGCGCCGGCTGAATTTGCCGGCGAGACCGAGCGCATCATCAAGACCTTTTCCGACCGCCTTGAAGGCGTGGGCAAAAAGGCCGATCCGCTGGCCGATGATGTCCGCGAAAAGCTGCTCGAGCTGAGCGAGATCCCCCTGCTGCGGCAGGGGCTGGTCGACTTCATCCGCCACGAGCGCGTGCGCACCCAGCTGCGCGAGGCCTCGATCCGGGTCCGCCAGGCGATCCAGGGGCTGCGCCGCCACTACGAGAGCCAGCTGGCCGACCGCGGCATGCACCCGCCCTTCGACATCAGCTGGGAGGGGCTGCAGCAGCGCCGGTATGAGAACCTGCTGCGCCGGCTGCAGAAAGAACTTCCCCGCGCCTTCCATGCCGCCCTGATCGACATGAGCCAGCGGACCAACAACGAAAGGAGCTTCCGCAGCCTGGTATCCCCCAGCCTGACCTCGGTCAAGTCGATGGTCGAGGACGCCATCGAGCGTGAGATCGAGCTGCTGCTCGACGGCTACGGCACCGAATACTGGGATGACCGGGACGTGACCTACGACAACCTGATCTGGGGCACGAGCGGGATCGAGCTGCCGATCAAGCGCATCCTCTACCAGGTTGAGATGACGATGCAGCAGGCGGTCAGCCAGTACATGCCGGCCATCGCCGATGTGGTGGCGCGCGAGCTGGAGCGGACCCTGCGGGCGCACGATCTGAAGGGGCGTCTCCTGCGGGCCGAGTACGGACAGGGGTACGAATACGCCCTGCCTGTCGAACCGGGGGCCAAGCTGGCGGCCGAAGAGGCCTACGACCGGCTGGTCAAAGAAATCAGCGCCAACTTCCGCCGGGTGTGTGAACACGCCACGCTCTACGAGCTGATGAAGCCGGAGCGATCGATCCACACCAAGCTGGCGGCCGGCGAAGCGCTGGCCCTGCCGACCAACGAGCGCATTCTCGACATCGCCCTGCACGGCCCGGCGGCCGTCCAGCAGGAGCTGGCCGCGGCGGCCGAGGCGGCCGGGTCGGCCGGCGGCCGCAACAACGGGCTGGCCCCGGCCGTAGCCGAGCCGGAAGAGGACCTGGTCATCAACATCCTCGACGAAGGGGCCGGCGGCGACATCGACATCAGCTTCCCTGATAATCCGGAGGGAATGGCCGTACCCGGTGTGGGCATGGTCGACCTGGAGACGAGCTACGCCGAACGGCTGGACGAGGTGGCCGGCAAGGCCAACCGGCTGTTCGGGCAGATCATCGACGACCTGTTCCGGGACAACGAGCTGCTGCCACGCCTGCGCCGTTTGTTCTGGATGGAAGCGACCCGGGCCGAGGGGATGTTCAACAGCCACATCGTCAAACCGCTGCTGAAGAACCACGACCGGTCGATGGGGGATCCGCAGTTCCTTTCGGCCCTGGAGCCGGACCTGGAGTCGATCTCCGACGTCGAGAGCATGATGCGAATCTGGGAAGGGCTGCAGGAGCTGGAAGCGGACATGATGGTTTAAGAGCGGGGAACGGGGAACGGGGAACGGTTGGTTCCCCTGCACCCGAAGAGGCGTTCGTAGCATGAGTCATCCCAAACTTTGACTCAAAAAAAGGCTCGACTTTGGTCGGGCCTTTTTTCTTGCCAAAAAGAATACTCCTGGCGAAGATAGAAGTACCACCAACCATCTCAACCAGGAGTAAATTCATGTCAGCTCATTATAAAGCAAAAAGCCGCCAACTATCGAATCAACTTTCGCAAAAGCTAGCCGATTTTTTACGTCCATTTTTGCTGGAGCTCGATCAGTTACTGGATCGACGTTTAGTGGAGACACTCCATCGTTTAGTCGAGACGATTTTGATTTTCCGTCATCAAAGTTACGGTCTGCTCTTGAGTGAACTGGGCGGCTATCTGCTCTCACCGGCCCAGGCACCGGCCGGGACGAAGCGAATCAGCAATCTGCTGCGCAGTGCGAAGTGGCACTACCAGGTGATTGAGCGATTTTTGTGGCGGCAAGGGAGTCAGGCCATTGAGCAGCTGGTTGAGGGAAGCCAAACCGCTTTGTGTTTGTGGGACGAGAGCGTGCTGGAGAAAGCGGAAAGCGAGAAGCTCGAAGGCTTGTGTGCCGTCCGTTCGACGAAAGGGGCCCGGCTCAAGCGGATCAAGCCTGGCTTTTACAATCCGCCAGGCCGGCCGATTTTTGTCCCCGGTATGAACTGGCTGATGGTGATGATAACGGGCATGACTGCCGCACCCACCCTGGCGGCCATGACCTGGTGGACCACCAGAGGCGTGCTCAAAACTAGCAAACGAACCGTTGAAAAACAGCTCTTAAAAAGGTGTGCTCGCCAGTGGGGGCGACGCGTGATCCATGTCTGGGATCGCGGTTTTGCCGGCTCCCCGTGGCTGGCTGAAGTGATGACCTACAAGTTGCGTTTTGTCTTACGATGGAACAAGAATTACAAACTCGATGATGGTCAGGGACAGACGAAAAAAGCTTGGCAACTCACCCGCGGCAAACGCTCCCTTGACCACCAACTCATTTGGGATGCGCGACGCCGCTGTCAACGCCAAACCGGCCTCTATTTCCGCCCCGTCTTTCTGCCAGAGTCGACCACCCCTCTTTTCCTGGTCGTCTCCCGCCCCGGCCAAGGCCGTTCTCCCTGGTACATCTTGACTAATGAGCCGGTTCTCACCCCTGAGGACGCCTGGCGCATCGTTTTTATCTATGCGCGCCGCTGGCAAATTGAAATGGGCTTCCGGCTGGCTAAGTCGGAACTCGCTTTTCAATCCCCCCGCCTGTGGCAATGGGAAAACCGCCTTAAGCTCCTCCTGATTGCTTCCCTGGCCTTGGCTTTCTTGTTCTCCCTTTTAAGCTCCTTGGCCGAACCTCAACAGCAGCTCTTATTCCGTTTCTGGTGCCATAGAACAGGAAAGCGGTACCGAGATGCCTCGCTACCGCTTTACCGTTTAAGATCCGCTTTGAGTCGCTTGTGGCTCTTTTATCCACCACCCGGGTCTGCTTTGAGGGCAAATTCGGGATGACTCATGTTTGCATTCCGGGAACACGTCGTGAATCAGGGGCGGAGCCGGCCGTCCCCGGCCGTCCTGGAGTTCGTAGAGCAGGTCGGCCGCCCCTCCCGCCGCCGGCCGTTCGACGAGGGCCACCGGCTCCAGATCCCGGCCGGCCAGCACCACCAGCAGCCCGCAGAGGAGGAGCCAGCCCAGCAGCGCGGCGGCGCCGCCCAGAAGTCAGGCGGCCAGCGGGGGAAACGGGGCGGCATCCCCAGCCAAGCGCCGGCGGCCAGGGCGCCCGCGCCGCCTGCCATGGAGTGAACCCGCGCGAGCGGACCAGGACGATTTCCGGCCGGGTCAGCGCCGCCATCAGCTGCTCGACGATGAGCAGCTGCAGTCCGAGGATGAGCAAAGACTGGGTGATCAGGGTCGCCTGCAGCAGGCGGCCGGTGGAAGCGGGTCCAGCGCAGGAAATAGCGAACTATCGGTTATTGAATGGTGTACGGTGAAGCTTAGAGGCAGGACGGCTGGATGGGTCGATTATAACCGGGTTTCGGGGGGGTGTCATCCGGGAGTGGAAAATTCTCGGGCCGGCGGCTGCGTATTGCCTCGGAAATTCGCGGATGGTATAATTTTGGCTTCCTCGGGCGCGTAGCTCAGCTGGTTAGAGCGCACGGTTCACATCCGTGAGGTCAGGGGTTCAAGTCCCTTCGCGCCCACTTTTCCCCTTTTTGTCTGTACGACAGCTCAAATGCAATTAATGCCGCCAGAGGTAGTGCAGAAGGATTTCTGTTTTCTGACACGGTTTATGTCCCAACGTATGTGAACCTTGGTCCAATAGTCTAAAGAGTTCACTGTCTAGAAACGCGTGTTTAGTTTGGCTTCCTCGCCTGCAGCGAGAATAAGAAGGAGATGACACTGTGTCGTTCCGGTAAGCGCCACCAGCCAACTTCTCCTTGCACCATGTGCGGAAACTTGGCTCTGGCAGCAAAGGGAATTTCGTGCAGAAATTCACTGTGCAAACCAGTTTGAATGAGTGAATTCAGAATTTCACCCATGTGGTGGTTCCAGATTTATTTTGGTGTGGTTTTCACTTCTATATCTGTCGCATAGGATAGTTTGCCTTCATATTTGTCGGGCAGGTGACATCTTTCAATAGACGAAAGCCCCGGCCACTCTCGAGCGGCCGGGGCCAGATAGAGCTCAAACGCTAGACGACAATCGCCGGCATTAGACCCTTAATCGGCGTGCACCTTGATGTTACCGCCATCAATGGGTTGGTCGAAACCGTTATCGTAGACATCAACGTCGCCGTTGTACTCATCTTCATACCAGATCTTGATGCGGAAAGTGTCGTCTCCGCCCGGGTCGTTGTCTTTGGCCCATATCATAAACTTGTACAGTTCGCCATTGGGTGCCAGCTCACCATTGATCGTGCCCGAGCCTTTGTACTGGGCGTTGGAACCGCCCTGGTTGATGACCAGCCACTCATAGCTGTCGGAATGGAAGTTCAGGCCTCCGGCTTTGAAGTTAAACTCGGTGTTACCCGTCGGCACTTTGGCCCCTTTCTTGTACTTGGAAACGAACCCGAAATTGGCCTTGCCTTCCGCATTTTCACATATTTCATCGAGGAGGCACCAGCCAGCTTCAGACCAGATCCAGCCGCCGCCGGTGACGAAGCCGCCACTTGGGTCATAGATGACGATAAACTCGTAAACGTCGGAATCGGCCGTTGGGTAGGCGTCGCTGACCGTCAACGTCACCTCGTAGACGCCGGCCTCGGCATATGTGTAGCTGCCGGAGACGCTGTTACTGGCTTGATCCACAACGCCGGCTTCCGCGGCCAAGCCGTCGCCCCAATCCCAGGTGGCGGTGTGATTGTCGTCATCATCCGCATCGGTAAATGCGCCGTTGACGTTGATGGGCTGGCCATTGATGTTCACCGGCTCGGCAGGACCGCTGACCGTGGTGACGACGGGGTCGCAGACGTCGCCCTGGCCATCACTGTTGCTGTCGGCCTGGTCGGGATTGTAGGCGGCGCAGTTGTCGGCATTATCGCCGATACCATCGGCATCGTCGTCGG
>JBFFZG010000216.1:0-8509 GCA_041568735.1 Promineifilaceae bacterium (SeqCode)
GGCCGTCGGGCGTAAACTCACAGCACCGACCCATCGGTTGTCAAACAAAAAAGCTCCGGGATAACCCGGAGCGTTTTGTTTTCTGCAGGTCAGGCGGGCGGCCGTCGTGCCGCCGGCCGCCCGTCTCATGACAGAGGTTAGGCCTTGGTCAGAACCGGCAGGCCGTTCTTGCTTTCCTTCACTCTGTAGCCGGCCGGAACCGCAGACAGCGACCCTTCTTTTTCTTCTTTGGCGAAGAAATAAATGGTCTGGTTGCGGCCGTTCTTCAGCTTGGTGGTTTTGGAATGGAGAATGTACGTTTTACCCTTCGAATTTGTGTAAGAATACGCCATGATTTACCTTCCTCTACTCAGTTTGGGTTGCTCGACCGACACCCACTCACAAACAGCCTGACCGGAGGGAACCACGATTCGAATTTTGAATGACAGGCACCAGGAATAAGGTGTTTGAAGCAGGCGGTTGAGCGTTATTAAATCCAGTAGTCACCAGATACTCGTGAATTGCTCTTGGCACGAGTGGATTATTTGGATATTAGGTCAATTTCTCTCGAGAGGCAAGAGGAAAAACCCAAAGAAAGCGTTAATTAGCTCAATTGTTCGTCATTTCTAATGTTTTTCCTGCTTTGACGGGGGTTTACCAGAGGGTTATACTCCTGCCACGCGCCGGCTCCAGGGGAAAATGGCCCGGGAAACGGCAGCCTTTCCCGGCCGGCGCCGTGGTTTTCATCAGGGAGGCACAACACCAGATCGCCTTTCCAGGAGAATTGAATGCGCTTATCCCAATCCTTTGGCAAAACGCTGCGAAACGCCCCGGCCGACGCCGAAATGACCAGCCACCAGCTGCTAATTCGGGGTAATTTTATCCGGCCGCTGGGGGCCGGCATTTACACCTACATGCCGCTCGGCTTCCGCGTCCTGCGCCGCGTCCACGACATCATGTCCGAAGAAATGGACGCCATCGGCGGCCAGGAAATGCTCATGCCCAATCTGCACCCGGCCCAGATCTGGCAGGCGACCGGCCGCTGGGAAGTGTGGCGCAACATTATGATGCGGATTGAAGCCGGCGGCAGCCGGGAATACGCCATGTCCCCCACCCACGAGGAGGTGGTCATCGACCTGGCCGCCCGGGAAATCGACAGCTACCGGGATCTGCCCCAGGTGATCTACCATATCAGCAAAAAATTTCGCGATGAGCCCCGCGCCCGCGGCGGCATGATCCGCCTGCGCGAATTCATCATGAAAGACGCCTACAGCATGCACCTCTCGGAAGAAGGGCTCGACGAGTTCTACCCGAACATGGTCCAGGCCTATCTCAATATCTTCGCTCGCTCCGAGGTGCCGATCATCCAGGTCGATGCCGATGTCGGCGCCATGGGGGGGAAATCCTCCCACGAGTTCCTCGTGCTGCACGACCAGGGCGAGGATTCGTTCATCCAGTGCGACAACTGCGGCTACGCCGCCAATGTCGAAGCGGCCGTCTTTGACCGAGGCGGCGAGCCGCCGGCCGCGCTTGAGCCGCTGGCCAAAGTGGCCACCCCCGACTGCAAGACGATCGCCGACGTGGCCGCCTATCTCGGCGTGCCGACCAGCCAGACGCTCAAGGCGGTCTTCCTCTGGCATACACCCCCGGGCAAAAAGGAGGCGGACGGACGCTTTGTCTTTGCCGTCGTTCGCGGTGATCTGGACGTCAACGAAGTCAAGCTGGCCAATGCCCTGAAAGGGGGCGAGTTCCGGCCGGCCACCGAGGCAGAGATTCGCGCGGCCGGCGCCGAACCGGGCTACGCCTCGCCAATCGGCCTGGCCGTCGCCCCGGCCGGCGGCGGCGCCGGTCTCTACGTGGTGGCCGACGAATCGATCGCCGCCGGGGGCAACTTCGTCTTCGGGGCCAATGAGGCCGGCTACCACTACACCGGGGCCAATTTCCCGCGCGACTTCCAGGTCAGTCTGACGGCCGACATCGCCGAAGCCGCCACCGGCCACACCTGCGGGGTCTGCCACACCGGCCGGCTCGTGGCCCACAAGGCGATCGAAGCGGGCCACTGCTTCAAGCTCGGCGTCCGTTACAGCGAGCCGACCCAGACGACGGCGCTCGACGAAAATGGGCAGGCCCGTCTGATCTACATGGGCTCCTACGGCATCGGCCTCGACCGGCTCATCGCCATCATCGTCGAGGCTCACCACGACGAGCACGGCATCATCTGGCCGGCCGGCGTGGCCCCCTACGACGTCCACCTGATGCACATCGGCAAAGGGGAAGCCCACGTGGCGGTGGCGGAAACACTCTACGACGACCTGCGGGCGGCCGGGTTCTCCGTCCTCTACGACGACCGCGACCTCAGCCCCGGTGTCAAGTTCAAGGACGCCGACCTGATGGGCATGCCGGTGCGGATCGCCGTCGGCCAGCGCGGCCTGGACCAGGGGGGCGTTGAAGTCAAGCGCCGCCGTGAAGACGAGCGGTTGATTGTGCCCGTGGGGGAGATTGTGGGGTTTTTGAAGGGCAGTAAACAGTAAACAGTCTGTAATCTACTGTTCACTGTTCACTGACAACTGTTCACGGATCCCGGGGCAGCTCGAACCACACCACGGCTCCACCCCCGGGCCGGTTGGCGGCCTGGATGCGGCCGCCGTGCGCCTCGACGATGCTGCGGGCGATAGCCAGCCCCAGGCCGGCGCCGCCGGTGGCCCGGCTGCGCGCCTGCTCCCCCCGGTAAAACTGCTCGAACACGCGCTCGAGGTCCCGCTCGGAAAAGCCCGGCCCTGAATCGCTGACAGTCACCCGGACCCGTCCCGGTTCCGGTCGGGTGGCGTGAATCTCGATCCGGCCGCCGGCCAGCGTGTAGCGCAGTGCGTTGCCCACGAGATTGCTCAGGACGCGGCCGATCCGCGAGCTGTCGATCGATACGGGGTCGATGTCGGAAGCGATCTCCCCCTCCAGCGTGACCTGCCGCTGCGCGGCCAGGGCGTGGAACTGCTCGAGCGTATCGGATATCAGATCGCCGATCGACTGCAGCTCCCGCACCATCTCCAGCCCCCCACTCTCCAGCTGGGCCAGCTCAAACAGGTCATCCATCAGGTTGTCGAGCGACTGGATATCGTTGAGAATCGTCCGGTAGTAGCGCTCCGACATCTCCCCTTCCCCGACCAGCCCGTCCCGCAGCGCTTCGATCATGGCCCGCATGCTCGTGAGCGGCGTGCGTACGTCGTGAGAGGTCCAGGAGATCAGGTCCCGCCGCAGCTGCTCGACTTCCCGCCGCATTTTTTCCCCCTCCTGGAGCCGGGCGGCCATGGTATTGAAGGAATGGGCCACCTGCGAGACTTCATCCCGGCCGCGCACGCGGGCCCGGGCGGACAGCTCGCCGCGGGCGATGCGCTCGGCCGAGCGGGACAGCTCCCGCAGGTCGCCGACGACCCGCAGGGTCACCGAAAGGCCGAAGGTCGTGGCGATAATCGAGGCGAAGACGAGGAGGGCGACGGCCAGCGGCAGGTCGTGATCGCTGTTCAAAAACATCAGGCGGGCCCCGTTCCAGACGTTGAGCAGGATCAGCACGGCCGCCCACACGTAGGCCAGGGAGAGGGTCAGCAGCAGCGAGGGACTGACCTGAGAGGTAAAGTAGTTGACGACAAAGCCGACCAGGATCGACAGCGCCGAGGTGGCCGTCAGCACGATCAGCAGGTCGGTCATTTCCTGGCCGGGTGGACTGAGCCACCACTGCATCAGGCCGGAGACAACCAGCAGCGCCACCAGGATGCCGGCCGCCAGAATCACCAGCGGGCCGAAGCGGTAATCGAGCAGCTGCGTTTTTGTGGTCATCGGGGTGGTCATGAGTCCTCCCGTCACTCTCTGACAAACTTGTAGCCAACCCCCCAGACCGTCTGCAGCCAGCGGGGAGAGCTGGGATCGCGTTCGATTTTTTCGCGCACCCGGCGCATGTGGACCGTCACCGTGTTGGGGTCGACGTAGTCGGAAAATCCCCAGACGTTTTCCAGGAGCTGGTCGCGCGAAAAGACCTGGTTGGGGTGGCTGGCCATGAACCAGAGCAGGCTGAATTCGGTCGCGGTCAGGTCGACCGCCCGGCCGTCGACCTGCACCGTGTGGCTGGCCGGCTCGATAACCAGGGCGCCGTCTTCGAGGTCAAGCCGCTCGATAGGGGCTTCGGCGGCCCCGCGCGCCCGGCGCAGGACCGCCTTCACCCGGGCCACCAGCTCGGCGGGTGAAAACGGTTTGGTCATGTAATCGTCCGCACCGAGCTCCAATCCGTAAATTCGATCGACTTCCTGGCGCCGGGCGGAGAGGACGATGACG
The DNA here is from genome assembly GCA_041568735.1 of Promineifilaceae bacterium (SeqCode). Taxonomy (GTDB): domain Bacteria; phylum Chloroflexota; class Anaerolineae; order Promineifilales; family Promineifilaceae; genus WTJY01. Next base: position 4,303 of record JBFFZG010000216.1, read on the forward strand.
GCCGTTTCCGGGCTCTCGGTGCGAATCAGAGAGAGCACTTTCAGCCCGTCGATTTCCGGGATCATGATGTCGAGCACGACGAGAGCCGGGGCTCCTTCCCGCACGGCGGCCACCGCCTCCGGGCCGGTCCGGGCGATCTGCACGGGGAACCCCTCTTTTTTCAGGTAGAGGCTGACCACTTCGGCCACCGAGGGTTCGTCATCGACGATCAAAATTTTTTCGCTTTCGCCGGCTGTTTGTTTCATAGGGTTGATTGTAACCGATTTTTTCCAGCCAGAATTACCCCATCCCGGGAGGGAGATCAATTTTGTAAGCGGCCGGTAATCCCTCTGTTAGGAAATCGTAATAATTTTCCACCATCCTGAAGGTGAGGGCGTCCGCGGTGGACGTTCGCCAGCGAAAACAGGAGGTTTTTATGCGTTTCACCAGAGGATTATGGCAGATGGGAGGGGTGCTGCTCCTCTTAATGGTCGTCCTGGCAGCGACGGCCGGTTCGGCCCGGGCGGAAGCATCCGGCCAGAAGTTTATCGTTTCCGTGGATAACATTTCGAATTTCACCCACAAGTTTCAGACGGTCTTCAACACGCCGTCCAACCGGCACGAACCGGGCCCGCTTCTGCCCAACCAGTCTTATGTGGCGACCGTTTACGGCGATCCCGGCGACCGCCTGTCTTTCGCCACGATGCTGGTGCAGACCAACGACTGGTTCTTCGCCCCGAATGAGATGGGGATTCCCCTCTACGATGCCAGCGGCCATCCGATGAACGGGGATGTGACTGATTATGTCAAGCTCTGGGACGGCGGCACGGAAGCCGACGAGCCATTTGGCGTTGGCCCGAACCAGGCTCCCCGGCAAAGCGGCCCCAACACCGGGCCGGCCGATCCGGACAGCACGGTGCGCCAGGTATCCCTGGCCGGCGCCCCGGTCGGGGATCTGATTCGAGTCAGGATCACCAGCCACGACAGCGGCCGCTTCACCCTGCGCATCCGGAATGTTTCCGGCCAGACGATGTATGCTTCCCCGCTGGCCCCCGGCGTGGCCGTCGTGCATAATTCGCCGGCGCCGCTCTTTATAGCCGGCCAGCCCGATTTTGGCCTGGGGCTGGAGGCAATCGCCGAGGACGGCAGTCCGGCCGGCCTGGCCGCCGCCCTGCACATGATCACGGGCATCAACACCCCACTGGCCCCCGTCGCCTGGGTGGTCCACCCGACGGTTGATGCCCTGTTTACCCCGGGCACGGCCGCGTCTGCTGGCCTGGAGGTGCTGGCCGAAGACGGCAATCCGGCAGTTCTGGTCGCCGAGCTGCCTTTCGCCAACAAGGGAGCGCAGGCGATCGGCCGCGGCGCTTCGGGACCGGGCCCGATTTTCGCCCCGGATGGCAACTACAGCTTTGAAATCACGGCCGCTCCTGGCGACCACCTCTCCCTGGCCACAATGTTCGTCCAATCGAATGACTGGTTCTTCTCCATTCGCAATCTGCCGCTCTTCGACAGCAGCGGCAATCCGCGCAGCGGGGATGTCACCGGCTACGCCGTCATCTACGACGCCGGCACGGAAAAGGACCAGGAGCCGGGCTTCGGCTCCTTCCAGGCCCCACGCCAGCCCGGACCGAACACCGGGCCGGTTCAGCATGGCGTGATCGCCATGGCCACCCACCCGGCGGCCGCCTCCCCCGGCCTGATGATCCACATCACGGTCACGCCGGTTCCCTGAGCGATCGGCGGCTCGATCTGAGGTCTGAATTGAAAGCCCCGCCGGCTCACCCGCCGGTGGGGCCTTTTCGTTATTCAGCACCGTCTTACCGCCCCTGGATATGGTAAAATGAAGCCCGCACCAACCGGTCGCAATGGCACCGGCGTGATCATGCCCCCACCGCCATTGCGACGCCATTTCCGGTTCGAGAAGAGGTAGAAACGATGACTGAAAACGAGGTTCAGGACAGCCTTCTGACATTTTTCAAGGCTCTGGGACAGAAAGACCGGCTGGCGATCGCCGGCCAGCTGATTCCAGGGCCGCTGACCGTACCCGAGCTGAGCCGCCGGCTCGATCTGAAAGAAATGGATCTGCTCCACCATCTCTCGCTGATGCAGGAAAGCGGCCTCGTGGGGGGCAACGAAGAGCGATACTGGTTCGACGTCGACGCGCTGCACGCGCTGAACCGGCGCGTCTGGCCGGCTGTGCGCCCACCGGCGCCAAAAGGGGAGGGCGAGGAGGAGGTGATCGTGCAGCGCTATCTGCGCGACGGCCGGCTGACCGATCTGCCGATGAAAGAAAACAAACTGGAAATCGTCCTGCGCTGGGTCGCCGACCAGATCGCTCCGGACCGGACCTTCACCGAAAAAGAGATCAGCGCCATTCTCGGCGAAATTTACCCGGATTACGCCATGCTGCGCCGCTATCTCGTTGACTACGGGCTGATGGCGCGGGAGAAAGGGATTTACTGGCGGGTGCCGGGGTAGTAGGGGTTGGGAGTTAGGAGTTGGGGTATGGGAAAGGTGACTGGCGCCGGCCGGGGACTGTGGTGGGTGGTTCTGGGTCTGCCAATCGGCTTTTTTGCCGTTTTTTATTTTTATCCACTGGCGGCCATCCTGCGGCAGAGCTTTGCCGCCGAAGCCGGGGGATTCTGGGGAGGGATCGGCGAGCTGGTGTCCCGCCCTTTTTACTGGCGCACCCTCTGGTTCACGACCTGGCAGGCCGTCGTTTCCACCGGTCTGACCCTGCTGCTCGCCCTGCCCGGCGCCTACGTCTTTGCCCGCTACACTTTCCCGGGTAAAAGTCTGCTGAAGGCGATCAGCACCCTGCCGTTTGTCCTGCCGACCGTCGTCGTCGCGGCCGCCTTCACCGCCCTGCTCGGCCCGCGCGGGATCGTCAACGAAGGTTTGATGGCCCTTTTCGATCTGGAAAGCCCCCCGGTCAACCTGCAGTTTTCGATCTGGATCATTCTCCTGGCCCACGTCTTTTACAACTACAGCGTCTCCCTCCGCCTGATCAGCGGCTACTGGCAGAATCTCAACCCGACCCTGGAGCAGGCCGCCCGCATGCTCGGCGCCTCCCCTCGCCGCGTGTTCTGGTCGGTGACGCTGCCGCTCCTGCGGCCGGCGATCGGCGCCGCGGCCGTCCTCGTCTTTATCTTTACTTTTACCAGCTTTGGGGTCATCCTGATCCTGGGCGGGCCGCGCTATTCGACGCTCGAAACGGAGATTTACCGGCAGGCGGTCAACCTCTTCAACCTGCCGGCGGCCGCCGCCCTTTCCCTGCTGCAGATCCTGATCACATTCATTTTGATCTGGTTCTATACCGGCAGCCAGGCGACCCTGGCCCGCGCCGGCCGGCTGCGGGCGGCCGGGGCTGTGCAGCGGCCGGTGCGCACCTGGCGGCAGCGGCTGCTGGTCGGCGGGAATCTCGGCCTGATGCTGCTGCTGCTCGGCGCCCCGCTCCTGGCCCTCATCGGCCGCTCCCTGACGACGGAGGCGGGCTTATCCCTTTTTTACTACGCGCGCCTGTTCGTGAATGATCGGGACTCGCTCTTTTTCGTCCCGCCGATTACGGCCGTGGCCAATTCGACCGGGATCGCCCTGGCCACCACGGCCGCCGCCGTCCTCCTCGGTGGGATCAGCGCCCTGGTCATCGCCGGCCGCGGGCGGTGGGGCCGCTGGCTCGACCCCCTCTTCATGCTGCCGCTGGCTACCTCGGCCGTCACCCTTGGATTTGGCTTCATCCTGGCGCTCAACCGGCCGCCGTTCAATCTGCGCACCTCCCTCATCCTGGTGCCGATCGCCCACACGCTCGTCGCCCTGCCGTTCGTTCTGCGCGCCGTGCTGCCGGCCCTGCGGCGAATCCCCGCCTCGCTGCGGGAGGCCGGGGCGGTCCTGGGAGCCTCCCCATGGCAGATCGGCCGGGAAATTATCTGGCCGCTGGTGCGGCCGGCCCTGCTCGTCGGCGCCGTCTTCGCCTTCACGATCAGCATGGGGGAGTTCGGCGCCTCGATCTTCGTCACCCGGCCGGCCAACCCGACCATGCCGGTGGCTATCGGCCGTTTCTTCAGCCAGCCGGGGGCGGCCAACTACGGCCAGGCCCTGGCCATGAGCACCCTGCTGCTGCTCGTCTGCGCCGCCGGCTTCCTCCTGATCGAACGCTTCCGCCTCGGCGACGAAGGGGAATTTTGAACCGGACGCCGCCCGTTCCCCAACTCCTAACTCCCATCCC
>JBFFZG010000217.1:0-8423 GCA_041568735.1 Promineifilaceae bacterium (SeqCode)
CAACAGGCCGGGTCCGGATCCTGACCGACGAGACGGTCCTGGCCTTTTTCTGGTCGCCCAACGGCCGCTGGATCGCCAGCCTGACGGCCGTTCACGCCGGGCCGGTCGGCCGGTCGGAAATCGTGCCCGAAGGGTATGCGCGCGGTTATCCGCTGCCGGATGAAATCAGCTTCACGCTGTGGCTCAACCTGTCGCTGATCGACGTGACCACGGGCGAGCGGCGGCTGGTGACTCCGCTGAAGCCGACCTCCCTCTTTGCCAACCATCTGCTGCCGTTTTTCGACCAGTACGCCTTGAGCCACCAGTTCTGGTCTCCCCAGAGCGATGCCCTGGTCATGCCGACCCTGGTCAGTGGAAGCGAGATGGTGGTCGTCGTGCCGACCAACGGCCTGCCGCCGCTGCCGCTGGCGCAGGGGGTGATGGGGGTCTGGAGCCCGACCTGAGCGGCGGCCGTTGAGCGGGGCTATTCTTCGACGACGAAATGGTAGGAGAGGAGGCCGGCCAGCACCATCAGGACATCGTAGAGGACCACGAGGGAAATCGAAAATCCGACGTCGTTCCAGGTTGGATCGGTAAACGTGATCAGGACGGCCGTGGCCGAGGCGGCTGCCAGGACGGCCGGCAAGGTGAGGGGGAGAAGCAGAACGGGGAGGAGCACATCGCGGGAGCGAGTCTGGATGGTCATCGAGGTGACCAGCACCCCGGCCGCCACGTAGCCCACCGTCCCCAGAAACAGGATCCCGATCACCGGCAGCTGTAAGAACGGCCGGTTGGTGAAGATAAAAAAGATAAACAGCAGGATCAGGTCGAGAACAAAGGCGAAGCCGCTGATGCTGATGACTTTGCCGATGAAGAGGGCGGACCGGGAAATCGGCGCCATCAGGATGGCGTCAAACGCCCGATTCTCCTGTTCGGCCCCGAGAGAGCGGTTGAGCCCCAGTGTGCCGGACAGCACGACTGTGACCCACAGCAGCCCGGCCGCCACATTGCGCACGGCTGCCAGGTCGCCCTGCAGGGCCAGGTTAAAGGTCACGATCGCCGCCAGGGAGAAGAAGGTCATGACGCTGATGGTCTGGCCGGTGTTTCGCTCCAGCCGCCAATCCTTCCAGATAATCGCCCAGACCGAGCGCCAGAATGAGGTTTCACGCATGAGAATAGGTTCCGAGTTCTGAGTTCCGAGTTCCGAGTACCGAGTGGAAAGTTGAAAGTTTAAAGTGAAAAGGGGAATGTTTTAGGTTTATCCCTTTAAAAAATTGAAAATCGGCGGCCGCATCCCGACCGGTAATTTCCCCGCTCCCAACTCTCGCCATTCCACATTCCACTTTCCACTTTCCACTTTCCACTTTCAACTTTTTACTTTCCACTTTCCACTTTCCACTTTTTACTTCCCCCCTCCCCCAATCCGCTCCCGGTAGATCTGCAGGAAGCCGGCTTCGTCGAGGGTGTGGCGGGGGATGGAGTCGGTAATGCGGCCCTGGTGCAGGATGGTGGTGCGGTCGGCCAGGTTGCGGCCGTGGAGGAGGTCGTGGGTAATCATCAGAATGGTTCGGCCGCGGCGGTGCTGGTCGCGCAGCAGGTCGTCGAGCAGGGCAACGGCGTTCTGGTCAAGCCCGGTGTAGGGCTCGTCGAGCAGCAGGACCTCCGGGTCGTGCAGCGTGATCCGGGCCACGGTCAGCCGCTGCAGCATGCCGCGCGAAAAGGTGCGCACGTAGTCTCGCCGCCGCCCGTAGAGGCCAACCAGGCGCAGCGCCTGGTTGGCCCGCTCCTGCGGCCGGTCGAGGCCGAACAGGCGGGCGAAAAAGACCAGGTTATCCTCGGCCGACAGGTCGTTGTAGGCGAGGGGCTGGTGGGAGACCAGGCCGATGTGGCGCCGCACCTCCTCGGCGTAGCGGGGCAGCGGCCAGCCCCCCACCTCGGCCGTGCCGCCGGATGGTTTTAACAGGGTGGCCACGATGCGCAGGAGCGTGGTTTTTCCGGCCCCGTTGGGACCGACGAGGGCGACGAACTCCCCTTCGGCAACGTGCAGATCTACCCCCCGCAGCACCGGCATCAGACCGTAGTTTTTACGAAGCGATTCCAGTTTGATCAAAATCTGCCCCCGGTCGGGTTGGTGCGGTCATTGTACTTCTTCGCCCGGTGAATGACCAGATCCGGGCGCGTCAGGGAGCCGGGGTTGGGGTCGGCCCGGTGATCTCGATACCGAGCCAGGCCTCCCCGATTTTGAGGGCGAGCTGGGCTTCCTCGCGGCCGTCGACTTCCAGGGGCTGGACCAGGAGCTCGGCCGGCGGCGTGGGCGTCGGCCAGCGAGGTTCCAGCCAGACCGTTTCCCCCTCGACCTCGACGGCGAAGGTCGGCAGCGGCTCCGGAGTCGGCGGCAGCGGGGGAAAGAGAACCGAGAAGGGGGGCTCTGCCCCGGCCGCCTGGCAGTTGAACCCGCCGCTGTCCTCGCAGCGAAAGACCGCATAAGAGACGCCGTTGGGGTGGGTTTGCTGGGCCAGGTGGAATCGCTCCTCGTTGAAATCGAGCGTCTGCAGGGTGCGGAACTCGGTCTCGCAGGCAGGGATCGTCGAGACGGCGCCCAGGAGAACCGCCAGCTGCAGGCCGGCCGACAGCCGCTGCCCACCGGTGCCGGGTTTGAACTTGAAAAAGCGGCCGACGAGCCGCAGGACGAAAAACAGTCCCAGACCGGCGGCGCCGGCCCGGAAGAGAAGCGGGGCCGCCTCGTCGTAGAAGATCAGCAGCCAGTAGGGGCCGGAGGTCTCTCCGCGTAAAAATTCGCTGCGCCAGAGGTAAGCGTAGAGTCCCAGCAAAACGATGAGAGAATTGCCGGCCATCGCCAGGGTAAACAGCAGGTTGGTCAGGAAGGCCATGCAGGTTAAGACTCAGAAATGAGCAGATTGACCGGATCGAGCGGGAAGGAAATGTAGAAGGTGCTCCCCTGCCCTTCTTCACTCGCGAACCAGGCCCGGCCGCCGTGCCGCTCGGCCACCAGTTTGACGATCGACAGCCCCAGTCCGGACCCCTTGACGTGCGGATCCCGCCGCATTCCCCGCACGAATTTATCGTAGAGGTGCTTCTGATCGTCTTTGGAGATGCCCGGGCCGCCATCGGCCACGCTGACGACCACCTCCTGGTCGACGATCGCCACCCGCAGGGCGATCTGGCCGCTGTTCGGAGCGTATTTGATGGCGTTGGTTACCAGGTTAGCAACCGCCTGCTGCACCAGCGGAGCGTCGAGATGCAGGTAGGGGATTTTGCCGGCTTTTTCGATGACCAGCTGGACGCCGAGCTCCTTGGCCATCAGCTCATAGTCTTCCACGACATTCTGCATGACTTCGGTCAGCAGGACCGGGGCACGCATCAATTCGAGACCCGCTTCCAGGCGGCCGAGATCGAGCAGGTTGCGGACCAGGGTATTCATCTGGTCGATCCCTTTCTGAATCCCTTCGACATATTCGATCTGCTTCTCGTTGAGCTCGCCGGCCATCGGCAGCATGCTGGCGAAGCCGATCATGTAGGTCAGCGGGCTGCGCAGGTCGTGCGAGACCATCTGGACGAAATTCGATTTCATTTCGTCCAGCTCTTTCATGTAGGTGATATCGTGAAGGACGGCCACCCGTCCCTGCACCTGGCCGTCGGTGTTGACGATCGTCGAGGCGGCCGCGGAATAGGTTTTGCCGTTGCGCAGCGGGATTTCGGCCGACTGGGAGCTTCCCTGCCGGGCGGTCAGCACTCGAACGAGGGCCGGCTGCTGGATGACATCGGCCACCCGCCGGCCGCGGACCTGGCTGCCGCGCAGACCAAAGGCGGCTTCCATGGCCGGGTTGATCAGAAGGATCCGGTTAACCGGATCGGTGACGATCACGGCGTCGGTGGTGCTGTCGAGCACGGCCAGCAGGCGGCGGCGACCGCCTTCCGCGTTGGCGTAGAGCCGGGCGTTTTCCAGAAGGACGGTCGCCTGGCCGGCCAGGGTGCGCAGGAGACGCAGTTCGCTTTCTTCGAAATCGTGCGGGTCCCGGTAAGCCAGCCAGAGCACGCCGCTCAGGCGCTTCTGGTTGATCAGTCCCAGGGCGACGGCCGCCTGGAAGGGGATTTCATCCCCGGCCGGAATCTCCAGCTGCCGGCGGATGGCGGCCGGATTGGCCAGGATGAGCTCCCGGTTCTGCTGCAGCAGGGGCATTATGTACCGATCGTAGGCGCCCATGCGATCGGCGGCCGGCCCTTCGCCGTAAGTGAGCGGCAGGCGGCCGCTGGGGTTGACGACGATGACGCGGGCGCCGGCCGCTCCGGTTCCGCGCAGCCCGCCCCGCAGCAGGGGAAGAACCCCTTCACTGAGGTTGTTCAGGCTGGCCGAAACGCTCTGGCTGACGTCGAGCAGCAGCGACAGCTCGGAAAGCCGCTTGCTCAGCGTCCGCTGCATTTGCACGAAGGCGGTGCCCAGCTCCCCGACCTCGTCGAAGCCAAACGCTTCCGCTTCGATCGGGGTGTAATCACCGGCGGTCATGCTGCGCGCCGCCCGCAGCAGGTCGGTCAGCGGCCGCGATATATTGCGGCTCAAAAAGAGCAGGATGACGAAAAAACCCACGGTAGCGGCAAGGGCGACCACGACCAGGGGCCAGGCGATGACGACCGCTTCCTGCAGGACGACCTCGTACGGGACGGTGATGACGACCGTCCAGGGATGGCCGGCCTGCCGCACGTAGTAGAGCAGCTGGCGGGTGTTGTCGCGCGTGTCGACCCCTTCGATCGCCTGGCCGGTGAAGCCAGGCGCGACCGAAGTGTCACCGTAGGAGCGGATTACCCGGCGCTCGTCTGCGCGCGGCTGCCAGGTAGTCAGCAGTACCGCCGGATCGGGATGGCCGATGATGCGATCGACTTCGTCGACGATGAAGCCGTAGCCGTCGTCGGCCGTGCCTGAGAGGTTGTCGATCAGCTCTTTCTGGAAGGAAAGCTCATTGACCCGGCCAACCAGGGCCCGGGTGACCTCGCCGTCATCCCCGGCCGGCAGCGGCAGAACAAAGGCGATCGTACTCTGGCCGCCGTCGATCGCCTCGGCCTGGCTGATGGTCGGTTTCTCTCCCCGCAGGGCCTCGGCCAGAGCGGCCTTTTCCGGGTTGGCCAGCTGCAGGCGAGGGGTGTCGTCGGGATAAAAGGCGACGATATTATCGTTGGAGAGTTCGCTGAGCGGGGTGCCGGCTGTGTCGATCAGCATGACGCGGCGGAAAAAGGTCCCGGTCCGGTAGAGCTGCTGCAGGCTTTCCCGGGCGTCGGTCACGCTGGCCCCGGCCTGGAGCCTTGGATCCTCCCCGAACTGCAGCAGAAGATTCTGCCTGAGCCGGCGGAAATCGGTGATCTGATTCGAAACCCCATTGGCGTCCTGGGTCATCTGCCGGAGGATGAGGTCGCGGGCGACGCCGCGCGAAATGGTGAAGACGAGGCCGCCCAGGATGATCGTCAGGGCCAGGGAAAAGAGGCTGAAGCTGGAGAGGAGCCGGCCGCTGACCGTCCGGCTGAAGGCAGGCGCCTCGGCCGCCGCCGGCAGGGGGGGCGCCATCTGGGGCAAACCCCAGAGCAGCACGCTGGCGACGATTCCGGCCAGGAGGGCTTCGAGCAGGACCGGGAGGAACTGGGAGGTCATGGTTGACCGGCCGAGATCGAAGGCCGCCAGGAGGCTGGCCGAGGCTGGAGCGTAGAAGATGGCCGACAGGCCGCTCCCGAGCGGTGCCATCAGGAGGTAGGCCAGGACCGCGGCCACGACGGGCAGGCGCAGGACCCGGTAGCCCCAGCTGCGGTATTTTTGATTGATCAGGGCGGACGCAATGGCGGCCACGGCCGCCAGAATCAGGGGATCGAAAGCCGATCCCGACTGCCAGAGGGCCCGGCTCAGACCGGCAGAAAGGCCGACCAGGGCAGCCTGGGCCGGGAGCAGGGAGATGGCGGCGATCATCAGGGGGATCCCCCCGACCAGGTAGAGGAGGCGCTGCGGGGTGGCGACGGCGCCGATCGGCGGCAGGGCGCTGCCGGGCGCCATCGAGACGATGACGAGCTGGTTGGCGAGGAGGGCGGCCAGGATCAGGCCGAAGGTGGTGGCCCAGCGGCGGCCGGTGTAGGTCAACCAGCGCCGGCCGTGGAAGGCGGCCAGGCCGAGGCCAATCAGCAGGAATACCAGCAGCAGGAGCCAGCCCCCAGGCCGGGTGGGCAGGCCAATCATCGGTTCGCTTTGCGCTCCCCAGAGCTCAACAGTCATACTGGTTTTCCAGGGTTGCTGCCATGCTGCGCGCCTGATGCTGCTTCCGCCCAGCCGTCCTAGATAGACATAAGAACCTGCCAATGATAGCATGAGCGCAGGGGGTGGGCAATGAAGGGACCAGGACCTATGGGGGGTGCGGCAGCGGGCCATTAGAGGGGTTTGCACGGCCGGAAGGCGGGAGATAATCTTGCGGCAGGCTGGCGCCGGCCCGCTGGATTGGCCGGCCGCGCTTACTTTGCCCGGGCTGATTTTTATGTTCAAAAACCTCTTTTCACGCCGCAAAACACCTAAAGTCTTCGTGATCGGCCTCGACTGCGCGCCGCCGGAGCTGCTGTTTGACCAGTGGCGGCAGGAGCTGCCCTACCTCGGGCGGCTGATGGATCATGGGGGATACGCCGAACTGATGAGCTGCACGCCGGCCATCACCGTGCCGGCCTGGAGTGTCATGGCGACCAGCAAAGACCCGGGCACGCTCGGTTTTTACGGCTTTCGCAACCGGCGGGACCGCAGCTATGACAACCGGTATATCGCCACGGGCGCGGCCGTCAAGGAACCTCGCCTCTGGCAGATTCTGGATGCGGCCGGGAAAAAATCGATTGTCCTCGGGGTGCCGCAAACCTACCCCATCCAGCCGCTGAAAAACGGGCTGGTCGTCTCCAGCTTTCTGACGCCGAGCACGACCAACCCTCGCATCCAGTGGACCCATCCGGCCGAACTGCGCCTGGAGATCGAGCAGCTGCTCGCCCCGGAAATCTACGACGTCGATATTTCCCAGTTCCGCACCGACGACAAGGCCTTTCTGCTGCGGCAGCTCTACGATATGACCCGCAAGCGATTCATCGTGCTCCGCTACCTCCTGGAAAAGAAGGCGTGGGATTTCTTCATGTTCGTGGAAATGGGAACCGACCGCCTGCACCACGCCCTCTGGGCCAGCCACGACCCGACTCACCGCAATTTTGATCCGGACGGCCCCTTTGTTCACGCCATTCGAGATTACTACCGCTACCTCGATGGGGAGATCGGCAGCCTGCTCGAGCGGCTCCCGGCCGAAGCTCACGTCCTCGTCGTTTCCGACCACGGCGCCAAGAAAATGGAAGGGGGCATCTGCGTCAACGAATGGCTCCGCCGCGAGGGGTACCTGGTTTTGCAGGAAGAGCCCCCGGCCGGGGCACTGACCACGCTGGAAAACCTGAAGGTCGACTGGGCTAAAACGACCGCCTGGGGAGATGGGGGTTATTACGCCCGCATTTCCCTCAATGTGCGCGACCGGGAGCCCCAGGGCGTGGTGGCGCCGGAAGCGTTCGAGCAGGTGCGCGACGAACTGGCGGCCCGCCTGCAGGCGATTCCCGGACCGGACGGCGCCCCGCTCTGCACCCGCTGCTTCAAGCCGGAGGAGATCTACCACACCGTGCGGAATGTCCCGCCCGATCTGCTGGTTTATTTTGACGATCTGGCCTGGCGCTCCGTGGGGACCCTGGGCCACGCCGATATCTATACTTTCGAGAACGATACCGGGCCGGATGACGCCAATCACGCGGAAAATGGGGTGTTGATCTACGCCCCGCCGCCGCAGGAAGCGGCTTGGGGACTCGGCCGGCAGGCGCGGGCCGGCATCCTGGATTTCGCGCCGACCGTACTGACCCTGATGGAGGTACCGGTGCCGGCCGATATGCAGGGGGTGGCGATTCCCTGGATCAGCCGCGGCGGCCCGGCGGCCGGCTCAAATCGTTAAATTTACCTTCACCCGACCCTGGTTCAGGTATAATGGAGGGGTCTCTGACTGATTGACTGTTCCTGTCATGGCAAGCAACCATATGAATGTTGAAGAAACTGTTTCGCCAATTGTCGAAAAATCCCGGGGCGGCCTGCGCTGGTTCTGGTTGATCTGGCTGGCGGTCGGGCTTATGATCGGCCTGATCGCCTGGGGTCTTGTCAACAACACCGAGATCAAACCCCAGGTGGGGAGCCCCGCGCCAGATTTTGAAATGCCGCTTTTTGCTGACTACCAGCTCGAAGGGCGAGATCAGATCGCCCTGGCCGACCTGCGCGGTCGGGTTGTCGTCATTAATTTCTGGGCCTCCTGGTGCGTGACCTGCATCTACGAAACGGACGACCTCGAGGGCATCTGGCAGGCTTACCGGGATCGCGGGGTGGTCGTCCTCGGCATCGCCTA
>JBFFZG010000218.1:0-8386 GCA_041568735.1 Promineifilaceae bacterium (SeqCode)
GGCGGCGGTGGGGGCGGCGGTGAGGTCGGCGTGGTTTCCAACGCGGCCGGCAGATAGAGATTGCGCCCGTAAAAAAGGTAGGTCGAAATCAGACAGTTGGCCTGCTGCACAGCCAGAATCGTCGTTCCCCGGGATCGCGCCAGTGAATAGAGCGTGTCTCCTGGCTGCACGGTGTAGCGAACCCAATCAATGGGTGGCCCACATTCGGTGACCGGCTGGCGCACAATCGGCGCTGCCGGGAGGAAGATCTGGGTCCCGTAAAAAATCAGGTTATTCTGCAGGCAGTTGACTCGCGTGATTTCGGCAATGGTGGCGCCGGTCTGTATGGCGAGCCGGGAGACCGTATCCCCCACGCGCACGATATACCCCATCCAGCCAGCGGGAAGTGCCGGGGTGCAGACTTCTTGCTGCACCCGATTTTCCAGCATCTCGGCCACGGAAACAGTGGCCCCCACCACGACGGTTGGGGTCGGTTCCGTCGGCTCCGGCGTCGGCGTGAAGACGATCAGCGATGAACTGCCGACAAAATTGCTGTCGAGCGTGGCGGCGCCGATTTCACGGGGCGTCCCGGGAGCAGCGGCCGCAGGCGTCCTGGTTCCAGACGTGACATCCGGCCAGCGTTCGACCTGCACAAACCAGACGGCCAGAAAAAATACGGCGAGCAAACTCGCGAAAATTAGCAGCCCACCCAGTAAGGAATGGGTGCCGGCTTCCCGGTTGGAGGTCATGAGGGGTGCGACTGCCTGGCCACGGACTTCAGGGCGGGCAGAAGAATCACCAGGCGGCTGTCCTGCCCCTGTTTTTCCACCCAGACCCGCCCGTTATTTCGTTTGATCAGCTGATACCAGGCGGCGACATCCCGATCTGGGCGCTCCGGTGCCGGGGGCCCGGGTGGTTCAGCCGCCGCCGCGGTAATCTGCAAGCGGGATTCGAGGTGGACATCCGAGCCCAGAACTTCGATGATGATAAAGCGCTGGGCCTCGTAGTCATCCATGAGCGATCCGCCTATCGACACACGGCCGTGCTCCCCCACTTCCTCCACCAGAATCTGGATCAAAAAGGTCAGGATTTGGAACAGATCCGGGGGATCGATGGCCAAAGGTGGCAGCCCTTCGGCCAGCGCCAGGTCGAGGGTAAGGCGCCGCTCGCGCAGCTGATTTTTAAAGGTGTCGACCACCATTTCGGTCGATTGGAGCAGATCCGCCTGCGGGGAATTTTCCACAATCTGGTTAAACTGGCTGAGGCGAGAATCGAGCCGGCCGATTAAATCGTCGATGCGCCGGGTGCTGTTTTTGATCCGCTCAAGCAGATGGCGGTGCTCGAAGGGGAGGCTGCCGTTGCTCTCGGCCAGCATCACCCCCACATAGGCTTCTATCGCCGTGACAGGCGTCCGCATTTCTTCGCTCAGCAGGACGACGGAATCGCGCAGCGGGCCGTAGAGTACTTCGGCCAGATGGGCTTCCAGAGAGGCGATGCGTCGCTGAGCTTCTTCCAGTTCACCGGAATAGTGGGTCAGGGCGCGCGTCACCCACTCGGTGCTCAATCCGCCCTCGCCGGCCGAGGCCAGCGCCATGGCTTCTTCGGCTGCCCGCAGCGACTCGCGCAGCGTTTGGATTTCTTCACGTGGCAGCGGCTGGGCTGCTGGCGCCGGTCGCGCTACAGGTTCGCTCGTGGCCTGCCGATCCAGGTCGGCCAGGACAGCGGCCAGGTAGGCAGCCATGGGGGGGACAACGGATCGTATCTCGCCGGCCCACTGCTCTGTCGCGGGATCTTCACCCAGCAGCAGCAGGCCGATCGGGCGGCTGCCGGCAAACATGGGGACAAGCAGCAGGGGTCCGAGGGAGGGCAGATTCAACTCCCGCTGGAAATCGGCCAGCTGACGGGCGCCGATCCCCTGTGGGAGCAGCTCCACCACTTCTTTTTGACGCAGGGCCATCTGCATGGCCGGCCAGGCGCTGAGGCGGAGCTCCCAGGGAGGAGCTTCCGTCCGGTTATCGCCGGCCGGCGCCGATAGCAGCCGCAGCGTGCCGGCCTCGGCGCTGGCATCGTCGAGCAGGCGGGCGGCAGCCGCAAAATGGGCACCCGTTAAGCGGCCGGCCATCGCCGCCCCACGCCGGGCGCGATCATCGGCGGCCGCCCCGTCGAGGACGGCGACCGCCCGACCCAGGACCCCTTCGATCAGGGTCGCGCTTTCGGCGCTGAGCCGCATGCGGGCCAGCAAACCATCGAGATTTTGCCGGTAAGCTACGGCTGCCAGGAGCGGGAAGGCCAGGATGTATGCCAGGCGAGCCCAGACTGGCACCAGGCCATCGCCAATTTCTGCGGGAATTTCGGCCGTGAAAAAGGGGGCCGGCTGGTAGTTGACGAGATGCAGCACCTGGCCGGCCAGCAGAGGCACCAGGAGCAGCAGGCGAAGTCCCCAGTCAAACGGCCGGCGCAAGAGCAGCCAGGCGGCGGCCGCTGCCAGAAAGATGACCTGGACCAGCGCCCACAACATCGCCTGGTTCGTCCCCCCATAGGGAATATTTCGCTCCATCTTTACCGCCCAATCCGGCACGGCAAAAAAATAGCCCAGGCCAATCGAGAGCAGGGCCAGGAGGAGGAACGAATCCCAGAGACGGGGGGCTCGTTGGGGCTGGGGCAGGATGCCCCAGACCAAGAGCACCGTGGTGCCGAGGTCGATCGCGCGCTCCACCGGCGGCAGAGACGCCGCCGCACTTTCGGCCGCCGTTCCAAACTGAATCAGGGCCAGGGCCAGGCGCAGGAGAAATATACCACCGGCCGCCAGAGCCAGGCGCCCCGCCGCTGTCGGGTCGATTTGGTGTCGTCGCTGCCAGAGCGCGATCGAAAATGTGACCTGTAGGGCGAGCAGGACGATCAGATGATAGGCCAGGCTTTCGGGCGGCTGGCTGATGAGACGGATGGCCTGTTCAATCAACATCGCGGTAGTTGAAACGGATTAATCGCTGAATCCAGGACGGAAAGAAAAAGATTATGTCATATAGAATACCAAGAAGCGATAAAATTGGGAAGCCATTACCGGGCAGCGCCGGGGCTATTTTTAAGGCCCGATCATGACTGAAGTACCAGAAAGGCGCCGGCTCAAATCGGTCTGATCGCCGGGGATTTCAGGTAGACGGCTGATTGGTGAATGAGGAGGCTGGAAACGCGAGGGGGAAATTGTCGCCAAACCGGCCATCTCCCCCTGAGGAGGCAGCCCGGTTTAACGGAGGACTGGTGCCGGCGGCCGGGGCTAGATCGGGTCAACCGGCTGTCGAACCGATTCTTTCAGTGTCCTCAGGACATCAACCTCTGTGACTTCGCTGTAAATTTCGTAGTAATCCTTCATACAGGTGAAGCCGTTGGCCGGGGCTTTCAAGGCGATGACGTAATCGGCAAACTCACTGAGCGCCATGATCGTGTCCCGAGGGGCGACCGGAACGGCCAGAACGATGTTCCGCGGCCTTTCCGCCCAGAGCCCTCTCAGGGTGGCGAACATGGTCGAGCCGGTAATCACATTATCGTCGGCGACGATGACCGTTTTGCCGGCCAGATCCGTGGCCGCCAGGACAGAGCGATAGGAAGCAACCGACGACTTGATTTCGAGCTGCTCTTTCTCAATTTCAGTCTGAATCAATTCTTCCGAGATGCCGAGCGCGTCAATGACCGGTCGATTGAGGAACACCCGCCCGCGCTCGGTAACTGCGCCGATGACGAGATCCTGCTGGCGGGGTGAGCGCAGTTTGCGGGTCACCACAAAGTCGAACGGCCTCCCCAGCCTTTCGGCCAGGGGCGCGGCCACGAGGACGCCACCGCGTGGCAACCCCAGAACGACAACATCCTCATCGAGCCAGCTGCGCTCCATGAGGAAATTTTTAACCGGGCCGACCAGGGCCTGACCGGCAGCTCCCCGGTCGTGAAACAGGTTTTGATATCCGGTGATCAGGACATTTTCACGCCGCAACATGGTTTTACACTGCTCCCGCCGGGGGCCGACACAATCCTGCAGTCTGTGCATCAATGAGGGCCCGATCGCGCGGCGGTCTAAAACTATGAAAGTGTGGGGTTACACTCGGCTGATTTGTATCAGCCAGGACACTGCACATGATCATACCAACAGTTGGTATGGAGAAGAATGGTACTTTTCTACTTCTAATATTTTATCCGCTGCCCATTAAGTTCTCCCTTTCCGTCCGGTCCCCGTGTGGCTTCCCGGAAAAGGTGCCGGCAGGCCCTTTTGAGGCGGCAGCCGGCTTTCATTTACTCAGACGAATCCCCCGCGGAGATCTTACCTGATCCCAAGCGCCTCCTCCTGGAAGGGAAGCGGAATGTGGCAGGGTCACCTTCTATCATACAACACTTCTACAGGCCATTTCGTTTCACATTTCGGGGATTTCACGGCGTTCTCATTCCGGCCGGTATAAATTCGGTGTAAAAATCCTTGACCGGCCGCCTAAAAATGCGATATGATGGGCAAAGATACCCCCCCCGGGGGGGTAGGGAAAAGCAATGAACGACGAAACGAAATCCCAGATCAAACGCCGGCTGGCCAGCGCAACAGGCCACCTGAAAGGTATTCAAAAGATGGTGGATGATGATGCCTATTGCATCGATGTCATCCAGCAGATCCAGGCCGTCCAGGCAGCCCTCAGCAAGGTCGGCACGCTGATTTTGGACAATCACCTGCGAACCTGCGTCTCGGAGGCCATTCGCGGCGAAGACCCGGCCCAGCGCGAGGCGGTGCTCAAGGAAATCACCAGCGTTTTTGAAATTACCCCCCACCGCCAATCATAAACAGGCTGGCAGGGGCGGCCCAAACCATTAAACCACTCATAGAGGAATTCACGCTTATGGAAAGCAAGACATTTATTTCCCCGAACATCAGCTGCGGACACTGCACCCACACGGTTGAAAGCGAACTGCTGGATCTCAAAGGAGTCACCAGCGCCAAAGCCGATCAGGCCACCAAACAGGTGATCGTCACCTGGGAAGCACCGGCTTCCTGGGACAAAATCAGCGAACTCCTGGCCGAAATCGGCTACCCTGCACAGAACTGAACAATCGTTCAAGCCGATTCAATTTTAATATATTGATCGGTTGGGCCAATAAAAGGAACCGGCGGTCCGCTCGAACCAGGGCGGACGCCGGCTTTCATCGGCTCCGGCCTCCTTAATCAATCCCCAAACCTCAGAAATATGTCTGAAAATCACCTGACTCTGCCCGTGCTCGGCATGACCTGCGCCAACTGCGTGAAATCGGTCGAGCGCA
The DNA here is from genome assembly GCA_041568735.1 of Promineifilaceae bacterium (SeqCode). Classification (GTDB taxonomy): domain Bacteria; phylum Chloroflexota; class Anaerolineae; order Promineifilales; family Promineifilaceae; genus WTJY01. Next base: position 5,269 of record JBFFZG010000218.1, read on the forward strand.
ATGCCAAAAAAGTCGACGGGGTGTCCGACGCCGTGGTCAATTTCGCCAGCGAAAAAGTTACCGTGACGTATGATCCCGCCGCGGTGGATAGCCGCGCCTTAACCCAGCAGGTCATCGAACGGGTGAAGAAAGCCGGTTATGAAATCCCCACCGCCGAGCTCGAACTGCCGCTCCTCGGCATGACCTGCGCCAACTGTGCCAGCACCATCGAACGCAAACTGAACAAGGTGGAGGGCGTCCTCGAGGCCGCCGTCAACTACGCCAGTGAAAAAGCGACCGTCCGCTACGCCATCGGCGTCCTGACCCGGGCCGACCTGGTCGCGGCGGTGCAGCAGGCCGGCTACGATGTGGTCGATCCTCTGGGCGAAGGGGCGGATGGAACCGCCGCCGACGCGGAAGCCGAGGCCCGGGCCCGGGAAATTCGCCACCAATGGACCCGGTTCATCGTCGGCGTGATCTTTTCCCTGCCGCTCTTCCTGTTCAGCATGGCTCGGGACTTCAACCTGGTCGGCCACTGGGCCCACGCCACCTGGACAAACTGGGTGCTTCTCGCCCTGGCAACACCCGTCCAGTTCTACGTCGGCTGGGACTATTACGACGGCGCCGCCAAGAGCCTGCGGAACGGGAGCGCCAACATGGATGTCCTCGTCGCCATGGGTTCGACGGTGGCCTATGTTTACAGCCTGGCGGTTCTGCTGGCCGATACGTTTTGGAACAGCAGCGCCCTTGGCGAACATGTCTATTTTGAAACCTCGGCCGTCATCATCACGCTGATTGTCCTGGGCAAGCTCCTCGAGGCTCGGGCCAAAGGGCACACCAGCGAAGCGATCAAGAAACTCATCGGTTTACAGCCCAAAACCGCCCGCATCGATCGGGATGGGGTTGAAATCGATCTGCCGATCAGTCAGGTGACTGTTGGCGACCTGGTCCTGGTGCGGCCGGGAGAGAAGATCCCGGTTGACGGAGTGGTCGTTGACGGGCGCTCGGCCGTCGATGAGAGCATGATCACCGGCGAAAGCCTTCCAGTCGCGAAAAGAGTGGGCGATCCGGTCATCGGGGCGACGATGAACAAGCAGGGCTTCCTCAAATTCGAAGCCACGCGCGTCGGCCGGGAAACCGCCCTGGCCCAGATCATCCGGCTGGTCGAGCAGGCGCAGGGGAGCAAGGCGCCGATCCAGCGCATAGTCGACCAGGTTTCGGCTTATTTCGTCCCGGCCGTCATCGTTTTTGCCCTGGTCACTTTTGCCATCTGGCAGCTGAGCGGGGCCGGCTTCGTTCCGGCCCTCATTCGGCTGACGGCCGTTCTCGTCATCGCCTGCCCGTGCGCGATGGGGCTGGCCACCCCGACTTCGATCATGGTCGGCGTCGGAAAAGGGGCGGAACAGGGAATCCTCTTTAAAAACAGCGCCGCCCTTGAGCAGGCCGAAAAACTGACCGCCATCGTTCTCGATAAAACCGGCACCATCACCCGGGGTGAACCGGAGGTCACCGACCTGGTATTGAGCCATGAATCCCGGTTTGGCCCCGATGATCTCCTCCGCCTGGCGGCGTCGGCCGAGCGGGGCTCCGAGCACCCGCTGGGCGAGGCCATCGTTCGCTCGGCTCAGAAGAAGGGGCTCGCCCTGGAGACGCCCCAGGCCTTCGCGGCCGTTGCCGGCCATGGCATTTCCGCCGACGTGGCGGGCCACCGGGTCCTCCTCGGCAATCTGCGGCTGATGCAGGCCGAGAACGTCCACCTGAATGGCCTGGAGCAGAAAGCCGAAGCCCTGCAGAAAGAAGCCAAGACCGCCATGTGGCTGGCCGTCGACGGGGAGGCCAACGGCCTCATTGCCGTCGCCGATACCATCAAAGATGGCTCAGCCGAGGCGGTGGCCGCGCTGAACCAGCTGGGGCTGACCGTCGTCATGATGACCGGGGACAACGAGGCGACGGCCCGGGCGATCGCCCGTGAAGTGGGCATCGACCGCGTCTTTTCCGAGGTGCTGCCGGCCGACAAAGCCGGCTTCGTCGAATCTCTGCAGAAGGAAGGGTATCGGGTCGCCATGGTCGGTGACGGCATCAATGACGCCCCGGCGCTGGCCCAGGCGGACGTCGGCATCGCCATCGGCACCGGGACTGACGTGGCCATGGAAACGGCGGATGTCACCCTGATGCGGGGCGATCTCCGGAGCGTTCCGCAGGCGATCCGGCTGTCCCGGGCGACCATGCGCAATATCAAGCAAAACCTGGCCTGGGCGTTTGGCTACAACGTGGCCCTGCTCCCCATTGCGGCCGGCGTGCTGGCCCCCTTTACGTTCGCGCCGCAGTTCCTGCGACAGCTGCATCCTATCCTGGCCGCGGGGGCCATGGCTTTCTCCAGTATCAGCGTCGTGACCAATTCGCTCCGCCTGCGGAAGGTCCAGCTTTAAATTCAAGATCCGAAGGTAAAATGAAAAGTGGGCCGGCCGGAGCCGGACCCACTTTTTTTTTATTGCCCGGCGGCCGATTACAGCCGCCGGGCAAGAAGATAGCGGGTGATGGCGACCTCGAACCACCACCCGCTATAGGTTATCGAGCCGAAAAAATTTTGGTCAGCTGGTCAGCCACTTGGTCAGCCTCTGCGAAGTGATCCGGCGCTGCTGCTCAGCCGCCTGCCTGATCTCGAGATCGACATCATTGCGCAGCCGTTTCTGAAGAATGGCCAGGAGGTCTGCCGCTTTTTTAACCTTTTTATCAGAGTGGTCGATAATGAAGCGAAAGCCAAACCGCTTTTCATAGGCCGCGCTCCCTCGCAGCAAACCCAGCAGCTGATGCTCCGGCGCCTGGCCTCCGGCCGGAGGGGCGGCCGACAACTCGTCGAAACTCGGAGCGAACCGGCGGCGAAGGCTACTGACATCCCCCAGCTCCGGATGATGGCTGAAGGCTTCCAGCCAGTCTTCAGATTCCAGCGACCACCAGATCCGGTCCGCGGCCGCGAAGAGGTCGGCAAACGAGTCAAACGGCCGCCGGGCCAGCATCGCCTGCACCCAGCGGGTCGACCCACAGCAGCGGGTCAGCGCCGCACAGGCTTCCATGTCGGGCAGGGCATTAAAATCGCGAATATCGAGCCGGCGGGCGCCGACTTTGAACCCGGCATCAC
>JBFFZG010000219.1:0-8347 GCA_041568735.1 Promineifilaceae bacterium (SeqCode)
GCGATCGATCGCACCCCTCTTTTTGTCTCCGGCCTGAGCCGGCACACGAAGCGGAACGACTCCCCCGATCGACGGCCTGACACCGGCCGTCCCCGGCTTCCGTTCCGGGATGATTGCGGTCTCGATAGATGGGAATAAAAAAAGTCTCCTTCCGGGATCCCGGAAGGAGACTGAATCTGCGATTCAACCGGTCGACCGGAGGTCGTTAAGGTCCGGGCGTCACCGTGCCGATCTCGATCAGGTCATTGAACGGGAATTTCAACAGCCGGTACTGGATCAGGTTCTTGACATAGGGCTCGAGACCGAACTGGCTCGGCTCCGGAATCGACAGGCCGGCCTGGTCGACCAGCTGCGGCAGGCTGACACTGGTCGTGACGTAGAGGGCATTATCTCCCTGCGCCCGCAGCGCCAGGTCGATCTTGATGCCGGGCTCTTCAAAGGCCCACTTGAGGATGAGGGCATCCTGGAGCGGGAGGCTGACCAGGACAAATTCCGGAGCGATAAAGGTCGTCCGGCCGCGGGCCAGGCTGCTCAGATTGCCGACATTGTCGGCGACGATGCCGAACTCCTGGGCGTAGCGGGTCTGCTCTTCCGGCGTCAGCGGCGTATCCGGGGTAAATTCGGCCAGCCCGAAGTTGTTCGGGCCCTGCCAGTCCGGGCTGCCGGGATGGCGCCAGTTGCCGACCCAGAGCACTTCGGCCTGCTGGACCGTGAGCTGGGTCACCCGCCGCGGTTTCTGCCGCACAATCGTCTCTTCGGCGGAGGCCGCATCCTCGGGCACGATCTGGCCGGGGGTGATTTCGGCGACCTGGCCGATTTCTTCGATGAATTCCAGCCGCCCCTGGGAAACGGCCGGCAGCAGGAAGGGCATCCCTTCTTCAAGGGCCGACGGCTCCACCAGCTGCGTGATGTTGGGCAGCGGGGTCTGGAATTCGAGATCGAGTTCGACGAGATTGAAAGTCATCAGGACGTCGACAAAATCGCCCGGCCGCATGGCGTAAGCGATGCCGGAAAACTGGTTGACCGGCAGGGCGATCGTGACCCGGCCGTTCGACATATGCAGGGCCAGGTCGGAGCCGATGGCGACCAGGTCGGTCGGGCTCAGGGCGATCATCGGGACCAGGATTTCCTGGCCCTCGGCGATATCAGTTTTCACGATCTGGCCGACGATGTCGTCGATCGCGGAGACGGCCACCCCGGCCCGCAGGGCGATATTGTCGGTCGGCCGCAGCTCGGTGGCCAGCAGATCGGCGGTCAGCCGGGTGCCGATGGGAATATCGGTGCGGGCCACCACCACGTCGTTCAGGCCGACGGGAGCGGGTTCGCCGAGCGGCGTGGTTTCGTCTTCCCCGCCGGGGAGTTCCTGCCCTTCGCCTCCAGTTTGCTGCACGTCGAACTGCCCCGGTTTTCCGGCGGCGGCCGCCGGATTTTTGCCCTGGGCCGAGACCGCCGTGAATCCGGTCAGGGCGATCAGGGCCAGCGCCAGGATCCCGGCCAGGTTTTTCATCAGGCGGCGGGAAGAGCCGGCGAATAAGCGATTGTTCTGGTTACTGCGCATCTTATTGCCCCCCTTCACTGGTCGATCCACCGCCTTCTTCGCTGGACCCCACGGCCGCGTCTTCGGATCCGGTGCCCGGCTGGTTCACCTCGGTGTTATCCTGGAAGCCCTGGAAATAGCTCGTTTCGGTTTCCACGATATAGGTGAAATCGGGTGGAATTTCAACATTGAATCGTTCAATCAGGTAGTTCAGGTCGACATTATCAACCGCGTAAAGCTCGCCATCGCCGTGGGCCCGCAGGGCGTAGTCGATCGAGGCCTGCGACTCGATGGCGTATTTGAGAATCAGGATCTGCTGCGGCGGCAGGGCCAGGACGATGACTCCGTTGTAAGGCGGCTGCGTCAGCTGATCGATTTGGTCAAGCACACCGGTGACCGCCGTGTCCTGCGCCTGCTCCTCGGCGGGTGCCTCGGCCGCGGGATCCACATCCGGATCCGGCGTGGGGGTCGGCAGCAGCGGCGGCTGCGGCGGCACGAAGTTGCCCACCTCGATCACCTTGGCGTTTTGAATAATGAAGGCAACGTGGGCCCCGCGCGGGAAAGCCTCCGAGGGGCTGACGTTGGCCAGGTCCCCGTTGGGCAGCTCTTCAAAACGCCCCTGGGGGTTGAGGGTATAGGGAACCCGCAGGTTTGTGCTGCTCGTCACCCCTTCCGGATCGATGGTTTCCAGCGTCTGGTTTAAATAGAAGGTGGCGTTGTTGGGCAGGAGCGTCTGGAACTGCTCGTCGACCGGCTTGAGCAGGAAGCTGACCATGATGTCGACAAAATCTCCCGGTTCGAGGGAATAGCCGACGCTCGACTTGGTGTCGAGGGGGACGGCGATGGCGACATAGCCCGGTGGAATGAGCGAGGCCGGGCCGAAATCCTCACGGCCGGTCGTCCGCACATCTCCGACAATGGCATCCAGGGTGATCGTTTCTCCCTGGAAAATATCCCGGCGGGCAAACTTGCCGACGACGTCCTCCAGGCGAACCATCACGTTGGGCAGGACCTGGGTGGCCAGCCGCTTTTCAGTGGTCAGCTCCGCTTCGGTCAGCTGGAATCCGCGGGGGACGGTCTGCAGGGAAACGACGACTTCGACGAATTCCTGCTCCGGGGCGACAGTCGCGACGGGCGACGGCTGCCCTTCGACGACGGCGATCGTCGGCGGCGGCGCGGTGGCCGTCGGTTCAGGTCCCAGCCCCAGCAGAGCGGCTCCGTTGCCGAACACGAGGAAGGCAACGACGCCGATGATGAGTATAAAACCCAGCACCAATAATAAAATGATCAAGATACGACGCCGATCCATATGCTTTTCCTTTTCAGGTGTAATCAGGCGGTTAATGAGAGAAGAGCATGCCGACCAACCGGGTGCAATGAGTGGAGGCACCGAAACAATATGTCAACTTGCCAGAGCACATATTAACATACGCAAAGTTGTGCGGCAAATAAGGCTTTGGTCCTATTGACTGTTGCATTTACGACAGCTGCTCTCCCGGATTAACCGATGGCGGGCAGGGCCACAACCATTTCCTTTTGCTGGACCACAGGCAGTATGAATGTAAATTGACTGCCCTGGCCGCTCTCGCTTTCCAGCCAGATACGGCCGCTGTAAGCTTCAATGAGCGCGCGCACGATCGCCAGCCCAACCCCCATGCCGGCGCGTTTTTTCACCGCGTCTGTCGACGCGTCGATTTGAACAAATTCGTCGAAAATGTGCCGCTGGTCTTCCGGCTCGATGCCGATGCCGGTATCCTGCACCTGGACGACGACAAAGGCGTCTTCCGGGGCCTGCCCCTCCTGGAGCTCGGCCGTGATCTGAATCGAGCCGCCGGCTTCGCTGAACTTGATGCCGTTGGCGACCAGCTCCCGGAGGATGGTGCCGAAATGGCGCGGGACCACCTGGATCGGCCGCAGATTGTCCGCCAGCCGCGTGGTGATCTGAATCCCCTGCCGCTCCGCCACCGGGACCAGCTCCTGGAGCGTCTGGGGGATGACCTGCTCGAGGTCGGTAATGATTTTATTTTCTTCCGGATGGTCTTCCTGGCCGGCCGCCATGAAGATCAGCCGGTTGATCAGGTGGACCATGCGGGAGACATTCCGCTCAATCGTACCCAGATGGGAGCGCTGGGTGTGGTTGAGATCGCCGGACAGGTTGCTCGCCAGCAGGTCGACGTACCCTTTGATGGCCGTCAGCGGGGAGCGCAGTTCGTGGGAGACAGCGGTCAGCATCGCCCGGCGGGTTCGCTCCAATTGATAGGCCTCGGTAATATCGTCCAGAACGGCCAGCGTGCCTTCCAGTTCGCCGGCCAGACTGTGAATGAGCTCAATTCGACCTTCGATCTGCCGGCCGTTCATTTCAAACCGGGACGGCGTGTTGTGCTCTCCCGCGCCCATCATCGGCAGCCGGGACAGCACCGACACAATCGATTGGCCGTAAATTTCCACCGCCGGCAGCCCGAGCAGAGCGGCCGCCTTCTCGTTGGCGTAGTTGATGCGCCCACCGGTATCGGCGACGATCAGCCCCTCGCCCAGAAACTCCAGGATCGAACGGGGGACGATCTGGCCGTGTCCATTCCAGGATTCGCCGAAGCCGGCAGCGCCGGGAGATTCCCGGCCGTCCACCCCATCCGTCCCGGCACCGGCCACCCGGGCTGACCAGAGAGCAAGCAGAGGCACGGCCGTCACCGTTCCCCAGCGCAGCATGGTCACCGCAATCTCCGGCAGAAAGGCCACAAGGGAAATGAAGATGAGGGCCAGGGCAGGAATCCACGACCCGCGGCTCCCCGGCAAAATAATCCCCAGCCCGGCGATCCAGACAAACAGATGGCCGGTGAGCTCCGCCCAGAGGGGCAGCCCGCGGGGCAGCCAGAAGCCGCCGAGCAGCTGGACCGCCACCCACAGGCAGATGAGGAGCGCCAGCCGGATAAAATCCGACCCGAGCCGCCCCTGCCGGCCGATAATCAGCAGGCAGACCAGGGTGGCGGACAGCGTGATCAGTGCGGATTCCTGCATAACAGCTAACGTGCAGGAGAGGGCTGCGGGGTATCGGTGAGCAGCTGCCACCAGGCCTGCCACGGCTGCGCCCTTTCCAGAGGATCAACCGTCGGCTCCGGGGCCGGCGTTGGCTCGGGGTTCCCCTCGACGACGAGGGGGACCACCCGCTTTTCTCCAGGAAGCAAAAATCCCGCTTCATTGCGGGCATAGGTGGCCACGTAATCATCGCTCTGGACGTATTCCAGGGTGGCCTGCAGTTCGACCTGCCGCGTCTCCTCCGCCCCGACCTGCGCCTCCAGGGCCACCTCGCCGCCGCCCATCACGCGGCCGACCTGGTTTCGCCGATTGATGTCAATGGCGATAATGAGTGATACGGCGATGACGAGAAAAATGACGATTTGCGGGATGGTGATTAACGGTCGCTGGCGAAAAATAGGACGACGCATGAGGTCCATATTAACGTTCTCCCTGGTAATTGGCAATACAATCCGGAGCAGGGATATGAGAAATTGGTATTGTTTTCCTAATCGGTTGACGCCGGACGGCCGCCAGCGCAGGCGCTCGAGCGCTGCCGGCCGGCAGACAGGCAAAGAAAAAGGGCTTCACCGGTCGGCGAAGCCCTTTGCCATTGACTTTTGTTGAGGAAAAAAGGGGGAAGGTTAGAGGACGTCGTAGCCCGGCCCCTCTACGAAGAAGTCGTAGTTCGGCTGGATATCTTCCGTTAAATCGAGAACTTCCCCACCCGCCAGCTGTTTGGCATTGAGAAGGTCGACCTGATGCCCATCAACTTCCCCTTTGAAAGGCGCCCCATCAGGTAAGAGGGCCTTCGTATCGCAGATCCACTGGCCGGGTTTGACCACGTAGTCGAACGGCACTTCTTCTTCCGGGAAGATCGCTTCATAGGGGCATTCCGGTATGCACGCGCCGCAGTCAATGCAGGTATCCGGATCGATGTAGAGCCAGGGCCATTCCTCCTGCGGCTGTCCCAGCACCATGCACTCGACCGGGCATACTTCGATACAGGCGGTATCGCGTAAACACAGGCGGGTAACGATATGGGTCATGACAAATCTCCTCAATGTCGTGCGGGTATGAACCCCGGTTAAATTTATGCTTAACGAAATGCGCGAAGATTGTACACGTTCTGGATCAAATTGAAAAGAGACAGCTTTTCGATATTCAGCTCATTTGCAGACGGGTCGGCATGAAAAAAAGTCCCGGCCTCACAGCCGGGACTCGAAGTTACAGGCAGACTTTGGATCGCCGGTGCTTATTTGGCGGCCGCGTATTCTTTAGCCACGGCCTGCCAGTCGACCACGTTCCACCAGGCGGCGATGTAATCCGGCCGCCGGTTCTGATAGTTGAGATAGTAGGCATGCTCCCAGACGTCGAGGCCGAGAATCGGCGTGTGCCCATCCATCAGGGGGGTGTCCTGGTTGGGGGTGGAGGTAACGGCCAGGCCGCCGCTGCCGTCGACGTACAGCCAGGCCCAGCCGGAGCCGAAGCGGGTTGCGGCCGCCTTGGCGAAGGTCTCTTTAAAGCTGTCGAAGCTGCCAAAGGCCCGATCGATCGCGGCCGCCAGATCGCCGGTCGGTGCGCCGCCCCCATGCGGGCCCATGGTGCGCCAGAAAAGGGCGTGATTGGCGTAGCCGCCGCCGTTGTTGCGCACGGCCGTGCGGATCGACTCCGGCACCCGGTCGAGGCTGCCCAGGAGCGCCTCAATGCTCATCGCCTCCAGGTCGGCATGGCCGGCGATCGCGTTGTTGAGGTTGTTGGTGTAGCCGGCGTGGTGCTTGCCGTGATGAATGCCCATCGTCCGCGCATCGATATGGGGCTCGAGGGCATTTTCAGCATAGGGTAGGGCGGGTAGTTCAAAAGCCATTTTCTTTCTCCTGGTTTTGCAAGTGAGTTTGGTAATTTGCTTGGTTTGTCTGGACGAATGGTTGGACGGGGGAAAGGCGGTTGCGCACCCTTTTTAGCTTAAATGGCTGGTGTTAACAACAAATATGAACGTGACAGATGGCGCAAATTGACCGGCTGAAGGCCGGCTGTTACCATTACCGGCGCTCCCCATCGCGCCTGGCCTGCCGGCAAATTTCCCTCGACGCCGGCTCTCAAAATGCGGCGGCAGCGGGCAGTGAAAACGGGCACCAGGCAACTTTATGTCAATAATTGAAACCGAACGGGAACAACCTCCTTTTCCTCCCCTGCTGGTGCTGGCCGGCGGGCTGCTGGCTGTGGCCGCCAGCGCCATCTTGATTCGCTGGGCCCAGGGGGAAGCTCCCTCCCTGGTGATCGCCGCCTGGCGCACCGGGGCGGCGACCCTGCTGCTGCTCCCCTTCACACTGGCCCGCCGCCGCGAGGAACTGCGCCGCATGCCAGGGCGGGATTGGCTGCTGGCCGCCCTGGCCGGCGGGCTGCTGGGCGTTCATTTCGCCAGCTGGATTTCTTCCCTGGAGTTCACCTCGGTCGCCAGCTCGACCGTCCTGGTGACCACCAACCCGATCTGGGTGGCGCTGGCCGCCCCCTTCTTCCTCAACGAGCGGCTGACCCGGCCGCTGCAGATCGGCATCGGCCTGGCCGTGGCCGGCAGCCTGGTCATCACGGCCGGCGACGTCTTCTTCGGCGGGGAGAGCGGTCCGGTCGGGCAGAATCCGCTGCTGGGCAACGGGCTGGCCCTGCTCGGAGCGATCACCGCGGCCGCCTATTTCATCATCGGCCGGCGGCTCCGCCCCCGCCTCTCCCTGCTGAGCTACACGACCGTCGTCTATGGGGCGGCCGGCCTCTCACTCGTGCTCGCCGTCTGGTTCAGCGGCCAGCGGCTGCTCGGCTACAGCCCCCAGGTCTACCTGCTCTTACTGCTCATGGCCATCTTCCCCCAGCTGATCGGCCACTCTTCCTTTAACTACGCCCTCCGCTTTTTGCCGGCCGCCTATGTCTCGGTGGCCGTCCTGGGCGAACCGATCGGGGCCAGCATCCTGGCCTTTATCATTCTGCGCGAGCTGCCCGCCTCCCCCCTGCTGGCGCTGATCGGGGCGATCCTGATCTTTGTCGGGATCCTCTTCGCCGGCCGGCCCCCCACCTCCCTGGCCGGCCGCGCCTAAGGAGCAAACGCCCGGCGAATCGCTTCATACCGGCCGCGATTGACCCCCAGGTCGCCCTCTCCCAGCCGGGAAGCCGAGCGGATGTGGACCAGCCCGGCCGCCCCGTCGAAATAAAACTCCAGGTCGTCGATAAACCCCCAGAGAAAGGAGCGCACCTCTGCGTGGAGATAGTCCGGCCTGTCCGCCCGGATCGTCGTGCGGGGCATCGCCCGCAGGACAGCCACCACGGCCGCGCGGGCGTCGGCCGTCGAACCGGTGTAGGCCAGCGGCTCGGCGCGGTGGACCCGGTCGGCCGGATCGGCCTGGGTTGAGACGCAGTTGGGGGTGACCGGGCAGGGGGTCAGGCGGCCGTCGACCACCCCCAGCCCGGCCGGCCGCGGACTCAGGGGGCCGATCGCGGCGCGGGCCAGGAGAAAACCGGCCGCCGCCAGCACGGCGGCCGCCAGGAACAGGCGCAGAGGACGTCTCATCTCGACCCCCATTATCCGCCATCGATCCCCCGCTTTCCAGCGGGCTGCCAGCCAGCCGGCCAGATTGATAAAACATTAGTTTTTACCCGGCGGTGGGGGCGGCCGGCGCGAAGCCGGCCCGTTTCGGCTAAAATCACGGCCGTGCGTGCCCCCATCTGGCTGATCACCACCGCCCTGCTGGGCGGTCTCCTCGGGCTGGCCGGCTGCCGGCCGGCTGCCCCTTACCCCACCCCCCCCGC
>JBFFZG010000220.1:0-8318 GCA_041568735.1 Promineifilaceae bacterium (SeqCode)
CAAACAGGTCCAGGGAGGGTTCCTTCAGCACATCGCTGACGGCCGCTACGGTTTTTTCGGTGAAGTAGCCATTGGACGGCACGTAGACCTGGCGCACCCCATTGTGGGTGATGAACTGGCGCACGATTTCGGCAAAATCCTTGCGAATGAAGGGTTCGCCGCCCGAGAGGTTCAGGTTTTCGATCGGTCCCAGCGAGCGCGAGAGCTCAAACAGCTCTTCCCTGGTCAGGTCATCCTTCTTGTTGAGGCTGGTCCAGAAGAAGCAGTGCTCGCATTTCATGTTGCAGATCGAGTTGATAAAAAGTACCAGGAAATTAGGTTGGGGATCCTGGCGATAGGCATTGAGCGTGATGCGTGAATGCCGGCTGACTCGTTGGATAATATTCATTCTCACCTTCCCACAGGATTGTAGTTCCTTCTCTCTTCAGGTCCTGAAAATCGATTCGCGGTCATTCCGGTCACAGCCACCGCCGGGGGCTGTCGCCGGGTCCGAACAGGGTGCCCACCCATTCTCCCCATCCCCAGCTGCCGCTAAACAGCCAGATCCAGGGCAGGGCGCTGCCCAGCCGGCCGACCAGCCGGCCGCGCCGCAGCACCTCCCGGCCGATCCGCACCGACTGCACCAGCGGCAGCAGGGAGGCCACGGCGGCCCAGATCAGCCGCTGCCGCAGGGGCTGCCCCCGCCGGCGCATCCCGGCGAAGGCTCGTCCGTGATGGTAAGGGACCCGGGTTACATGGCGCCAGGTCCAATGGTTGACATTGGTGACGGCCAGATCGCTGGCGGCAAAGAGCTTGTGGCCGGCCGCCTGCATCCGCCAGTGGATAAACACCTCGTAGAAGCCCCGGTCCGGTTCCAGACCCTCCAATCCGGCCAGGACTTCTCTTTTATACGTGACATTGTTCCCCGGCAGAGCTGGGACGATCCCGTCCAACGGGGCCATGAACCGGCCGTATTCACAGAAGTATACCCCCCAATCGAGCGCGGTCCGGAAGCGATCCGGTTCAATCGGCCCGCCGATCGCCGGGTGCGGCAGGCGATGGGCGGCCACAACCCGGGCGCACCAGTCCGGCGGGACCAGGCAGTCGTCCTCGAGCAGGGCGACGACCTCACCGCGGCTGCAGGCGAGCCCCCGGCTGCGCATCTGGGGCACCGTTTCGCCTTCCGCGGCCGCCACCCAGCGTACGGCAGGGAAACGGGTGCGCCGGGAGCCCGGGTCCGGCCGGCTGGACCAGCGGCCGACAACCAGCAGTTCAGCCTCAGCAGGCTCGATCTGCCCGGCAAGGGCAGCCAGACAGCGGGCCAGGACCTCGTCTGAATTGAACGAGATGACGATCACCGACAGCCTGGGCGCCAAACCGGCATCCGGTGCGCCTGTTTCCTCGCTTAAGGTCATGATCATTAATAATACAACCGGCTGCAGCAGGAGCCTTCCCCGCGCCAGTAGCCGATAAATTCACCCCAGGCCCAGCGCGCGAACAGCAGGCACTGCAGGGGCAGGGTCAGGAGCCATTTCGACCGGTACCTTTTTTTCGCCCAGAAGCGGCGCCCCCAGCGCCACAGGAGAACGGCCGGCAGCGCGGGCGCCGTTGCCATGCGCCGGAGCCGCTCGCCGGTCGTTGCCCCGCGTACCCGCATGCCGGCAAAACAGCGGCCGTGATCGTAGCGGGTCCGCCAGAAATGGCGGAACGGGATCGGCTTGAACAGATCGACCCGCACGGCCGGTTCCTGCCAGAGGGGGGATCCGCCGCGCTCGACCTCCCAGTTGGCGAATGTTTTCCAGAATTCCACCTGCCGGGGCTCGTCCCCGGCGAAAAGCGCTTCCCGCTTGTAGGAAATGTTGCTTCCCGGCAGGATTTCCATCTCGCCGGCCGGCAGCGGAGGCATGAACATGCCGTATTCATTGATAAAGAGCGCCCACTGGCGCAGCCCCTGCATCTCCGCCCGGAAGAGGTCGACCGTGCCCCCGATCACCAGGTGAGGCTGCCGCTCGTGGGCCTCCAGGAGCCGCTCGACCCAAGCCGCCGCGGCGATCGACTAGGGATCGAGGATGGCGAAAAACTGCCCGCGCGCGCGGGCGATGGCCTGCCCGCGCAGCCGCGGCAGCGAGAGCGGCTCGGCTGTGTGCAGCAGCCGGACCTCGGGAAACGCATCGCGCACCATGCCGGCCGTGCCGTCGGTCGAACTGTCGGCCAGGATGATTTCATCCCGGTTCCAATCGACCTGGCGCACGAGGGCGGCCAGGCAAAACGAGAGGACGGCCGCCGCGTTGTGGGCGGCGATGACCACCGACAGGCGGCCCAGAGGGGGCTGCGGCGCTAAAGGCAAACCAGCTGACCTCCCTGATCGACCGATTCGTAGGCGGCCAGAATGATGCGCAGGATTTCGCGGGCGTGCCCAACGGAGAGATCGGCCTCCGTGACCTCGCCCCGGCGCACCGCGGCGGCGAAGCGGGCGAAATGGGCGCCGGATGCCGCGCCAAACGCGGCGTCCGGCTGCCTGGCCAGCAGGCGGGACTCGCCACCCCTCTCCAGGCGAGCCTCCCCGCCCGTGGCCAGGCTGAAGCGGGCCCGCGGCCGGCGGCGGGCGCTGTTCCAGCCCAGGTCCAGGCGGGCCACCCCGCCGAGCGAGGCGCGCAGGGCGGCTTCTTCACAGTTCAGGCGCATCTCAAAATAGCGCATCGGCGCGTGGCTGCGCCGGTTAAACATCAGGGTCGCCAGCCGGCCATCCGGAAAATCGAGCCGGACGTTCAGGCAGACATCTCCTTCGATATCGGCCCGCACCCGGGCGGTCTGGGCCGTCACAGCCAGCGGAAAGGCCGCGAAAAAGCGGCAAATCAGGTCGACGGCATGGGTGCCGAACTCGAGGAGGACCCGGCGCGGCAGCAGGGCGGCTTTCCACCCCCCTTCGTCCGGCGGCAGCAGGTTCATCTGCTGCCAGGCTTCGATGTGAAAGAGGCGGCCTGTGGCCGGCTCGGCCAGTTTTTCCTGCAGGCTGCGGTAGATCGGCATCTGGTAGTACTGGCTGTTGACCCCGACCAGCCGGCCGGCCGCAGCGGCCAGCTCGATGATCTCATCGGCCTCGGCCAGGGAGGTCATAAACGGTTTTTCACAGTAGAGGTGACAGCCGTGGGAGAGGACCAGCCGGCCCATGGCGAAGTGGGTTTGCGGCGGCGAGGCGACGACGACAATATCGACCGGAATCGCCGCCAGCATCGCTTCCGCGTCGGGAAAAACCGCGGGAATTTGCCAGCGCGCGGCCGCCCGGCGGCGGCTCTGGCCGTCCGGATCGCAGCCGGCCGCCAGCTCTACCCCGGCCCGGCCGGCCAGGCCGGGCAGAATGATTTTACCCGCCCCTTCGCCGAGGCCGATGACGGCCGCGCGCAGGGGTTTTTCGCGTGTTTCCTCTGGTTCAGCCGGCATGGCGATTCATCTCCAATTCAAGTGGGTCAACCGGCTGCCAGTCGGGCCGGCCGCGGCGACGGAGGGTGCGCACCAGGTGCAGCAGCTCCAGACCAGTCCGGAAATAAGGACGGCCCAGCCGGGAAATCAGGGCCGGTTTTAAATAATAGGCGTCGATGCGCGGCAGGTGAAAGCGATCGCTGGTGCGGCTCACCAGCCCCGGCCGGACCCCGGCCGAGCCGGCGAACAGCCGGCGCACTTCCCGGTCGACGACGGGAGTGGTCGCCCCATAGGGCTGCGCGAAGACGGCGGCCGGCTGGCCGGTGCGCTGTTGAATCGCCGCCTGGGAACCGGCCAGCTCCGCTGCGACCTGCCCCGCGGGCAGCAGCGGCAGCGGTCGATGCGAGCGCGTGTGAGCTCCGAGCTCCCACCCGTCCTCGCCAAGCGCAGCCGCCTGCTCCCAATCCATGAGGCGGCGTACCGGCACCCAGTCCGGCTGGCCGGGCCAGCGGTTGTCCTGACCGCAGCGGTCGGTGATGAGAAAAAGGGTGGCGGTGAAGCCGGCGGCCGCCAGCCGCGGCCGGGCCTCCTTGAAAACGCTTTCATACCCATCATCGAAGGTGAGAACGACTGGCTTTTCCGGGAGAATCCCCCGGCCGGCCAGCCAGTCGATCACGGCCGACAGGGTCACCGCCTGGTAGCCGCTTCGGGTCAGGGCGGCCAGCTGGGCGTCCAAGACGGCCGGCGGCGTGAACAGCGGTCCGGCCTGGTCTTCGATGCCGTGATAGGTGATCACGGGAATCACCGGTTCGGCGGCGAGTGGCGCGGGCTGATCGTTAGCCATTGATCCACTCTCCCGTCAGAGCCAGCGCCGGGTTGAGCTCGCAGATGAGATCGCCGTAGCGCTGCAGATGCCGCGCTTCCGTATAGTCCGTTTTGTAGCTCCGGTATCCCTGGTCGCCGAGTGCCTGGCGCAGCCCCGGCTCCGTACGCAGCCGCTCCAGGGCGCCGAGCAGCTCGGCCGGTGTCCGGTAGAGCAAGCCGCCTTTCCCCTTCTCGACTATCTCGGCGGGCGCGCTCAGGTCGTGGGCGATGACCGGGGTGCGCATGGCGAAGGACTCGAGAACCGGCCAACCAAACGTCTCGTAGCACAGCGAGGGAACCAGGGTGGCGATCGCCCGGGTGTACAGAGGGCGCAGGGCGGCGTGGTCGAGCATCCCCAGAAAGTGAACGTGCGGCAGGCCCGCGGCCATTTCCTTCAAGGTGATTTCATAGTCGCCGGTGCCGGCGATGACGAGGTCGGCGCAGTCGTAACCGCGAAAGGCCTCAATCAGGACCTGGACACCCTTTATTTTTTCCAGGCGGCCGACGTACAGGAAATACGGTCGCTCGGGCGCCTGCCGGGATGGGTAGGCCGGAGCCGGCCGCTCGTCGACCACCTCGTGATCCGGCATGAAATAGGGAATGTGGCGGATTTCCGCTGGAAATCCGTGCTCGTGGTAGATGTGACGGGTGAAGCGGCTGGGAGCGATGAAGGCATCGACCGCTTTGACCGCCCGTCCGATCGCCCCGGTGTACCGCCAGAGCTGCGGCGGCCGCCGGCCGTGCAGGGTGCAGGCCAGGCAGGTGCGCCGGGTGCACGGCTCCCGGTCAAAGCGCCACAGAACGTGCATGGCGCAGACGAACCAGCTCTCATTCAGTGTGCAGAGCTTGAGCGCCTGGCCGTAGCGCAGCAGGTGGGGACCACCCAGCAGGGAGATATTGTGAAAATGGATGACGTCGAAGGCGTGGGATTCGAGGATGGTTTTTATCCGCCGGTGCTTCAGCACCGGCCGCCCCAGCTGGTGGGTCAGCAGCAGGTCGATTTTGCCCGCCCGGCCCCCGTCGAGCGGGTGGACGGTGACATTGGGATGATGGGGATATTCATGGAGCGGCGGCCGGCCGCTCAGCAGCGCAAAGGCATCGAGGTCGTGAATGACGTGCACCTCGTGCCCCTGGTTGGCCAGGGCGTTGCTCAGCCGATAGACAAAGATACCGTCCCCACCAAAGTTGTAGGGGGGATAAAACGTCGTGGCCATGCAGATCTTGAGCCGCCTCATCGGGTCTCCCCCTCAATTTTGTCCAGCAGCTGCCTGAACTGGCCGGCGGCGCGCGCCCAGGTGAGGACGCGCGCCCGGGCCAGGGCGATCTGCCCCATCGCCGCCCGGCCGTCCTCATCATCGAGCATTTCGATCAGGGCCGACTGCAATGCCTCCGGCCGGCGCGGATCGAAGAAGAGCCCTCCGCCGGCGAGGAGACGGGGGAGCGGGCTGCTGTTGGTGGCCACCACCGGAATGCCGCAGGCCGCCGCCTCGACCGCCCCCAGGCCGTACCCTTCGTCAAGTGAGGGCATCACCAGGCAGCGGGCCCCGTTGAGCAGCCGCACGGCCACCTCATCGTCGACAAAACCGGTCAGGTGGACCGCGCCGGCGAGGCCGAGCCGTTGAATCGCCGCCCGGGCGGCCGCAGCGCCCGGGGTGAAGGTGTCTTCCTCGGCGGGACCGACGAGCAGCAGCCGCAGGGCGGCGAAGCGGGGTTCCCGCCGCAGATCGGCCAGGACTTCAAACAGCATGATCAGGTTTTTGTGCGGATTGAGCCCACCCAGGCAGATGAGGTAGGGATCGGCCGGGGTCAGTCCGTAGGGTTTCAGAACCTCGGCCACGGCCGCTGGATCGTGGAGCGGGCGAAAATGGGGGTCCGGGGCTTCGCCGACCACCCAGATCCGCTCGCGCGGCCATTTAAAATGGTCGATGATCCCTTCGCAGGCGTGGTCAGAGACGGTCACGAGATAATCCGCCTGCCGCCGGGCCAGCCACCCTTTGAGCTGCCAGAAGAGCCGCTGCTTCCAGATGGGAAAGACGAGCTCCGGGAAGCGTTCGGCGATGACGTCGTGGACGCCAACCAGCGTGACGGGACCGGCCGGCGCCGGGAAATAGGTAAAGACCGAGGGGTAAAAGAGCACGTCGAAACCTGCGCGGCCGGCTGCCCGGGAAAAGGCGCGGATATCCCGCAGCGAGCGGCGGCCGCCGGCCGATGCCGCGGCCGAAGCCGCCTGCTGCGCCGCCACCGGGATCACCTCACAGCCGCCGGGCAGCGGCCACCGATCCCCATCATCCGGCCGGTCGGCCAGCAGGGTGAACGTGTGGCGGCCGCGTTCGGCCAGCAGGGCCGAGACCAGCCCGCGTGTGTAGCGGCCGTAGCCGCGTGGATTGGTCCAGCAGGAGGCGTCAATTCCGACACGCATTGAATGCAACCTTCTCTCTCTCGAACAAGAAACCCACCTTATCGCAGGTGATACACGCTGTCGCCGGGACCCAGCAGGGAGCCGACCGCCTCGCCGGCCGCTTCTACCAGCAGAAAGAGCACCATGTAAGGACTGGCCTGCAGCCATTCGCCCCAGCTGCTCCCGCGGCGCCACTGCTGGTGAATCAGGCGGAGCTTCACCAGTCCCGGCAGCAGGGGAGCAGCCAGGAAATAGAACCAGCGCATGCCGGGGCCGGCCTGAACGGCCCGGTTGCCGGCGTACCAGCGGCTGAAATGGAAGCGTTCCCGGCAGAAACCGGGCAGGGAAAAATTTTTTTTGTGCCAAACGACGATGGCCGGATCGAACCAGAGAGAATAGCCAGCTTTCACCGCCTCCGCCTGCAGCCGGTTTTCATCCAGGGGTGCCCTCGATTCACCAGCCAGGGTCGACAGAAAGCCTCGTTTGAATGAGAGATTGGCCCCGGCCAGCTGATCGGTGGGGCCAGGAGAACCGCCACCGGCGAAGCGGCCATATTCGAGCAGGTAAACCGCCCGGTCGACGGTCCGGCCGGTGGCGCCGTTTTCGACCGCCCCGCCGATTACCGGCCCGGCGTGTTTGTTATGCGCCTGGAGCAGCGCCTGAACCCAGCTGTCGGCCGGGATGCAGTGATCTTCGGTCAGCGCCACGATCGGCGCCTGGGCCGCGGCAAAACCGGCCGCCCGCAGCTCGAAAAGCGGGCAGGGAGGGCGGCATTCGATCAGCCGCACCTTCGGATAGCGCTGCCGCACGAAATCGGTGACGGCCGGACCGACGCAGTCGACGACAATGACCTCGGCCGCGGCCGGACCCTGCTGGCGGGCCAGCGCCTCCAGGCAGGCGTCGAGGTAGGGCCGGCCGTTGATCGAAGCGATCACCACCGAAAGGTCAATCGGGCCGTCATCCGGCTTTCCGGTCATCTGTCCCCCAGAAATTCCATCTTCAATTTCAATGGCCTGGCATAGCCACTGGCCTCACCGGCCGACCAGGCCAGGAGAATCGCCGTCAGCGGCAGGGCCGACCGGCGCAGGGCAGGCAGCCAATCGGGCCGGTTCTGGCGGACCCGGCTGGCGATCCGAGCCATCAAGACCGGCACCAGGAGCGGCGCGGCCAGGAAGCGCAGCAGCCGGGCTGCTCCCACGCTGCCGGGGCGGGTTGAGGCGTAGTGGCGGCCGTGGCGAAAGCGGACCCGGAGCAGGTCGCCGAGCGGTTCAGCCACCGCGAATTCAGTCACCATCCGCGGATTCCAGAGCAGGGTCTCGCCCCGCTCGACGAGTCGGGCATTGACCAGGTTTTCCCAGAATCCGGCGGCCATGGCATCCCGGCAGGCCATGATGGCCTCCCGCCGGTAGGCGGCGTTATCGCCGGCGAGATCGTGGATCGGGCCGGCCGGCCGGCCGGCCGGCATCCAGCCGCTGTACCGGGAAAAATAGAGCGCCCAGTCGAGCCGGGAGCCGGCCGACGGGCCGCTCAGTCCTTGCGCGAGATCCGCCCCAGGGTGGCGGCCAGCCAGCCCAGCACGAACCCGGTGCCCAGCACCGTGAGCAGCAGCAGCACCCGGCTCATCGCGAGCTTCCAGAACAGGAAGCGCACCTCCACC
>JBFFZG010000221.1:0-8312 GCA_041568735.1 Promineifilaceae bacterium (SeqCode)
CGGCCGAGATGGAAGCCGCGGTGGAAGAGTCGGCCGGCGCGGCGAGCGGCGGCGAAGCCGAGGTCAGCGCGGAAATGGAAATGGCCGCCCCTGGCGCCACGGCCACCCCGCCCGCGACTACCGGCGCCCTGGCCCAGGCTGACTCGGGCGTGACCGGGCAGACCGCCCCGGAGGCGACGGAAAAAGCGCTTTCGCCGCGGCCGACGGCGACGACGCTGGCCGCCCGGGTCGCCCCGACCGCGGAGCCGACGGCCGCCGCCGAGATCAGCGCCGCCCCGGAGAGCCCGCCGGCCGAAAACGGGGAGGCCGCGGCCCCGCTCGGACGGGCCACCCCCGTCTCGCCGACCCGCCTGCTGCAGCTGGTTCTCGGCCTGCTGACGCTGCTGCTGCTGGCCGCCACGGTCGCCGTTCGCCTGCGCAGCCGCTAGCCCCGGTCTGAGATTAAAATTTCTCCCCCACCCTTTGACGCCGGTCGAGGGGCATGCTATAATTCGGGGTAGCTTAATACCGTTGTGGTAAAAAGTGGGTTCTCGCCCACTTTTTTGCTTCTAATCAGGATTTAGTTGTATTCAGAGGCAAGGAATTGTGAGATGAAAAGCGAATTTCTCTTGGCTTTCAACGAGATTTGTCAGGAACGCGGCCTGCCGCAGGAAGCGGTTATCGACGCGCTGAAAACCGCGCTGGCTTCCGCCTACCGGCGGGATATCGGCGTGACCAGCACCCAGGCCGTGAACGTTGAAATCGACCCCCGCACCGGTGATCCCACCATTTTCGCCGAGAAAGAAGTCGTCGACAGCATCATCGACGACCGGACCGAAGTGCTCCTCGAAGTCGCCCGCAATGCCGGGTACAAGGATGCCGAGTACGGCGACATGGTCATGGTGGACAGCACGCCGCGCCACTTCGGCCGCATCGCCGCGCAGACGGCCAAGCAGGTCATTTTGCAGCGGGTCCGGGAGGCCGAGCGCGAGCAGCTCTATGACGACTTCGCTTCGCGCGAGGGAGAAATCGTCAACGGCACGGTGCAGAGCGTCAGCGGTGGCAACATCACCATCGGCCTGGGGCGCACCGAGGCGATCCTGCCGCGCAACCAGCAGGTGCCCAACGAGCGGTACCGGCCGCACGACAAAATTCGCGTCTACGTTCTGGAAGTCAAGCGGACCAGCCGGGGACCGCAGATTCTGGTCAGCCGCAATCACCGCAACCTGCTGCGCCGTCTGCTGGAGCTCGAAGTGCCCGAAATCTACAACGGCCAGGTCGACATCAAGAGCATCGCCCGCGAGGCCGGGCAGCGCTCCAAGGTGGCGGTCGTGGCCCTGCAGCCGGGCGTCGACCCGGTCGGGGCCTGCGTCGGCATGCGCGGGGTGCGCATTCAGAGCATCGTGCGCGAGCTGAACGACGAGAAAATCGACGTTATCGAGTGGGACAACAACCAGACCAATTTTATCGCCAAGGCGCTGAGCCCGGCCCGGGTGTCGGCCGTCTACCTGGAGGAGCATCCCGACGAAGGGAAGACGGCGGTGGTCATCGTGCCGGACGACCAGCTTTCGCTGGCCATCGGCCGCGAGGGGCAGAACGCCCGCCTGGCGGCCAAGCTGACCGGCTGGCGCATTGACATCAAGAGCCTGGCCGAGGCGGCCGGCGACTCGCTGAACCTGCTGGACGATCCGGCGGCCGATCCGGCCGTTGCGGCCGACGAGGCGCTGCAGGAATCGGTACGCAACATCATCGCCAAGAAGCAGGCCGGCCGGCCGATCACGGCCGAAGATTACCGCTCGATGGAGCGGCTGGTCGAAGGCATCGAAGGGCGCATCATCGGCAAACGGGCGGCTGAATTCGAGCAGATTCGCAAGGATCGGGCCGAGGCCCGCCGGCTGATCCCGGCCGAGGCCTGGGGGACCGAACTGGAAGAGTTCAACCTGATCGTTCGCTATCACAACGTCTTGATGGAAAACGGCGTCGAGACGGTGGGCGAGGCCCTGTACCGGCTGCAGCTCGGCGATGAATTTCTGCTGGCCCTGGACGGCTTCGGCGACAAAGCGCTGGAATCGCTCAAGAAAGCGGCCAAGGAATACCTCGTTCTGGCACACCAGCGGGAGAAAGAAGCCCAGGCGGCCGCCGAAGCCGCGGCGGCCGAGGCGGAAGCGCTCGAAGCTGCCGCTCCGGTCGAAGCAGCAGCTGAGGCGGAGGTTGAAGCGGCCGCACCGGCGGCCGAGGAAGCCGAAGTCGAGGCGGAAGCAGCCGTCGAAGAGCCGGAAAGCTTCGCTGAAGCGCTGGAGCAGGCCGAAGTGCTCGAAGGGGACGAAGAAGAGACTGAACCGATCGTCGGGATCGACGATCTGCAGACCTCGATCGCCGAAGTGCCGGATAAAAAGAAGAAGCCGGCCAAGAAGAAATCGGTCGTCGTCGTCGCCCCAACCGAAGAAGAGAGCGAGGATGAGGATGACGAGGGGCGCAAACGCACCAAGAAAGGGCGCATCCTCGTCTTCGACGAAAAGGCTGGCCGCGTGGTGGCCAAGCGGAAGCGGAAGCGGAGTCAGAACGAATGGGAAGAAGACTCCTGGGAAATTGATTATTAGTGCAGCGCCGACGAGGGTGGGATAATGGAGGGGACAGCCCCGCCACCCCCCTCGGGTGAAATGGTGGATCATGCTGATGTGCTGCCATGACCGGTAAACCGCCCAAACAGCCGCGCCGGCCGAAGCACGTTCCCCAGCGGACGTGTGTGGTTTGCCGGGAAAAGACCGACAAACGCCAGCTGACGCGCATTGTTAATAATCAGGAAGAAGGCATCGTCATCGACCCGACCGGGAAGAAAACCGGCCGGGGGGCGTATGTCTGCCACAAGGCGTCCTGCTGGGAAAAGATCGCCAGAGGACAGATCCTCGACCAGGCACTTAAAGTCCCGGTCAGTGCCGAGACGAAAGCGGCACTTCTCGCACAATACCAAGTTAAAATAAAGGTCATGAGCCATGCTTAGCGGATAACGGCATGGCGGCGCGGATCACCGATCCGGGCCGTCGATGAAGTCCAGGTTGAGACGATCGTATTCCGCCGGGCGGGCTCGTATTTGGAGAGGCTATGGCTGAAAATAAGACGATTGAAATCCCTGACTTCATCACCGTCCGTGAACTCGCGACCCTCATGGAGGTCAGCCCCATCAATGTCATCAAGGAATTGATGGCCAATGGGGTGATGGTCAATATCAATCAGCAGATTGATTTCGACACGGCCGCCATCGTCGCGGGAGAAATGGGGTTTGAGCTTACCCAGTTCAGCGAAGAGGAAGAAGACGCTCCTGAGCTGCACAAATCAGCCTGGCAGGAGTTGATCGCCGGTGAAAGCGCCAAGAACCTCGAGGCGCGGCCGCCGGTGGTGACGATTCTCGGCCACGTCGACCACGGGAAGACCTCCCTGCTCGACGTCATTCGCCACACCAACGTCACCGAAGGCGAGGCGGGTGGCATCACCCAGCACATCGGCGCCTACCAGACCGAACACAACGGCCAGGTCATCACCTTCCTCGATACCCCGGGTCACGAGGCGTTCACGGCCATGCGCGCCCGCGGCGCCCGCTCGACCGACATCGCCGTCCTGGTCGTGGCGGCCGACGACGGGCTCATGCCCCAGACGCGCGAGGCGATCGACCACGCCCGCGCGGCCAACGTGCCGATCATCGTGGCGCTCAACAAAATCGATCTCGCCTCCGCCCGGATCGATCGGGTCAAGCAGCAGCTGGCCGAGGTCGACCTGGTGCCGGACGACTGGGACGGCAGCACCCTGGTCATCCCCGTCTCGGCCCGGGAGAAGCTGGGCATCGAAGACCTGCTGGAAGCGATTTTACTGACGGCCGAGGAGCTGCAGCCGCGGGCCAACCCCAAGGCGAAGCCGACCGGCACGGTCCTCGAGGCGCGTACCGAGCGCGGGCTGGGGGTGATGGCCACTCTGCTGGTCCAGAACGGCACGCTCAAGGTCGGCGACACCCTGCTGGTCGGCGAGTACCACGGCCGCATCAAGGCGATGTACGACTCCCGGGGGAACAAGATTAAAAAGGCGACCCCTTCCATGCCGGTCTCCGTGGCCGGCCTGAACGGGATGCCCCCGGCCGGCGAGCAGTTCAAAATCGTCAAGAGCGAGAAAGAAGCCCGGGCGATTATCGACGACATGGCCCTTGAAGAGGAAGAATTCGAAGGGCGGGGGACGTCGCTGGAAGATTTCTTCAGCCGTATGCAGAACGAGGATGAGAAAAAGCTCCTGCTCATCATCAAAGTCGACGTCCAGGGGTCGCTCGATCCAGTGGTTTCGTCCCTGAAGAAGATCCAGAACGACGAAGTCGAAATCGAAATCCTCCATGCCGGCACCGGCCGGATCAGCGAAAACGACGTCAACCTCGCCTCCGCCTCCGACGCCGTCGTCCTCGGCTTCAATGTGGAGACCGATTCGGCCGCGCGCAAGGCGGCCGCCAGCGTAGGGGTGGATATCCGCACCTACAACGTCATCTATCACCTGCTCGAAGACGTGGAAAAGGCGATGAAAGGTCTGATGGAGCCGACCTACGAGGAAGTAATCATCGGCCGGGCCGAGGTGCGCCAGGTCTTCCGCATCAAAAACGTCGGCAATATCGCCGGCTCCTACATGCGCACGGGCGAAGGGCGCCGGAACAGCATGGCCCGCATCATCCGCAACCGCACCATCATCCACTCGGACAAGGTCTCCAGCCTCAAACACCTCCAGGAAGATGTGCGCACCGTGAAGCAGGGCTTTGAATTCGGCGTCAACGTCGCCAATTTCGAAGATTACCAGGAAGGGGACATCATCGAATTTTATGTGTCGGAGCAGGTGAAAGTCTAACGGCGGGGAACAGGGAACAGGGAACGGGGAACAGATCGCCGTTCCCCGTCACCCGTTCCCCGTTACCCACTTAAGCTATGGGCAAAATCAAACAACAACGCGTGGCCGAGCAGCTGCGGATCACCCTGAGCGAGCTGCTGTTGAGTGAAGTCAATGACCCGCGCGTGCAGGGGGTGACGATCACCGAAGTCGATATCGATCGCGAACTCATGCATGCCGACATCAAGGTCAACGCCCTGGGCGAGGAAGAGCGGGCGGCCGAGGTCATGGCCGGCCTGAACAGCGCCCACTCATTTTTGCGCCGGGAGCTCGGCCAACGGCTGCGGCTGCGCAAAATTCCCCAGCTCCATTTTCACTGGGATTATTCGCTGCAGCAGGCGCTGGAAATTGAGAACCTGCTCGATCAGCTCGATATTCCGCCGGCCGACCCGGGAGATGGGGAATCCTAGAGCAGCCCTCGGACCGGCCGCATCCGACAAACTTCTGAATTTGCCTGTTTTCCTGATTGAAGACTCCCCGTGAAACTAGACCCCGAGCTGATCGAACCCATCCGTCGAGCCCTCACAGACGCCCATAAAATCCTGGTCGTCGCGCACGTCAGCCCGGATGGGGATGCCCTGGGGTCGCTGACCGCCATGGGACAGGCGCTGCTGCAGCTCGGCAAGCGGCCGACCCTGGCCTGCGACGACGGCGGCCTGAGCGACCTGGCGTTTCTGCCCCTGGCCCGCACGATCCGGCGCCGGCTGCGCGGCAGCGATAAATTCGACCTGCTCATCTCCGTCGACTGCGGCGACCTCGATCGCCTCGGGCTGGCCTATATGCGGCTGCCGGAGCCCAAACCTCCCATTCTCAACATCGATCACCACATCAGCAACACCCGGTTCGGCGCCATCAACCTGGTGCTTCCAGAGGCGACGTCGACGGCCGAAATCCTGGCGCTGCTCTTTCTCGCCCTCGACATCACGATCACGAAAGAAATCGCCACCAGCCTGCTGACCGGAGTGGTCACCGATACCCTTTCTTTCCGCGTTCCGTCCGTGACCCGCAAGACGCTGGAAGTGGCCGGCCTCCTGATCGAAGCCGGGGCCGACCTGGCCGACATCACCCAGCGCGCCCTGGTCATCAAGCCCCTGTCGACTGTCCAGGCCTGGCGGATCGGGCTGAACAACATGCGGCTCGAGGGGCGGGTCGCCTGGACCACCCTGTCGCAGACCGAGCAGCGGATGATCAGCGGGGACAGCGTGTCGCACGACGGGCTGAGCAACCTCCTTTCGGAGATCGCCGAGGGCGGGGTGGGCATCGTCTTTTCGGAGCGGGACGACGGCCGGGTCAAAGTCGGCTTTCGCAGCCGCCCCCCCTTCAACGTGGCCGACGTGGCCACCGAGCTGGGCGGCGGCGGCCACCGGAATGCGGCCGGCGCCACCATCGACGGCCCCCTCCAGCAGGCGGCCCGCCGGGTCGTCGACCTGATGCTGGCCTCGCTAACCGCCCAGAAAGAGAGCTGGTAATCCTCGCACCGGAGTCAACCAAAGATGGAAGGCATTCTCATCATCGACAAACCGGCCGGTCTGACCTCCCACGACGTCGTCAGCCGGGTGCGCCGGCTCGCCGGCCAGCGCCGGGTCGGCCACAGCGGCACCCTCGATCCGCTGGCCACCGGCGTGCTGGTCCTCTGCCTCGGCCGGGCCACGCGCCTGGTTGAATATCTCACCGGCCTGCCCAAGCACTACGAGGGGACGGTTCGGCTTGGCTTCACGACCAGCACCTATGACGCCGAGGGAGAGAAGATTCCCGGTGGACCGGTGCCGGCGCTGGCGGCGGTCGACCTGGAGCCGATCCTCGACCGCTTTCGCGGGCCGATCGAACAGATTCCTCCGATCTACTCTGCCATCAAGCAGGACGGCCGCCCCCTCTACCAGATGGCCCGCCGCGGCGAGGCCGTCGCAGCGCCCCCACGGGCGGTCACGATCTACCGGCTCGAGGTGCGGGATTGGACCGCGCCGGATCTGCAGATCCGGGTCGAGTGCTCGGCCGGGACCTACATTCGCTCGCTGGCCCACGACATCGGCCAGGCGCTCGGCTGCGGCGGGTATCTGGCCGCGCTGCGCCGGACGGCCGTCGGCGCCATGGGGCTCGACCGGGCGGTTCCCCTGGACGACCTGAGCCCTGAGACCCTGCCCGAGCACCTGCTCCCGCCCGAGGCGGCCGTCGCCCACCTCCCGACGCTGTCGGTAGCGGAAGCCGACGCCGAAGCCCTGATCCAGGGCCGCTCCCTGCCCATCGCGGCCGATCATCCCGCCGGCGACCGTGCGGCCGTCTTCACCGCCGGCGGCCGCTTCCTCGGCATCCTCGCCCGCCGCGAAACCACCTGGCATCCGGAAAAAATGTTCCCCCCACTCCCCAACCCCAACTTCTAACTCCCAACTCCCAACCCCCATTCCCTGCTATAATCCCCTCCATGCGCCAACCAGCCGAACCCGACAATCCCGCACCCAAACGCCCGACCACCGTGGCCGTCGGCGTCTTTGACGGCGTCCACCGGGGCCACCAGGCCCTGCTGAAAATGATGATCGCGGCGGCCGGCGCCCGGGGGCTGGCTACCACAGTCGTGACCTTCTTTCCCCACCCGCGGGTCGTCCTCTACGGCGACAGCGGCCGGATTTACCTGACGAGCATCGAAGATCGCCTCCACCTCCTCAAGCAGATGGGGATCGACGAGGTCATCATCTATCCGTTTAACCGGGAAACCCAGCATCTGCGGGCGGCCGATTTTGTCGGCGAGCTCGTCGAACGGCTCGACATGAAACAGATCTGGAGCGGCGATTTCGGGCTGGGGTATCAGCGGGAGGGAACGGCCGAATTTCTGCGGCCGCTGGGGGCGAAAATGGGCTTTTCCGTCCACGAATACCCGGTCAAATTTGAGATCCACGGCCGCCAGGTCAGCAGCAGCCGCATCCGGGAGGGGCTGTCCGGCGGCAACATGGAAGATATCAATGCCTGCCTCGGCCGCCCCTACCGGCTCAGCGGCACCGTCGTCGCCGGCGCCCGGCGCGGGCGGCAGATCGGCTTCCCAACGGCCAACCTCGACATCTGGGAGCAGCTGATTCTGCCGGCCAACGGGGTTTACGCGGCCGTCGCCACCGTCGACAACCGGCGGTACGCGGCCGCCACCAATATCGGCGTCCGCCCCACAGTCGACGGGCACAATCTGCTCGTCGAACCCCACCTGCTCGACTTCTCTGGCGACATCTACGGCGCCCGCATGACTCTGGAATTTGTCACCCGGATCCGCCCGGAGATGAAATTCGGCGACCTGGAAACGCTGAAAAGCCAGATCGCGGCCGACGTCGAGCAGGTTCGCCAGATCTTGTTATGAGCCAGGTGACCGCCGGCTCGCCCCGTTTTTCCGGGCGCGGCGGCCGGTCCCCCCATCCAGGAGAATAGCCGATGCTTGCCCGTGA
>JBFFZG010000222.1:0-8299 GCA_041568735.1 Promineifilaceae bacterium (SeqCode)
CCGACGCCGGCCTGAAGGAGAACTTCCTGGCGGTCGACCCGGACTCGGTGCTCGAACGGGTATCGGCCCTGCCGCTCTACTCCTGGAACTACATCGGAGACGGCCCGGCCTCCCGCCACATCGGCCCCACCGCCCAGGATTTTTACGAGGCGTTTGGCTTCGGCCGCGATAACCGGCACATCGCCCCGCTCGACGTCAACGGGGTCTCGCTGGCCGCCATCCAGGCGCTCAACAGCCGGGTCAGCAGCCAGGCGGCTGAAATTGAGGCGCTCCGGGCCGAAAACAGCGACCTGGCCGCCCGGGTATCCCGGCTGGAAAAGATCCTCAACGAACTGCTGGCTGCCCAGAAGGCGACCCCATAGGCCGGCCGGAGAAAAACACATGACCTTTCGCAGGCGATGGGCCTTTCTCCTGCTGGGGGCGGCGGCCGTCCTGCTGATCGCGGCGGTTTACGCCCAATCCGGCGGCGGAGAAATCGGCACAAACGACTTTCGCATCAGCACCGTGGGGACAACCGGGGATCCCTGGACCGATGGGTTCGATCCGGCCGTCGCATTCAACCAGACGGCCGGCGAATACCTCGTCGTCTGGGCCGGCGAGCCGGCCAGCAGCACCTCGGGGGAAACGGAAATTTACGGCCAGCGGATCCGGGCCAGCGACGGCGCCCTCAGCGGCAGCGCCTTTCGCATCAGCGACATGGGATCGGATGGGGACGGCCGGTTCCACGCCCGGCAGCCGGCCGTCGCCTGGAACAGCAGCGCCAACGAGTATCTCGTCGTCTGGTCGGGCGATGACGATACGAGTCCCCTCGTCGACGATGAGTTCGAGATTTTCGGCCAGCGGCTGACCGGCGGCGGCGCTCCGGTCGGAGCCAATGATTTCCGCATCAGCGACATGGGGCCTGACGGCGACGTCAAATTCGCCGCGTTTGACCCGCAGGTAGTCTACAATCCCGTCGCCAACGGCTATGTCGTCGTCTGGGCCGGGGACGACAACAGCGGCGGGCTGGTCGACCAGGAAGTGGAAATCTTCGGCCAGCGGCTGACCGGGGCCGGGGCGGCCACCGGCACCAACGATTTTCGCATCAGCACGATGGGGCCTAACGGCGATCCCGCTTTTCGCGGCCACCAGCCGGCCCTCGCCGTCGACACGAACACCGGCAATGTCCTGGTCGTTTGGGCGGGCAGCAGCAATGCGGGCTCGCTCGTCAGCGGCGAGTACGAAATCTACGGGATCCGCTTCAACAGCAGCGGCGCCGTCCTGGGTTCAGGAGTGGTTCGCCTGAGCTCGATGGGGCCGGACGGGAATGCGAGCTACCAGGCCGCCCATCCGGCCGCCGCCTTCAATCGGAATGCGAACCAGTTCCTGGTCGTCTGGAGCGGCAGCGATAACAGCGGATCACTGGCGGCCGGCGAGCTGGAAATCTTCGGCCAGCGGCTTACCGCGGCCGGGGCGGAAATCGGCAGCGACGATTTCCGCATCAGCGACATGGGTCCCGACGGAGATCCGGCTTTCGATGCCATCCACCCGGCGATTCTCTACGACAGCCGCGGGCCGGCCTATCTCGTCACCTGGCGCGGGGATGACAATACCCCGCCGAACGTCAACGACGCATTCGAGATATTCGGTCAATGGCTGAAGGGATCCGATGGGTCGGCCGTCGGCGTCAACGACATGCGGCTGAGCGACATGGGGGCCGACGGGGCCGGCAGCGCCAACATTGCCGACCGGCCCGCGGTTGCTGCCGCCGCCAACCGGACGGTGCTCGTCGTCTGGCAGGGGGATGACCAGACCGCCGGTATGGTCGACAATGAATTCGAGATCTTCGGCCAGCGGCTCCAGACGATCGACCTGACCAGCAAGGTCTATCTGCCGCTGGTCATTCGCTAGCCATCCCCTCCAGTTATCCCTCCCCAAATAGAAGAGGCCCCGGATGGGTTCATCCGGGGCCTCGTTCTGTTGATCTTTCCACGACCAGGAGGAGGTCGAAAGATCCGGCGTCGCGGCGGCAGGCCGCGCAGCCTTAATTGGTGGCCTGTTTGGCCAGATCGTTGACCTTGCGGGTCAGGGAGTTGATCTTCTTGGTCAGATCATCGATGTCGGCCTTGGTCGGCACATTCATGGTGTGCAGAATCGTTTCGATCCGCCGGTCGAGCTCGCTGCTCGTCTCTTTGACGCGCTCGTCGACCTGTTTGCGGCGGGTTTCAATCGTTTCTTCGATTCGCTTGCGCCCTTCGCTCTCCAGCTCTTCACCGCGGGCGATGAAGCGGTCGAGGATCTCACCGACATCTTTCTGGGTTTTCTCGAGGAGGGTCAGCACTTCGCCGCGGGCGATATCGGCCGCGCCGATCCCTGCCCGGAAGGCATTGACCGCCGCTTTCTGAGCGCTTTCAACGATCGACACTCTTTCTTCCAGCATTTCCTCTTCGATGGTAACTTGCTCAACGTGACCTGTCATGATATTTTCTCCTATTGGCAGAACTTCTGGTGCGCCTGCACCCTGGTTTTCAAGAATTAAATCTTTTGGACATCATTTGTAACGCAGTGCGTTATGAACACAATATAACGCATCGCGTCATCGGTGTCAAGCCCCCATCCGTTAGAAATGAATTGGAACCGGGAGAACCGGTCTGAGGGCGCCCCACCCGGCTGTTTCGGCGGCAGAGGAGAGAGAATTTTGCGCGATGATTTAATCGGCATGGATTTTGGCACGACCAATTCCGGCATGGCGTTTTACGATGCGGAGACCGGCCGGGTCCGCCTGCTGCCGCTCGATCCGGCCAGCGCCAACCCACAGGTAGCGCGCACCGCCCTCTACCTGACCAACCACCAGGAGCTGGTGATCGGCCGGCAGGCGGTCGAGCGCTTCCTGGCCGAAAACACCGGCCGTCCGGTGCGGATGGAAAGGGTCTGGGTGGGCGAGATCGAAGTTCGGGCAGAGGACATGTACTACGTGACCGACGTCTACGTCTTCACCGATGTCCTCTCCCCCGGCCGGCTGTTCCTCTCGATCAAATCCGGGCTGCGGGATCCCGACTACCTGGGGACGGTCGTCGGCCGCTTCTACTACTCCCTCGAAGACCTGATCGCCCTCTATCTGACCACCACCAAAAAACGGGCGGAGAAGCAGCTGGGCCGGCCGCTCAATCGGGTCGTGCTGGGACGGCCGGTTCGCTTCGCCTTCGAGCCGGAAAAAGACCGGCTGGCCCAGAACCGGCTGCTCGACGCGGCCCTGCGGGCCGGCTACGAAACGGTTTACTTTCAGGTCGAGCCGATCGCCGCCGCCTACGACTACGCCGCCACGCTGACGCGGAGCGAGAATATTCTCGTCTTCGATTTTGGCGGCGGCACGCTCGACGTGACGATCATGCGGGTGGGTCCACAGAAGAAAAAAATCCTGGCCACCGGCGGCATTCCCCTGGCCGGGGACGTCTTCGACCAGAAGCTGACCCGGGCCAAGCTCCCCCGCCACTTTGGCGAAGGGAGCCGCTACAATGCCGGCCGGCAGACGATGCCGGTGCCAGGCTGGATCTACGACATCTTTTCCGACTGGCAGCGGATTCTCGAGCTGCAGTCCCCGGAACGGCGGGCGATGCTCGAAGAAATCGCCCGCGGCGCCCACCGGCCGCGTGAGATCGAAGCCCTGATCAGCCTCATCGCCGACAACTACGGCCTGCAGATGTTTGACGCCGTCGAGAAGGCCAAGCGGCGGCTATCGACCGACCTGGGCACCCTGATCACCTTCTCGGCTCCCAAATTCAACGTGCGGCAGGTGATCACCCGGACCGAATTTGAGGCGATCATTCATAACGAAGTGCGAATGATCGACGAACACCTCGACGACCTGGTGGCCCGGGCCGGACTGGCCGCGTCCGACATTGACAGCGTCGTGCGCACCGGCGGCTCGGCCCAGATTCCGATTTTTTGCGAGCTGCTCGAAGAAAAATTTGGCGCGGATCGGGTGCAGGCGGTCGACACCTTCAGCAGCGTGACGGCCGGCCTGGGTCTCATCGCCAAGGAAATCGCCGCCGGAGCGAGTGATCTGCGGCCGTACACCCGGGCCGATCTCCGGCGGCACAGCGTCGAAAAGAAATCCAACGTCGGCTCGGCCAGCCTGGAGCTGCTGCAGAAGCGGATCACCCTCCAGGAAGAAGGGGAAGGCGGGCGGAAGGTGCCGGCCCGGGTGGTCGTCACGCTGCAGCCGGAAAATCGGCTGGCGGTGATCGCCTGGCCGGCCAGCCAGACCCCGGCGCCGGCGGAACCGGAGCCGCTCGATCCGACGGCTGCCCTGATGGCCGGCTACGACGAGCAGCTGCTGCTGGCAACCAATCGCTATCGTTTTCTGCTGCTGACCCCGCGCCAGCTCGACGAACTGGCCGACCTCAATCTGCAGCTGCGTGACATGTACCATCTGCGAGACCACGAGCAGGTCGAGGCGATCGCCTCCTGGGAGCGGATTCGCGATCATCCCTGGCTGGTGCGGGCCACTTCCCGGGGGTTTGCCCGGGCCTTTCGCCTGGAGCAGCTGGTCGAGCGCATCGAAAGCCCGGCCCCTTACCAGCTTGACGACGGGCCGCCCGGCGTGCCGATCGCCCTGCTCGGGGTAGGGGACGATCGCCAGATCATCCTGGTCAACGAGGACGGCCGCGCGCTGCGGCTGCCGCTCGCCGACCGGCGGCTGCGCCTGCGGGGGACGCAGGCGATCAACTGGCGGGAGGGGGAGCGGATTGTGGCGGCGGTCGACCTGCCGGCCGGGGATCCCCCGGAGCTGCTGCTCGTCACCGCCGATGGCTACGGCCGCCGCATCGCCACCGGCGAACTGCCCCTGGTCGAAAGCCCCAACCAGCGGCCACCGATCCAGGCAGCGCGCAAACCAACCCGATTTTTGCTCCCCTGGCAGCCGGGCGAACGGATCACTTTCTGGATGGGCGCGGCCTTCCAGCCGCTTGACCCGGAGCGGGTGCCCCCGCCGGACAGGTCGACCCGCACGATCCGCCTGATCAAACTCCCATCCGGCACCCGCCTCGCCGGAGCCATCGTCGATCGAGCGGGATAATCGGCCCCGAGCCACATAAAAAGGCGCCGGCGGAGAACCACCGGCGCCTTTTTCCGTGAAACAGCCTAAATTTTTGTCTCAGCTCAGTGCATCGCCACCATCAGGAAACCGGTGCCGATGGCGGCGAGGACGATAAAGTGTACCCCACCGGAACCGGCAGGGGGTGCCGATGGCCGGTGTTCGGCCGTCAGCAGGTGAATGCTTCCCCACCAGACGGCATAGACGATCGCGCCGCCCCAGAACAAAGGGGATTCCCAGGGGCGCGAGACCAGCCAGAGATGCGGGAGAATGGCCATTAACACCCCGAAAATGGCCAGGACAAAGGACATGAAGAAAACGGTGAGGATGCGCATTCGTTTTACCCTTTAAATCTCTTGGTTGTTATCCGGTCTCTTCAAATCAGTCAGTTAAACAGGTCCACCTTCCGCCAGGTATAGACGGAAAAGTCTGCCGTTAAATTACCAGAGAATCCAGGGTTGCGATTGTAATCCAGTTTACTGATTCACGCTTCCTTCACGTTGCGGCCTGGGAAAATAGTCCGGTTATCCAGCCGGCGGCCGGTCCGGCGGGCAAAACCGGGCTCCGACCCTGTGCAACCCGGGCATTTTGCGATATAAGGAAAAGATCATGATTGAGCGCGACCTGGCCCCGTATCTCGCCCTGCGCCGCCGGCCGGCCGACCAGCCGGTTGTGATGTGGCAGAAGTGGCGCGCCCTGCTCTTTCTGCACTGGACATACGAGCCAGATGTGATCCAGGCGACGCTGCCGGCCGGCTTAACCGTCGACACCTTCGAAGGCCGGGCGTATATCGGGGTGGTCCCCTTTTTCATGCGGGATATCCGGCCGCGCTGGGTGCCGCCCGTACCGGGGATTTCGAATTTCCTGGAGACCAACGTGCGCACCTACGTGCGGGACGGCGCGGGACGGCCGGGGGTCTGGTTTTATTCGCTCGACGCCAACCGGCGGCTGGCCGTCTGGATCGCCCGCCTGACCTTTCGCCTCCCCTACCACTACGCGAAGATGCGGGCTTCCGGCCGCGATCTGGGCGCGGGGATCGACTACGAGCTGCAGCGCCAGGGGGGCGAGCGGCCGTCGAGCCGGTTCAGCTACCGGGCGGCCGGCCAGCCGCAGGAGGCCGAACCGGGCAGCTTCCTGTTTTTCCTGGTCGAGCGCTACCTCCTCTTTGCCGCGACCGGACCCAGCCGGCTGGCGGCCGGCCAGGTCCACCACACCCCATATCCGATTGTGCCGGCGACCGCGGCCGCCTGGGACTCCCGGCTGATCACCGCGGCCGGGCTGCCCGATCCCGGCCGGCCGCCGGATCACATCGCCGCCTCACCCGGCGTGGACGTGGCCGTCTACCCGCTGCGCCGCATCCCGGCGTAACACGCTCAATTCCGGTGGATCCTTCCGTGAGAACTCTGCGGCACCGGGGCAGTAAATTCGGGCAGCGCCGTTGTATACTATGACTGCCGGGTGCGGCCAGAGGGCCCCGGCCGATCGGAGTTCCCCATGTCCTCAGCCAAAACCGGCTATCTGCTCATTGCCGATATTACCGGCTACACCGTTTTCCTCAGCACCTCCGAGCTGGAGCACGCCCAGGAGACCTTGAGCACTCTCCTGAAGCTCCTGATCGAGCATACCCGGCCGCCCCTGGTCATCTCCAGGCTGGCCGGCGATGCGGTCATCAGCTATCTGCTGCAGGAGCGCTTTCTGCAGGGGCAGACATTCGTCGAAATGATCGAGGACACCTATGTGGCCTTCCGGCGCGCCATCGAATTGATGGTTTTAAACAATACCTGCCGCTGCAATGCCTGCGCCAATGTGCCGACCCTCGACCTGAAGTTCTTCGTCCACTACGGCACGTTCGGCCTGCAGCGGCTCGGCACCCACGATGAGCTGATCGGCAACGATGTCAACCTGATCCATCGCCTGCTCAAGAACCACGTCACGGAGAAGACGGGTCTCCGCGGATACGCGCTCTACACCGAGGCGGCCGTGCAAAACCTGGGTCTGACCGATTGGCCCGCTTCCCTGTCCCCCATGTCCGAGGCCTACGATCATCTGGGGACGGTACCCGTCTGGATCCAGGATCTGCGCCCGGTCTGGCAGGAGAAACGCGAACG
Source organism: Promineifilaceae bacterium (SeqCode) (assembly GCA_041568735.1). Taxonomy (GTDB): domain Bacteria; phylum Chloroflexota; class Anaerolineae; order Promineifilales; family Promineifilaceae; genus WTJY01. Next base: position 7,183 of record JBFFZG010000222.1, read on the forward strand.
CACCCGCGTCCCATTTCCACCAGAGCAAATCCTACAGCAGGTGTCGACCGAGATCGAGATGTCCCCGGAGCAGGTCTGGGATTACCTGGCCAACCCCGATTTCCGCACAATCCTGATCGGCTCTGACCGGCAGGAGATCATCAGGCGGAAAGGAGGGCGGCTGGCGCCGGGAAGCGCTTTCCAATGCTTCCACGGGGATCGGATTCACCTCCATACGATTCTCGATTGGGTGCCGTTCGAACGCGTTCTCACCGAAGACACCCCCGATTTACCCGTTCGCAGCCCCCGGGTTCTCAGCGAATACCGGCTGGAGCCGGCCGAGCATGGGACACGGCTGACCCAATCGGTGGGACGTGCGACCGGCCCGTTGATCGGACGGGTGCTGATCAACACCGTGCTCCGCTTGTCGACCAGGGCTTTTCAGCGGGACATCGATGCCTTCAAGGCGCGAATCGAAGCGGACCTGGCGGAACAGAGAGAAAACCGGGAATTGACCCCCGAGATCACGCAAGAGGAGATAGAAAGGGCGGCCAGGGCCGGCCTGGCCGAATCCCGAACGGATTCGGGCGAGACCCGGACGTCGGTCCGGCCCGATGGGGAACCGGCGCCGGATGACCACACGTCTTAAAGGAGAGCCGCAGGAGAAAAACAGATGGCTGCATCCCAGACCGGTCTGCTCCTCATCGCCGACATCACGGGCTACACCACCTACCTGAATGAATCCGAACTCGAGCACGCCCAGGAGACCCTCAGCACCCTGTTGGAGCTGCTGATCGAGCACACGCGCCCGCCGCTCATCCTCTCCCGCCTGGCCGGCGATGCCGTGATCAGCTACGCGCTGCAGGGGGCCCTGCCCGGGGGACAGACCCTGGTCGAGATGATCGAAGACACCTACGTCGCCTTCCGGCGGGCCATTGAACTGATGGTGCTCAACAACACCTGCCACTGCAGTGCCTGCGCCAACGTTTCCGCACTGGACCTGAAATTTTTCGTGCATGCGGGCCGGTTCGCGATTCAGCGGCTGAGCGCTCAAGACGAACTGGTCGGCACCGACGTCAACCTGCTCCACCGGCTGCTCAAGAACCGGGTCGTCGCAGCCACCGGCGTGCCCGCCTAC
>JBFFZG010000223.1:0-8203 GCA_041568735.1 Promineifilaceae bacterium (SeqCode)
CATACCGGCCAAGCCGCAGCGGCCGGGATTACGTGTCGATTTCCTTTTCGTAGACGGTGACCGAACGGCGGGCGGCCGGACTGAAAACGAGGTAGAGGAGCCGGACCACCGCCCAGGCGACCACCGCGTAGACGATCATGGCGATCAGCGAACTGATTTCCAGGACCATTCCGTTGTCGGCCGCCGGGGTGACCGTCAGGCCGGCAAAGGGCCAGAGAAAGAGATCGGTCAGCCCGTAGACTAACCGGGCGAAGGGGTTACCCGGGTTAGCCGCAATCAGCTTGAGCATGAAGCGGAGCCCGATCAGGGTCTCCAGGATCCCGGCCAGCAGCCAGATCATCTGGATGGCTTTGGACAGGTAGGCCCGGCGGGTCGCCCCGACTTCATCGACCACGGTCGACCGGTATTCGCTGTCGTGGTCCTGGTGGACCTGAACGTGCTCACGCCGCTCGACACCCCAGTCCCCTTCGACTTCGGTCTCTTTGTCCGCGGTGCGGACCGTTTTCTTATGGACAACTTCTGCCATGAAAAACCTCCTTCATGTTTAGAGGTCCGGACCGCCGTTTCAGCGGCCGGCGACCAGTTCGACCTGGTCTTTCACATTATTTTTGACCTTTTCGGTGTTTTCCACGAATGACTGGGCCATTTGCTGGGCTCGTTCGCCGCCTTGATGGACCAGATTGCTGACCTGTTCTCCCAGGGTGGCCTGAGATTCGCGGCCGGCCCGATAGATGCGGGCGGCCAGGAAGCCGGCGGCGAGGCCGACGCCGGCAGCCAGTCCGGCGATCAGCAGATTATCCTGCCGGGATTCCCGTTCAGATTGCGTTTGATTAATGAAACCCAAGGGCATGGTATTACCTCCTCTTACCCGTTGTCGACAGGGGAGGCCGGCCGCAGTCTGCGCGGCTGGCCGCTCCCCTAACTGTCGACGAGAAATGTCACTTTAACGATGGTGCGGTATTTAACCAGGCGGCCGTCCTCGACCACCCCTTTGGCGTCCTGCAGCCACACATTTTGAATGTGCTGGACCGTTTTCGCCGCTTCCCGCACCCCATTTTCCATGGCTTCTTCGATTGATCCCCCTTCAGAGATCAGCTCGATCACTTTGGCAATGGCCATCGGTTTCCTCCTGGTGATGGGTGCTGATAGATTGGGCTGAGATCTGCCGCGGCCAGCATCAGGTCAGGCTGGCGCGCCGGAAGACAGAAAGGATGGCCAGCAGGGCCAGCGCCCCGATAAAGGCCTGGATGACTTCACCGACAAAGCCGCCGGGGTCGATGCCGACAAAACCGAGGAGCAGGCCGCCGAGCATGGCGCCGACGATCCCGATGATGATATTGCCGACGAGGCCAAAACCGCGGCCCTTGGCGACTTCACCGGCCAGCCAGCCGGCGATGAGACCGATTAAAAGCCAGACGAGCAGTGAAGAAAGCGTAATGGTCATTTTTCCTCCTGTTTTGATTGATCAGCCAATCCGGCCGGGCGCCTATCCTGAGATTCGCGATTCGGCCGGTACGATCCCGACCGGCGGACCGGGCGAGCCTGGAAACCGCGGGTCGGAATCAAATTTCACCTGGATTGTAGCGGGGGGCGGCCGGCTCGAAATGAGCGGAGGGGGCAATTTTCGGATGGGTCAGTTGGGGGATAATAGGCTGGGAGGGGTGACCGGCGGGGGGGGACGGCGAGCCACCAGAACCAGGGGAAGGGCGGCTCCGGCGGCCGGTCAGCGGTCGAGAATACCGTGCTCCACGGCCAGGGCGACCGCCTGGGTGCGGCTCGCCGTGCCGAGCTTGCCGAGGATGCTGCTGACGTGATTTTTCACGGTCGAACTGCTGATTACCAGCTTCTCGCCGATCTCCCGGTTGTTCAGCCCGTCGATGAGCAGGGCCAGTACGTCCCGCTCCCGGTCGGTCAGATCGTGGCCCGGGGATGGGGGGCGGGTGGTGGCGCGGATCAGGGCCTGGGCTGCTTCCGGAGCCAGGGTTGACTGGCCGGCGTGGGCGCGCCGGATGGCGTCGGCCAGCTCGCCGCCGGTGACATTTTTCAGGAGGTAGCCGATGGCGCCGGCTTTGATCGCCTCCTGGACATTTTTTTCGTCGCCAAAGCTGGTCAGGGCCACGACCTGGGTGTCCGGCCACTCGGCGCGAATCCGCCGGGTCGCTTCGACCCCATCGAGGCGGGGCATGACCATGTCCATCAGGACGACGTCCGGCCGCTGCCGCCGGCAGACCTCGAGGGAGGTTTCGCCATCTCCGGCTTCATCGACGACGACCAGATCGGGGAATTCCTCCATGAGGACCATGAGCCCTTTGCGCACCATTTTGTGATCGTCGACCAGCACCACGCGAATGGGGTTGTCTTCTGCTGCCATCTCATCCTCCTGCCCGGCGCGGCCAGGTGACTTCGATCCGAGTCCCCTGGCCGGGGGCGCTTGTCAGGTGAAAGGTACCGCCGATCTGTTCGGCCCGTTCCCGCATATTTCCCAGGCCGAATGTCCCTCGGGGGACCTGATCGGGGTTGAATCCCTGCCCATCGTCGCAGACGACGAGGGACACCCGGTCGTCCCTTTCCCCGACCTCGATGCGCACGGAATGGGCCTGGGCGTGCTTGTCGATGTTGTTGAGAATTTCCTGGGCGATGCGGTAGAGGGAAATTTTGACTGCCGGGGGGAGATCGCCGATCTCGTCGAGGGCCAGCTCGAGCGCGAAGCCCCGCCGCTCCTGAATCGGCTTGAGGTACTGTTCGAAGAGGGCTTTTAACTCGATTTCATTCAGGTGAGCCGGCCGCAGTTCGAGCAGGAGGACCCGCATTTCATTGAGCGCCAGCCCGGTCAGGTGGTGGACCTCGTCGAGCAGTTCCCGAGTGCCGGCCGGGTCCCGCTCCCAGCGGCGCAGGGCGGATTCGGTCAGGGTGCGGCAGGTGAAGAGGGTCTGGCTGACCGAATCGTGCAGGTCGCGCGCCAGCCGCTGCCGTTCCTCGAGCATGGCCAGCTGCTGGGACTGCTGGAAGAGGCGGGCATTCTGGATGGCGATGCCGGCCTGTTCGGCGAAAGCGCTCAACTTGCGGCCGTCTCGGGGAGAAAAAGCGCCCGCATGCCGGCTCAACAGGTTGAAGTAGCCGATTTTCTCCCCCTGGAAATGGATCGGCACGCCGATATAGGCGTTGAGATCGGTACGGGCGACCAGGTTGGCCATGCGGCCGTCGTCGCGCAGATTGCCGATGATGACAGGCTCTTTCGATGCGCTCATCGATTCGATCAGCAGGTCGAGATCGACCTGCAGGTGGGTGGTGTCGATGATTTCGAGGCGCTCCTGGCCGCCGCCCGCCCGTTTGCGGGCGGCCCAGCGCTGGTTGCCATCGAGGATGGTGATCACGGCCGATTCGTGGGGGACGATGCGGTCGAGATTTTGAAAAATTTTTTCCAGGACCTCGTTCAGATCGAGCGTGCTCGAGAGAATGGTGGCGATATCGCGCAGGGCCTCGGCGAAGTGGCGCTGCTCCCGTTCGGCGAACTCGAGTTTTTTGCGGTTGGTGATATCGGTGTACTGGACGATGCGGCCGCCGGCGTACAGGCCGCTGCGAATCGGCTGGCTCCAGTGAAAGAGCCAGCGTTCCTCGATCCCCGGCGCCGGCCGGACATGGCATTCAAAGCGATCGTCAAAGCGGCCGTGCTCGATCGCGTCGAGCAGGCGGTCCTCGTAGGTATGCGGGTCGGTGAATTTGTGCTTGAGGACGGTAGAGATCAGGGTCCGCTTGTCGACGCCGATCAATTCGGCTGGAGTGAGGCCGAAGTAAACGTGAACGGCCTCGTTGGTCCAGGCGATTCGGTGCTGAGGATCGACGATGATGACGCCGACCGTCGAGGTGTCGAACACATCGTCGATCAGCGAGCGGTATTCCTCCCAGCTCCGCCGCAGCTCCCGATCCGCCCGAAAGCGTTCGACGGCGTAGCGCATCGCCTTTTCGAGCAGGCCGCTCTGGGCCTCCCCTTTCGGCAGGTATTCCTGGGCGCCGAGCTGAATCGCCTTGAGGCCCAGCTCGATATCCTCGGTGCCAGTCAGCACCAGGATCGGCGTGTCGGGGGCTTTCTGGCGGGCGGTCAGGATCGTATCGGTGCCCGAGCTGTCGGGCAGCGAGAGGTCGAGCAGGATGAGGTCGAACGGCTCCTGTTCGAGCAGGGCCAGACCGCCGGCCAGGTGGGGGGCGCTCTGCAGCGCATAGCCCGAGGCATTTCGCCCGCTCAGGTCGCGCAGGCGCTCCCGGATGAGGCGAGCGTCACCGGGGTTGTCCTCGATCAGCAGCAGGCGCATTGGTTCAGCGGTCATCGAATCTTCCTTGGCCGGAAGTGGATGGTGGCCGGTCAGGCGGGCGGCAGACGGACGATGGAAAACCAGAACTCCTCGATGGCCTGGACGATCTTGAGGAAGCGGTTGATGTCGACCGGCTTTTTGATGTAGCAGTTTGCATGCAGATCATAGCTGTTCAAGATATCCCGTTCGTCGTCCGAGGTGGTCAGGATGACGACCGGAATCCGCTTGAGATCGCCATCAGATTTGATCCGGTTCAGGACCTCCCGGCCGTCCATCAGCGGGAGGTTCAGGTCGAGCAGGATGATATCCGGCCGGGGAGCCTGGCGATATTTCCCTTCCCGCTGCAGGAAAGCGAGGGCTTCAACCCCGTTGCTCACGACGCTCAGATGATGGACGAGTTCCTGGTTGGATAGGGCGAGCTGGGTCAGCCGGACATCGCCCGGGTTATCCTCCACGAGAAGAATCTCGATTGGTTTCATAGTTCATGGACCTCCTTCGATGGGCGGCCGGCAGGGTGAAATAAAAGGTCGTACCCTTTCCGGGTTCCGAATTCACCCAGATTTCTCCCTGGTGCATTTCGACAATTTTCTTGCAAATCGCCAGGCCGATGCCGGTTCCCGAAAAACCCTGATGGGGGTGCAGTCGTTTAAAAACCTCAAAAATTTGTCCCTGAAAAGCCGGATCGATACCGATGCCGTTGTCCGCGACCGAAAACTGCCAGTTGGAGCCCTGGCGGGCGGCGGCGATGTGAATTTGCGGGGGCTGGGACCCGCGGAATTTCAAGGCGTTGCTGATCAAATTTTGCAGGAGCTGCATCATGTGGGAGCGGCTGCCTTCGATTTCCGGCAGCCGATCGTGGGTGATCAGGGCATCATTCTCTTCGATCAGGACCTGCAGGTTTTCGAGGACATCGGTCAGAACTCCTTCCATGGCGACCGGGGTGAATTCATCCCGGCTGCGCTGCAGGCGCGAGTAGGCCAACAAATCAGAAATCAGCTGCTTCATGCGCTCGGCGCCGCCCACGGCAAACTCGATGAACTCCCGGCCGTCGGCGTCGAGTTTGCCGGCGTAGCGCTGCTCGATCAGCTGGAGAAAACTCGTGACCATGCGCAGGGGTTCCTGCAGATCGTGAGAGGCGATGTAGGCGAAGCGCTCCAGTTCTTCGTTGGACTGCTGGAGCATGTGGGCGTAGCGGGCCAGCCGCTGTTCGGCCTGCTTCCGCTGGGAGACGTCCATGATTACCCCCACGACCGCCACCGGCAGCTGTTCCTGGTTGGTGATCAGCGTGGAATGGGCCTCGACGTGAAGAATTTCCTCGGCGGCCGTGAGGCAGCGGAACTGGATTTTGGCCACGCCCAGCTTTTCGTAGGCGTCGCGCGCCTCCGTCTGCACCCGTTCGAGATCTTCCGGATGGATAATTTTCTCCCAGAAATCCGGATCTTCCTGCCACCGCTCCGGCGGATAGCCGAGCATCGTTTCGACGAAGCCGCTCACGTAAGCGGATGTCTGGGTCATCGTCGCCGGGTCGATTGTTCCCATGTAGACGATTCCGGGAACGTTTTCCACGATCGCATTCAACCGGGCCCGCCGCAGTTCCGCCTCATCCGACAGGTTCTTTAATTCCTTTTCAACCTGTTTGCGGTGGGTGATGTTGACGGCTGAAACAACCAGGTATTCGGCCGTCTGTCCGTCCGAATCCATCGGCGAGATAATGATTTCGACTTCCTGGAGGCGCACGCCGGGGAGGCCGATCGGCGCATCAAAGCGAACCACCGCTCCCGACGCCGCGGCGGCGATTTTTTTTCGCAGCTGGGCTGCCGATCCCCCTTCCCGCCACCAGGGCAGATCGGGCAGTGCGGTGCCGATCAGGGCCTTCGCCGGCTGGTCTACGGCGGCCAGGACCGCCGCGTTGACCTGTTCCACGATGCCGGCCCGGTCGACGACAAAAATCATGATGGGAAGCGTGTCGAGCAGCGTTTGCAGGTGTTCGCGCGAGGCTTTCTGCTGCTGCATCAGCTCCATTTGCCCGGTGACATCGCGAAAAACATTGACGAGAAGGGATACAGCGCCGGATTTGTCGAAAACCGGGGATGTCGTCAGGTGAATCCAACGGGGTTGGCCGGTGGCTCTTGGGGTCATTTTGAAGGTCAGGGAATGGGTGTCACCGTCGGCGGCCGCCCGGACGCGGGGCAGCTCTGAGAAGGAGATGGGCTTTCCCTCCACATCGGTTAGATTGAACTGGTCCCGGTGGAAGGCGATCGGGTTTTTGATCATCTGCTCAACCGATGTGTAGCCGGTCAGCTCCGCCGCCGCCCGGTTGGCGTAGCGCACTTCGCCGGTCGGATCCTGCGTGGTGACGCCATCAGCCACCTGGTCGAGGATAATTTTCAGTTCGGTTTCGGTTTCTCCCAGCCGATCGAGGACACGCCGCCGGGTGGACTCGGTCCAGCTGATAATCAGGGCGACGGCCGCGAACGCCCCGATCTGGAAGAGGCCGGGCCCGTCAAGCAGAATTTCGGTGCGCGGTTCGATGAGAAAATAATGGGCGAGTCCAAACGAGACGAGGGCGGATAGCAGGCCGGGGAAGACCCCGCCGGTGTAGGCGCTGACGGCGACGGCCGCCAAAAAAAACAGGAACGGCGTGTCGCGCATCACGGACCAGAAGGTGGCCGTGAAGAAATAGGCCATGGCCACGGCCAGGGTGGGAACAGCAGCCTGGAGGATGAGTCTTCGGCGCATCACATAAAACCTTTGGGCTGGCGGCCGGCGCGCCACAGCGCCGGCCAGCAACACTGGCGTTGGGCAGATGATAGCACCGCTGCACCCGCTTCCAGATGGGTCAGGTGGCCTATTTTTTCCCGATCAGGAGGCTTCCGGCCTGATTTTCCGCCCTCAGCTGTGGGCCAGGGCGAGCTCCTGGAGAATTTCGAGCTGTCCGGCGTGATAGGATTCGTGGAAAACCAGGTAGAAAAAGAGATCGTCGTCGACGGTGCTGCCGTCTTCGTGATCGAAAACCTCGGCCAGCCTGGCGGCAGGCATGGCTTCCAGGGCGAAGACGATTTTATCCGAAATCGCTTGCAGGCGGTCGAGGAGGACCGGCAGCGGCAGGGCCCGCGTGCCATCAGTCAGCGGCTCTGAGCCGGCGCCGTAGATGGCAAACTCGGCCGGATCCGGCTGGCTGACGCCGTCGATGACACCGAGGATCTTTTGGCGGTAGACGAGCAGATGGCCGAGATTCCAGTTCAGGCAGTTGGCCGGAAAGCCGAGCTGGAGCAGGCTCTGCTCGTGGGTCAGGCCGGCGGTTCGATTTTTGATAATGCGGTCGATGCGCTTCAGGTTCTCGACGAAATGGACGGTTGTGGGCATTTGGGTTCCTTTCCTTATAAATAAATATATAAATAATTTTACCGAGCAAAGGGGTGAGTTGGCCGGACGGCCGGCTCGGATTGATTTCAGAAATTTGGGACCAATTGTAGGGGAAGCGCGGAATTTTTCCCAGATGGACGGCTGAACTCGAAGCTCTATTTGGCCCTGGGGTCGAAACTTCGCGGTATAATCAGGCCATGGCAACCGATGCATTGGGACAAAAGCCAGACGGCGGGAACGGTCGGGTGCTGCTGCTGACCACGCCGCAGACCTACCGAACCGAGGCTTTCGTCGCGGCGGCCGACCGGCTCGGCGTCGAAGCCGTCCGGGCGATCAACCTGCCGGCTGAGCTGGCCCACCAGTGGCCAGATTACGTCGTGCTCGACTTCGACGACCTGGACGGTGCGGTGGCCGCCGTGGCCGCCCTGCACCAAAACCGGCCGCTCGATGCCATTCTTACCGTCGACGACAGCGGCAGCCGGCTGGCGGCCCGGGCCAGCGCCGCCCTTGGCCTGCCCCACAACGCG
>JBFFZG010000224.1:0-8198 GCA_041568735.1 Promineifilaceae bacterium (SeqCode)
CCGGCTGGATTGAACCGGGTCAACCTGGGGCTGCTGGCCCTCCCCCTGCTGATTCTCGGAATCGAAGAGACCTTCCTCTATTTTACGGGCACACCGGTCGTGGAAACGCAGGTCTTTACCATCGCCCCCCATTCCAGCGTGCAGTCTTTCTTCGTCCTCTTTTTCGGCAACCCGCTCGGCAATCCGGTGTGGATCGTGGGCAATATCATCAACGAGATCGGCATGCCGGTGATTGGCCTGGGGCTGGCGGCCGGGCTGGTTCTGCTGCTCGAGAAAGATCGGGCCGGTCTCTGGTTTTTCGCCGGGGCGATCGTCCCCATCGCCGCGCTCGGCATCCTGTCGTTCATGGCCTACACCGAACACCGCTACGTCTTCGTCGTGCTGACCAGCTGGGTGGTTCTGGCGGCGGCCGGGCTGCAAAAAATCTTCGGGCTGATCCAGGCCAATCGGCTGAGCGGGAAAATCCAGGCGATCATATTTGCTGGTCTCCTGATCGCCGTGGCCGGGCCTTACCTGATCACCGATGGTCTCTATTTTGAATATCGCAATGGAGGCCGGCCGGATTGGAAAGGGGCCTACGAGGTCATCGAGCGCGAATACGCCGGCGGCGATGTCGTCTACGCCAGCTGGGAAGCGCTCGGCCGCTACTATTTCAACCACGAGGTGATCAGCCTGGCTACCGTCGACGTCGACGGCCTGAAAAACAGTTCCAGCCGCGTCTGGGTCATCGACAGCGGCTGGTTAACCCCGGAAATGCAGCAGTTTTTAGATGAAGAAGCCCGCCTGCGGGCGGTGCGCGATGTCCCAACCCCGCTCAAGACCCTGCGCATGCGGGTTTATCTCTACGAACCGGGCGCCCCGTAGAGGACGCCGTTCAGGAAGCGGTGAGCGCCCGGAGTTCGGTGCGAATTTCGTCGATTTTGGCCGCGGCCGCTTCCCGGCCGTAGTCGATCAGCTCCCCGCGCTGGCCGAAATCGACCCAGGTGACGCCCTCCAGGCAGGGGGTGATCAGGCAGTCGGCTTCCTCCCGGCCGCTGCCGGAGCGCTGCACCATGATTTCGATGGCCGCCAGACCCGGCCCCAGCGGCCCCAGCCGGCGGCGCAGGGTCGGGTAGAAGACATCGACCCCGATGACGTAGTCTGCCCCCAGCTCCCGCACCGCCTGGGCCGGCGTATTTTTAGAGATGCCGCCATCGCCCAGCACCCGCCCCTCGAAATGGGTGGGGGAGACGAAGCCGGGGACCGAGCAGCTGGCCCGCACGGCCGGCGCCACCGGCCCGCTCGTGAAACCGACCGGCTCGCCGGATTCCAGGTCGGTTGTCGACACGACGAACGGCCGGGCCAGGTCGGCAAAATGGAGGTCGCCGAGCGTTTCCACCAGCCACCCCTCCAGCCCGTCGAACGAGACCAATCCCTCCCGCGGAAAGACCGGGCGGGCCATCCGCGACCAGGACAGGTCGGCCGAGAAATGGTCGATCTGGTCCAGGGACATACCGGCGGCGTAGCAGTAGCCGATCAGGGCACCGACACTCGAGCCGCCGACGACGTCAATGGCGATCCCCGCTTCTTCGAGCACCTGCAGCACCCCCAGGTGGACGAAGCCACGCACGATCCCCCCGCTGAGGGCGATGCCGACCCTGGGGCGGGCCTGATCCTGCTGCTGCCTGGCCATCCGCGCTAGCCGGGCCAGGCGGTATCGATCGCTATGGCGCACTTGACCATCTCCAGCGCCGCCTTTGGCGCCTTGATGATCTTCATTTTGGGACCGTCGAGGGCCAGTTTGCCCCGCATGAGCCCCATGATCGGGTCGAGCCGGCCGCTCATGACCTCTTGCCAGGTGCTGACCGGCGCCTTCATCGTGAACTCCGGCGACTCCTCGCCTGGATCGTCGAGCTGGCGGGCGGAACGGCAGGCCCCGTGCCAGAGATCCATGTATAGGTAGGTCTCTTTGGCGACCCCTTCGCCGGCTTCGACGACGAAGGCGAAATCGCCTTCCCATTTGGCGGCCGCATCCTGGTAGCCCGGGCTCTCGTTGAGGCGGGTCATGAGGTCTTTAATCCAGGCATCGCTGGGAAAAGGGATGGACATGGAGGGTCTCCTTGGGTCAAAGGTTCAAAGGTTCAAAGTTGAAAGTTGAAAGTTGAAAGTTGAAAGTGGAAGGTCGAAAGGTTCAGGTCAGGTCTTCGGATTGAAGGATTTCCGGGTAGATTTTCTGGCATTCGTTGAACAGGTCGGCCAGGGCGCGGGCTTTGAGAAGAGGGCCTTTGGCCTTGATTTTGTTCTGGCCGAGGGCTTTGACGATGCCCAGTTCGCCCAGCATGATGCGGTGCAGGGTATCGGACTCCAGCCAGATGGTCAGGGTTGGCGGGATGCTGTTGGTGCCGAAATAGGTCTGCACGGGAATGGTCCGGCCGTCGATGACGAGCTCGGCCGTGGGATTTTCGCAGATGAAATAGATCACCAGCCGCCCCTGGTGCAGCGGGTCAAAGTGGCGGGGTTCGACGAGCTCGAAGGCGCGGCGCACGCAGCGGTAGAGCTGCTCGGCATTGTCATAGACGGTCATTGCATCACCCGATGAATCGATTAACCACTCTTCGATTTTCTCTTCTTTTGCGACAGCAGCCAACCGGTGCCACCGGCCAGCAGGGCGAAAAGGCCAAGACCGGCGATGATCAGCCGGCCGTTCCCCTCCTTGCGGCTGGATTGGGGGGCGTCGACGGCGGCCGGATGGGCGCGGCTGGCGGCCATCGTTTCTGTCTGCCGGCGCGGATTCTGCCGCAGCTCCCGGGCCCGCTCCCGGATTTCTCCGAGGTCCTCCCGGGTGAGCAGCCGGTTGAAGTGGCGCGGTCCGGCATTGATGAACTGGTGAGTTTCGGCCAGCCGCCGAATTTCCAGCAGCCGCTCGAGGCTCGGATCCCGGTCGAGGCTGAAATTCTCAAAGCGCCCTTCCAGGGCCAGCAGAGCGGTTTCCGCCAGCGCGGCCGGCATCAGTCCGGGCAGCCGGCCGAGCTGGAGATCGAATGCCGGCGATCCAGGCAGGCGAAATTCGGCGTCGTGAATGATGACGAGGTCGGGCCGCCGGGCGCTCAGCGCCTGGGAAATCAGGGGCGGCCGGCCAAAATCGCAGATGACGGTGCCCGGCTGGCAGAGGCTGAGGTCGAGGATGGGGCCCGGGATGCGCTCCCCGGCCGGCAGGGTGTTGACGACCAGGTGGGCTGATTTCAGCGCCGTCTCGGCCGAGGTGCTGATGGTCACTTCGGCCTGGGGAACCTGCTGCTCGATCTCGCGCTGCAGACCGATGAGATGCTCCGGCCGGTGGGCAATGAGAGTCAGGCAGGGGCAGTCGGCGGCCAGGTAGCGGGCGCATGAGGCCGCATCCGGCCGGCCGGCATTCAGCACCACGACGCGGGCTGTGTTGAGCGGTTCGCCGGCACGCACGACCTGCACGGCCGATTTGGCGGCTTCCAGCGCGCCGACCAGGCTCAGGCTGCGGCCCGAGGTGACGGCGATATCGGTTTTGTGGGAAACCCGCTCGGCGGCTTCCCCCATCGCCTCGACATAGGCGCTGACCCCGAGCAGCCGCGCATCGAGCCGCTCGGCCATCTGGGCTGCCTGCAGGAGGCGCCGGTAGATAAAATTGCCTTCCCGCTCCCGACCTGGATCCGGTGGACCGCCCAGCATGAACAGCAGCCCTTCGGCCGTGTGATCCGTGGCCGGGCTCGTGATCTGTCGAATCCGGCCGAGGAAAATCGGCGGGACGTACGGGGTCGTCCGTTCCAGCAGCCGGGAGGGCAGATACTGGGTCCAGGGATAGAGCTGGCGGTAGAGCTGGATGGAGAGGGGCTGGGCGACGAAGGCGAAACGGTTGAGATGGGCTTCGTCCGGCTGCAGATAGCGGACGGCCGGCAGCCACTCCAGGCGGGTCAGCAGACTGAGATAGGTGTGTTCGTTGAGGGGGTGATCCGGTTTGGGGCGGAGAGCGGCCAGGCAGGCCTCCAGTTCGGCCGGCCCGTGATGGGCGAAGAAGCGGCGATCGTGGCTCAGGTTGGGCAGCAGGGAGACCAGGACGGCCGCCCCCCGGTCCGTCAGGTCGGCGGCGTCCGCTCGACTGGCGGCCGTCGTGACGACGATCTTGCCGCGAAGGTCATGCGGGCTGTAGCGGCGGATCGATCCGATATCCCCGGCCAGAATATCGGCCCATTCAAAGAGTTTATCGCTGCGCTGCCGGGCCGGGTCCCCCGCCCGCGGCTGGAGCTGTTGAAAGGAGTAGGTGGCCAGCTGGGACAGGGTGCGCTCCGCTACTGCTCCGAGGGACTCTTTGCTGCCCACGCCTGGAATGCCCGGCCAGCCGAAGAAGATGATCGGATCGGCATAGCGGACCTCGTGAGTAAACTGGCTGAGGCCGTCGACCAGCCCGGGATGGTTTAAGCCGGGCACCATCAGGACCCGCTTGCGGGTCCAGAAACCCGGCTCGATCTCGTCGACCAGGCTGACTCCCCACCGCTCGACGGCCGGCAGCAGACCCTGGCCGTCGAGCACCGGCGTCTTCTGGGCGATTTCGAAGAGGCGGCTCGCTTCTTCGTGAGGGACCTGCTCGCTGCCCAGGCGAAGCATGTGCGTCACGCCGACCAGAGCGATGGCATCCACCTGCCCATCGTAGGCCTCGATATAAGCGGCCATCGCGCCCAAATCCTGGTCGCAGTTCAGGTGGCGTATTTCGACGCGTTTATTCAGCAGCGAAATAATTTCGTTTTCAGGCTTATCGGTCGGGAAAAAATGAAAGGCGGCAACGGTTCGATTCACAGGCTTTATCGCAAATTAAAATTTCAACCGGCTGATGAGGGACACCCGCGCCCAACCTCGCGCAGTCCAGGCGCCTGTGTGCATTATAGGTTGTGATGCCGCCGCGCGTCAAATGGGAGCCAGGCCGGCGGCCGCCCTTATTTTCCCGGCCGGTTTTCGGGAATAGCCGGGCCAGAAGCCCCCGATTAGTAGACATAAAAGTGTGGCAGTTTGCCCGGCTTTCCACTATAATGACCCGGCATTTGACGCATTGCATCAAATCGAGGCGCTATGCTGATCATCAAACGATACCCCAACCGCAAGCTCTACGATACGGAAGCGAAAAAATACATCACCCTCGACGGCATCGCGGATTTGATCCGGGATGGGGCGGAGGTGCAGGTTGTCGATCACGCCACGGGGGAGGACCTGACGGCCGTGATTCTCACGCAGATCATTTTTGAGCAGGAAAAGAAAAATTCGGGGTTCCTGCCCCGGTCGGTTCTGCGGGGTTTGGTGCAGGCCGGCGGCGAGACGCTGGGTTCGCTCCGGCGCACGCTCGCCTCGCCGCTGGAGATGTTTCAGCATGTCGACGATGAAATCCGGCGGCGGGTGGAGGGGATGGTAAAAAAGGGAGAGCTGACAATTGACGAGGGGAGCCGTCTCATTGAGAAGCTGATTCACCAGGGAAGACAGGCCGTGGCGGAGGCGGCCGCGCTGCGCACCGATGAGCTCAGCCAGCGGCTGGCCGAGCTGGGAGTACCCACTCGCCACGAGATCGAGGAATTGTCCGCCCAGCTGGAAACACTGGAAGCGGCCATTGACCGGATTGTCAGCCGCGGCGACGCGGCTCAAGAAGACTCCGAAACCGGTCAAAACCCTGGCGAATAGCTCTCTATGATAAAAGTATCGGGCGAGGCGGAACGCGCTTTTTCATTTCCCGCGGATATCGAAAAAGCGTTTGTCTTTTTTAGCGATATTCCCCGGCTGATCGGCTATCTGCCCCATATCACCCTCGTTTCTTTCGATCCGGACGGCCGGCAGCTGCGGGTTTGCTATGCCTCAACCGAGCTGGGGACTTATGTCATTAACATCGTCAGCGATCTCGAATACGAGATCGACCTGGCCAACTACCTGCTCACGATACGCGCCGTCGACCGGCTGCCGGCGATCAAGCCCCAGACGACGATCAACTCGACGACGGCGCGCGGGTATTTCAACTGCCGGGCTCGTTTTTTTCTGAGCGACGACGGCAATGAGCAAGAAACCCACCTGGAGTATGCGCTGACCATGGAAGCCCGGCTGCCCAAACCCGGCGGGCTCCGCTTTATGCCCGGCCGGGTGATCGCCGGTCTGGTTTCCGGCATCACCAAGGGGCGGATCAAAGAAATCGCCGATGGCTTTGTCGAAAATGCGGTCCGCGCCTACCGGGAACAGACGCTGGAGGAGGTCTGAATGGCCGTCCGGGAGCGCCTCGTCACCCTGCCCCACGCGCTTCGGGCCCATCCCTCGGCTTAAAACCGGTGGCAAAAAAAACGTCCGCTCCCGGCAATTTTGTAAGCGGTCGGGGAACCAAGTAAGATACACGCTTTGCTCCTGAAGATTTTCACGACCCGAACATCCAGATGGTTGACGTGGCTTCACCCGAACACTCATCTCCCAATCCGTACCTGGATCCCGCCCGTCCTTTCTTCGTCGGCCGGCAGCATTTTTTTACCTGGCTGTCCCAGCATATCAGCCGGCCCACGGTCGACCGTGAGAAACTCCCCCTGATCCTCTACGGTCCGGCCGGCATCGGAAAATCGGCCGCGGTGCGGCAGCTCCAGCACGGCCGGCTCGAAGAAGTCGTCGTTCCCCTCGTCCTGGACTGGAAATCCCCATCGCTGCAGGAAAACCTCAGCTCCCAGGAAGCGGCCGACCGGGCCGTCCTGCGCGCGATCAACCAGCAGCTTCCCCATCGAGGGATTATCGGGCTGCCATTGCCCGAGACCGGTCCGCTCACCGGGAGTGGGCCGGCCGGCATGGCCGAGTCCCTGATCGGCCTGCTGGAGGACCATCCCGACCGCGTCTTTTTGCTCATCTGCGATCATGTCGACGACGTCCTGGGCTCCCCCCTCTTTCCCACGATCCTCATCGCCCTGCGCGGCTTGATTCACCAGGCGCGCCGCCTCGAGCTGCTCATCTGCCTCGATCAGCACCCGGATCGCTACGGTTTGAAACTGCTCGAAGGGGAATCCTATGCGCTCGAGCCCCTCTCCGACGAAGAAGCCTCGATTCTGCTGCGCGAGCCGGTGCCCTACTATCTGACCGATGCCTGGGTTCGCCTGGCGCTCGACCTGTCCGGCAACCAGCCCGACCGCCTGGTGGAAATCGGCCAATCGCTGTATGAACGCTGGCGCCGCGGTGAAATCTCCCAGCCGACGATGGCCGACCTGGTGGTTCTCGGCCGCCAGTTCGGGTGGGGAAACACCTCACGGCCAGTGAATATCCCCCTTCTCCGGAGGCGATCGTCCCGGCAGCGATCGCCGGGCAGCCGCCGGCTGTGGTGGCTGCTGGTCGTTCTGTCCCTGGCCATCATCACCGCCGGCGTGGCCTTCCTGGTCACCCGGAGCCGCCTGCCTGGCTCCGGCGAACCGCCGGTCGGGCAGACGGCCGGCGAGATGGAAAATCCTCCTGAAGCGGCCGGGGTTTTACCTGTGCCGACCGAATTCCCCCGGCCGACCCTGACCCCCATTCCGTCGATCACGCCGGGGGCAACCCCGGAGGAGCGCCTCACCCCGACCGCTGCCCCGACGGCCGAGCCAATGGAAGTCCTGGTGGTGCGGCCGCTGGACGGCATGCCGCTGGATTTCGTACCCGGCGGGGTGTTCGAGCGGGGCTCCGCCGCCGACGATCCGGCCGCCGAGGCGGATGAGCGCCCCCGCGTGCCGGTGACGCTCACCGGCTTCTACATCGACCGCTTTGAGGTATCGACCGGCCAGTACGCCGCCTTTTTGAATGCCCACGAGGGGGATCACCAGACGATCTGCGGCGATGTGGCCTGCGTGCGGGTCAGTCCGGACGTGACCGGCACGTATCTCATGGATTCCAGGGGGGGGAGCCGGCGCTACGCGCCGATCACCGATTTCGAGAAATATCCGGTCAACCACGTTTCCTGGTTCGGCGCCCGGGCCTACTGCAGCTGGGTCGGCGGCCGGCTGCCGACAGAGGCGGAGTGGGAATACGCCGCTCGCGGCGCCGATGGGCGGGCCTACCCCTGGGGAAATGAACCGCCCGATCGCACCCGGGCAATTTACGGGACCGAATTCGCCCGCCTGCTGGCCGTCGATTCCCTGCCCGCCGGCGCCGGTCCCTTTGGCAGCTTTGGGCTGGCCGGCAGCATGTGGGAGTGGGTGGCCGACTGGTACGACGAGACC
>JBFFZG010000225.1:0-8113 GCA_041568735.1 Promineifilaceae bacterium (SeqCode)
CCGGGCCGGGACGCGCCTCCGCCCGGGCAGCCCACCCGCCCAGCAGCAGGTCGTAGGTCGGTTCAGCCAGCGGCGGCCGTTCCGGGAGAAAATAGACCGGCCGGGAAGCGCTCAATTCCAGGGCCAGTCGGGCGCCCTCCCACTGGCCGACCTGGAAATCGTCGTAGAGGGCCGGGAGGGCGGCCCAGCGGACAAAATAGTCGACAGTGGTGGCGGCGAGCGCGACGAGCAGGGAGGCGGCGATGAGCGCGGCCGGTCCGCGGCCCGACCGGCGGCGCCAGAGGGCCTCCCCGCCGACCGCGGCCAGGGCGGCCAGCGGGGGGACGGCCACAAACAGCCGGGTATAGGTTGGCGCTCCGTCGGTGAGGACGACGGGCAGCAGGCCGCAGGCCAGCCAGCTCAACAGGAGAAGCCGGCTCGGCTGCCACCAGCGGCGCAGGGAGGCGGCAATCCCGACCCAGAAAAGGAGGGACAGTCCGGGATCTAAAACCGGCCGGCCGGGCAGGTTGTGGCGGGCGATCCGATCGCCAAATCCCGGAAGAGAAAGACCGGCCAGGGTCCGGCCGAGGTTGGCGAGCAGTGGAAAAGGACCGGCCTCCGGGCCAAAGGTCTGGGTGGTGGTGACGAGCGCCCGGGCGAAGAACTGATCCCGGTGCAGCCAGAAATAGCCGAGCAGCGGCCCGGCGATCACCACAGCCGCGGCGGTGAGAACGGCGAAGCGGCCGAAGGCCGGCCCCAGGGGCTGCGGCCGGTAAACCAGCCAGAAGAGCCCGTAGGCCAGGGCAGCGGCGAGGGGGATAAAGCGGCCGGTGTCGAAGGTGTAGAGCGAAAGCCCCAACGCCAGGCCGGTCAGGAGGGCGGGCCGGAACCAGCCCGATCGGCGGCGGCGCAGCAGGATGGCCAGCCCCCAAAAAGCCAGCAGGGAAGCCGGCGCCGGCAGGCTCGATTCAAAGCCAAGCCGGCTGAAATGGAAAAAGGGATAGAGAACGGCCAGGACGGCCGCCGCCAGCAACGCCGTCCATTCGGGGCTCGGGGTTGGCGTGTCTTCCTGCCTGAGCCGTCCGGAAGAGCGCCATTCGTCGAGGGCAAAGACCGCGCGCAGGGCGGCATAGGCCAGCGGGATGGTCAGGGTGCCTACGGCGGCCAGGGCGAAGCGAATGGCCAGCGGCGATGGGGTGATAAGACGAGCCAGGCGGGTCAGGTAGACCACGGCCGGGTGCATGCCGCCGAAAGAAGCGGCGAAATAGACTTCGTTCCCCCAATCACGGGCAACCACGCTGACCCAGGCTTCGTCGAACCAGAGGCCGGGCGGCAGCTGATCGAGCCGCCAGAAGCGGAGCAGGTCGCCAAGCAGGGTCAGGGCCGCCAGGATCCAGGCGCGGCGGCGCCGGTCGCTCAAGGGTCGACCTCCTCGAGCAGGATCAATTCCGAAACCCCTGTGGAGGTCTGGAGTCTCTGGCCGGTTTCCGGGTCGTACAGGCCGGCGATGAGCGTGTAGCGGCCGGCCGGCGGGTCGGGCAGATCGGCGGCCAGGGTATGCGGATCCAGAACGATTTCGCCCGGGAGCCAGCCGGTCGTCGGCCGCCGCCAGCCGGCCGGCTCCCCGTCCGATTGGGCGACGACGCGCCCGCCCTCGTCGAGAAGCTGAAGAAAGACGCGGTAGCTGGTCGCCATTTCCGCCGCCGCCCGCCACTGGAGGATGGCCCCACCTGGGAGCCGGGGGGTCGACGGGCAGGGGATCCAATCGGCCCCGACCAGGGTGGCGCTCCCACCGAGCGTCTGCTCGACCGGCACGGCCGGCGGATCCGCCGCGAAGATCCGGACCGGGGCGCTGACGGCCAGTTCGCTCAGGGGGACCGGCGGGCCCAGGCAGGCGCCGTCCGCTCCGGCCAGGCAGAGCTGCCAGCGGTAGCGGCCGGCCGGAAGAGACGCCGGCAGCCGCAGCCCGTATCGCCCCCGCCAGACATCTCCGGCCTGCCAGACCGACGTCGGCCAGCCGGCGCGGACCGGGGGAAAAGAAGATGAAAGCGCCACGCCGGTTGATTTTATGTCAATTAATTCGAGCCGAACGGTCAGATTTTCGGCCGGATCGATCAGGGCTTCCCAGAACACCGTCAGGAGGAAAGGGTCGCCGGCGTCGGCCTCCGCCCGATCCGGGCTGTAGCTGTGCAGGCGCAGGGGGCCGAAATTGCCGCGCTCCCCTTCCGGGGCAAAGCGGCCGTCGCCGGTGAAAGGCACCGCCGGCCGGGTCAGCTCGACCTCGGCCAGGGGCAGGGTGGTGCGGCCGTCGGCCAGGGGGGCCGGCCGGCCGCTCTCCCGATCGAAAATGATCAGCTCGAGGGTGTAGCGGCCCGGCGGCGTTCCGGGGATCGCTTCGGCCAGGAGCATTTCCCGGGCGTAGCCGCCGGCAGGCCACTCCCGGGTGTCGTAGTAGGGGCGGTAGATGCGGGGCCAGCGGGTATCCTTATCGCTCCAGACCTGGCCGTCTCCGTCGACCAGCTGCACCCGGCTCTGGTAGCCGGCCGGCAGCGGCCGGTCGGCCGTCAGCCACAGCGAGACCGGCAGGGCGCCGTCGGCGGCCATTTCCCCGGCCGCCACCTCGGCATCGAGCAGCCGCAGTCCGTCCCAGTAGCGGACCTGGCCCGGCCGGTTCTCCAGCGCCGGCAGCCCCGGCCGCCGCAGAGGGGTCTCGAAGCGGGGCAGCAGCCAGAGAACGGCGGCGATGAGCAGCAGGGTGAGCAGGGCGGCCAGGAGAGGGAACGGGGAACGGGGAACGGGGAACCGGGTCGAGGGAGTAGGTTTCGGGAAAAAGAGCAGGGTGAAGGTTGCCGCGGCGGCAGCTAGCGACACGGCGTTCGCAGCTTTGCGCAGGGGGGTTTCTCGCAAAGAAACTGTGATGTTATGCTCCCCGGCGGGCAGGGAAAAGGTGATCAATCCCGTGACCGGAGCAGGTTTTATGTCAACTTTTTGACCGCCGATAACCACTTCCCAGCCGGGATAAGCGAATACATTGGCCGTCATTTCCGCCGGCCGCCCGGCGGCGGCCACGGCCGAGAGGCGCAGGGGCTCGCGGCCGGCGCGCAGGAT
Organism: Promineifilaceae bacterium (SeqCode); assembly: GCA_041568735.1. Lineage (GTDB taxonomy): Bacteria > Chloroflexota > Anaerolineae > Promineifilales > Promineifilaceae > WTJY01. Next base: position 3,088 of record JBFFZG010000225.1, read on the forward strand.
CTCGACCCCTTCAGACGGCGTGAACGGCTGCCGGTAAGGCTCGGCCGGCAGCGCTTCAACCGTCCGCGGGAGATACTCCCCCTTGGCCGTCGTACCGATGGTCCGGGTTTCCGCCTCAAACCGGCCGATATCGGCCACGGTGGGATCGCTCAGGCCGGGACAGAGGCGCGGATCAAACCAGAAGGCGGTGGAGAGGATGAGAAGGGCGAGGCAGAGGAGAAAGAGGGGAACGGGGAACGGGGAACGGGGAACGCGAGCGGGATCCCCGGACAAAGAGGTAATTTCTGTCAGGGCTTCGACGGCGGCGGCGATCAGGAGGGCGAAAAGCAGGGCGGCGGCGCCGATCAGGCGCCAGGGAAACTGAATGAATTCGACGAGCGGAAGCGCATCCCAGACCGGTCGGGATACCGGCAGCATCATGAAAACGAAGGCCAGGGCGGTCAGTCCCCAGAAAATCACCTGGCCCCGCAGCCGCCGCTGCTCCGGCCGCAGCCAGAGCAGGGCCGGCAGGGCCAGCAGCAGGTGCACCAGCCCGATCGCCCGGGGCACCGAGGGATTGATGAGGTCGGGATGAACGGTCAGCGGCCGGGCGAAAAGTTCTCCGAGGGTGACAAAATTCCCCCAGTAGACGAAAACCGGCGGTACCAGGAGCCGCTCGGTGTGAATCAGCGATCGCTCGAAGAAGGCCGGCAGCCAGAAGAAGGCGGCCAGCCCCAGGCCGAGCCCGACGGCCGCGCCCAGCTGCCCCGCCCGACGGCCCATTCCCGATCGCCAATCCCCGTTGGCCAGCCCGAAGAGGACGAGCAGCGGCGAAAATATCAGGGCGAAGACGTTGTGGGTCAACAGAATAGCGGCGTAGGAGAGACCGGTCAGGGCTGCCCAGTGCCAGGCCCGGGTTCGAGCCAGCCGCACCAGCGCCCAGAGCGCCAGCGGCAGCAGCCACCAGGCGAAGGATTCGGCCAGGTTGCCCCGAAAATAGACGTCGTAGCCCTGGTAGGGGGCATAAATATAGGCCGCGGCGCCGATCACGGCCGCCGTCCGCCCGGTGTATTCCCGCGCCAGCCGGTACAGGGTCAGCCCGCCGAGGAGGATGCCCAGGGCGAAGGTCAGCCTCAGGCCGAGATTGAGATTCCCGGTAAAAAAGCTCGCCAGATCGGCCGCGTAGTAGCTGAGTGGGGCATAGAAATTAAAGAGGGGAAAGCCGTAGCCGGCCGCCATGTGCGGCGCCCAGCGGCTGTACCAGACCCCTTCCCGCAGCAGCCAGTCGAGCTGAGTCAACCGCAGCAGGTGGAAGGCGGCGTCGTCTGAACAGGGCAGGGCGCCCCGGAAGAGCGGCCGCACCGCCGGCACGGCCAGGAGCAGCAGGGTCGCCGGCGCCAGCCAGGGTTGAAGCATTCGCGGCAGACGGGTCATAGACGGGAAAACTGTACCGCACCCCCCCGTGAGTGACAACCGGCCCGCGCTCGCCGCTCAGGGAACGGTGTACTGGCCGATCAGGACAAAATCCGCTTCCCCGGCGGGCAGCCGCTCCCCGGTATCGGCCCGGTAGAGCCCGGCAATCAGCCGATAGGCACCCGTGGGCGGCGAGTCAGGTGGGGACAGCGGGTGAACGTCCACCAGGAATTCGCCGGGCAGCCAGCCGGTTGTTGGCCGCAGCTCCCCGTCATTCACCGGCAGCCCGTCGTGCTGGGCGACAATGCGGCCGTCCGGCCCGAGCAGCTGCACAAACACGGTGTAGCTCGTATCGCTTTCGGCCGCCGCTTCCCAGACCAGGACAACGCCGCAGGGGAGCCCGGCCGGTTCCGCGCAGAGCGTGATGTCGGCCCCGCGGAGAACGGCGGCTTCGCCGACCGGCTGATCGAGGGAGAGTCCGGCTGCGGGAGGATCAAGCCGGCGCGCCGGTACGACGACCTCGACTTCGGCCAGGGTCAGGCCGGCCAGCTCGAGCCGGTACCGGCCGGCAGCGAGGCCGGCCGGCAGCCGGAGCCGGTAGTCGTCCCGCTGCGCCCGGCCGGCCTCCCAGTCCGGCCCCGGGGCGTTCGGGGAAAGCGGAAAGGCCGCCGCGATCTCCCCGCCGCCGATCAGGAGGAGGTCCTCGTCCAGCGGGGCGGCCGGCCGGCCCGTTACCGCCCAGTAGAGGGTCAGAGAGAGCGTCTCACCCACCTGCAGCGGGGTGGCGGAGCCATCGATCCCGAGCAGGGTGATTCCCGGCGCGATCTCCCGGTCGAGGCGCTCGGCCGGCCGCAGGACGGCCGGGTCGGGGAAGCGTTCGGGCAGCCCGATGACAACCCTTCCAATTTCGGCCCGGCTCCCGATCGGCTGCCCGACATCGTTCCACAGATCGACCCGCCGTCCGTCGACCGGGTCATAGACGAACAGCTCGAGCCGGTAGCCGCCGGGCGGAGTGCCTGGAGACAGGCGAATGGCATGGGGATCCCGGGCGTACTGCTCCGGCCGCCAGCGGGGCAGGGGGAAATCACCGGGATGGAGGTGATCGCTCTGCCCGTAGCGCAGTCCGTCGCCGTCGAGGAGATGGACCCCCACGCTGAGCTCCCGGTCAAACTGTTTCCCCTGCCAGTAGAGCGCCAGCTCCAGCGGCTGGTCGGCCGGATGCGGGCCGGCCGGCCGCTCCAGCCCAACGAGGAGCAGGCGGCCGCCGAAATTGAGGTTGGCCGGCTCCGTCCCCCGCACGGACTGGCCGTCAAACCGGCTCTGGCGCACCGGGCTGTCGACCCGGTCGAGCAAGGCTCCTTTGACCAGCAGCAGGCCGATCGCCAGGAGCAGCCAGGCGGCTGCGGAAATTGAGGCCGTTCGGCCGGCTGCACCGGGCGACTCTTCCCGTTTTTTTGGCCGTACCCCCGGGCGGATTTTCAGCCAGAGGAGTCCCAGCAGGAGCGCCACCCAGCTGACCCCGGACACGAACCCCGCCAGCCGGCGCAGGGGGGTGGGGCCGAAGGCGAATTGGACCTGGTGGCTCCCGGCCGGCAGGTCGACCGCGATCAGCCCGGACGGCCCGGAAGGATAGACGGCGGCCGGCCGGCCGTCGACTTCCGCTCGCCAGCCGGGGAAATAAAACTGGGGAAAGGTCCGGGATCCGGCCGCTGCCACGGCCACCTCGAACGGCGGCCCGCCGGCCATAAAGGCCGGGTCGGCCGACGGCCGGGGGGGCGGCAGCTCGGCCACCGCCCGGGGGAGATAATCGGCGGCCGATGTCGTCCCCAGCCAGCCGCTCTCGACCTCAAAGAGGATGAGATCGGCCGGCGTTGGGTTGTCGGGCAGCGCCGGCGCCGCCGGGGGGAAGAGGTAGGGAAGCGCCGTCACGGCCAGCGCCAGCCAGCCGATCCCCGAGGCTAAAGGCAGCGCACCGGGGCGGCCGGAGGCGGCCAGCCGGTCGAGCAGGCCGTCCACACCATACCCCCCGAGCAGGGCCAGTCCGATGGCGGCCGGACCCAGAAAGCGCCAGGGAAACTGGACAAAGGGCAGGAGGGGCAGGGTTTCCCAGAGAAACGTACTCGACGCGGTGGTCATCCACAGGCAGGCGACCGTGCCCAGCAGGAGCCCCCACCAGAGCCCGCGGCCGTGCGCGGCGCGCGGCCGCCGCATCATTCCGCTCAGGGCGAGCGCCAGGGCCGGCCAGCCGGGGCCGAGCGGCAGTCCGGGATTGATCAGCGCCGGGTCGACCGCCCCAGGCAGCGCCACCAGCTCACCGACGGTCAAAAAGTGGTTGGCAAAAGCGAAATTCGACGAGCCGACGAGCCGATCGATCTGCACATATGCCTGCTCGAGGAGCGCCGGCACCCAGAAAAACGCACTCAATCCCAGCCCCATTCCCACCGCACTGACCATCCATCCCACCATACCCCGTTCCCCGTTCCCCGTTCCCCGTCCCCCGGCTCGGAGAGCCCAAACTCCCAGCACCAGCGGCAGTCCAATCAGTGCCGTGATGTTATGCGAGAGAAGCAGGGCGGCCAGGGAGAAGACGAGCGGCAGCCAGGCGGCGCGGCGGCCGGCGGCGAGCGCCCAGGCGGCCCAGCCGGCGGCCGCCAGCCAGGCGAGCCCCCAGAGCTCGGCCAAAGCGGCCCGCTGGTAGAGGTTGGCCAGCAGGTAAGGGGATAAGGCGGCCAGCACGGCGGCCGCCATTCCGGCCCGGCGCCCCCACATCGAGCCGGCCCAGCCGGAGATTGAGCCGGCCAGCAGCAGAAAGGCGAGGGCGTAGCCGGCCGCCGCCGCCCCGGGCACCGACAGGCCGGCCCACCGCAGCGGCAGGAGCAGGTAAGTGGCGAGCGGCGGGTAGTAATTAAAGAGGGGAAAGCCGTAGCCGGTGCCAAGGACGGGCAGCCAGCGGGGAAACCAGCCGGAAAGCACGACCGGATTCAGCGAAAATTCCAGGGCCGGGAGCCGGTAGAGATGGAGCAGGCCGTCGCCCTGCCAGGGGATGTGGCCGGCCAGCAGCGGCTGCAGGGACAGGCTCGACGCCGCCAGGAGAAAGGCCAGCCAGGCCAGGTACGAGCGCCGGGGCATGAGCCGTCAGGTGATCCGGTCCCAGAAATTCTCGACCAGCCGGGCGAAGACGGCCGGCTGTTCGAGGTGGATGTTGTGCCCGGCTTCGGCCACTATCTGGACTTCCGCCCGGGGCAGTTCGGCCCCCATCAGGCGGGCGATTTCGGTAAATTTTGGATCTTCCTCACCGCAGAGAAGGAGGACGGGGCGATCGAGCTCGGGCAGCTTCCACCAGAGGGAGGGCTGGGCCCCGGTGCCGATCCCGCGCAGGCTGTTGGCCAGCCCCCGGGCGGAATTGGCCAGCCGCCGGTGGCGGAGCTCGGTTCGAACCGACTCGGGGAGGCGGCTCTGGCTGGCCCACAGCGGCAGCCGCTCCCAGAAGGCGACGAATGGGGGAATGCCTTCTTCTTCGATATGGTCGGCCAGCTGGCCGTCCGCCTCCTTGCGCGCGGCCCGGGCCTCGGCCGGCTTCAGGCCGGGGGAGCCGCTTTCCAGGGCCACGCTGCGCACCCATTCCGGCCAGAAG
>JBFFZG010000226.1:0-8044 GCA_041568735.1 Promineifilaceae bacterium (SeqCode)
AAAAGTAGTCGCTGCTGCCGTCCCCGCCGCCAACATGAGTGTAGCTCGTCGCACCGCTGGTGGCGCAGTTGGCGGCCGCCGCGCAGTCCGCCCCCGGCTGCTGGTAGGGCTCCGTGTGCCACCAGATCTCAAACTGGGTGGCGCTGCCGCTCCAGGCGAGATCGATGTCGCTGCCGTTTTTGGCGATGGACAGCGCCGACGGCGTCACCGGCGCGGCGCAGACCTGCATCGACACCGGCAGCTGAACCTGGGGCTCCTCCGGATCGTTGCTGTCAATGCAGAGGACCGCTTCGTAGATGGCGGGCGTAAGCCCGGTGGAATCCAGGGTGACGTCAACTGTCGAAACGGTGTTGGAGATCGTTGAGCCGGCCGTCGTGGAGAGTGTCAGCCACGGAACGTTTTCCGGAACGACGCAGGCGGCGTCTGTACTGACGCCGCTGCCCCGCACCATCCAGTTGCCAGCCGCGTAACTGGTCCAGGTGGAAACGATGGTCGAGCCATACCAGGAGCGACCCTGGGGGCTGGTCGTGTCAGTGCTGACCGGTAAATCCCCCGCATTGACCCCCGCCGTGTTGTTGTAGACCCCGATCAGCACGTCGCCCGGGCCATTGAGCAGCGGGGCGGGGCTCAGCGTATAGACGTTAAAGGCGTTGAGGCTGTTCACCGTCGCCGCGTAGGTCCCCACGAGATTAGGACCTGTTTTGGGATTGCCGTCGCCGTCGGTGTCTTCGTAAACGTAAAGCGTGATCTGCTGGCCGGTGCTGACACCGAAACCGGGATAAAAATGCACGGAGATGTCGTTGAGCTGAAGCGGAAAATCCCCGGATCCAGGGGTAAACCGGTTGAACCAGAGGAAAGAACCGCCACCGGTCACGCCAAAAACCGACTCTATACTCCCATCGTCCACACTCAAGCTTACACTCGACGGCGCACTCGAGACAGAAAGAGCAGCTGTCCCGTCCCCCGAAACCGGGGCGGCCGCGGCCGAATTAGATAACAGGGCTTCTACGCCAAAATATTTGGCCGGAACGGCCATCGCCGTGGCCTGGACCACGCCCGCCTCCGCTGGAGCACTCTCCCCATCCAGAGCCAGTGACACGCCGGCCGGGGCCTGGTCCTCCTGGATCGTCCAGGTCAGGGTGAAAGAGCCGGTGTTGGTAATCGAGAGAGTCGAGGTCACCGTCTGGGTCGGCGTCTGGTAGGTGGTGATGACCCCGGAATGCTCCAGGTTAGGCGGGACGAGAAAGTCGACCGTACAGCCGGTGCCGGCCGTGGAAATGTTGATCACTTCAGCCATTGAGGCCGCGCCGCTGTAGAGATTGCTGTTGGGAGTCGACCCCGCCCCGAACGCGGTCAGGTTGTTGCTGCCGGGCCAGGGATCATTGGCGTCGCCCGAGTTGCCGCCCGGCCCGCCGTCGAGGTTCTGCTGCGCCGGATTGGCCTCTTCGACGTCGACGTGCTTGTGGCTTTCGTCGTTGTTGTTGGCGTTGCTCGAGGTCACCGACTCGTCGATGTGCCAGATGATGCAGCCGGCCGACGATGACCCGATCGCGAAAAGACCGGCGTCAAAGCCGACCTGCTGCCGGTTCTCCACCAGGAAGTATTCGCCAATGCCGCTCCCGTCCCCGAAATCCCAGTCGATGCCGTTGGGGTTGGGCAGAAGCTGGTAGGCGACCGGGTTCTGGGCGGCGTTGGGAATGGCCACACCGCTCTGGGTCGTGGTCACAGCCGTGGGCGTGATCCACTTTTGATACCATTTGCTGAAGGCATCGGGCAGGGTCGGGGTGGTGCCGATCGGCTCGCCGGAGGCCCGCCCCCAGCTGCCCCCGGACATGACGCTCCAATAGCCAACTCCGCTGGAGGAGCCGTCCGTGTCGTACAGGTCCGGCCAGTCGATGTCATGCCCGAGTTCGTGGGCCATAATACCGATGGTCGCCATATTGCCGCCGCTGGCGCAGGTCACTGTATTGACCCGGTGCCATTCGCCAAACTGCATATAGCCGCCCCCGCCGGCGCTTTCCCCGATGACGACGCCATCCAGGACCGGCCCGGCCACCACGCCACCCAGGGCCGACCGATGGCCCCAGACATTCGGGGCGCAGGCGGCCGCGGCTCCTCCATAGGAGGTTTCAAAACCACGGGGGATTACAATCAGGTGAATTTCAGAGACGTCGAGATAGCCGTTGCTGTTGAGGTCGAAGCTGCCATAGTTGACATAAGGGTCGGCTGCGATCAGCGCATCGCGAACGAGCTGCCTGTTGGCCGTGCCCGTCGACGCGCCCGTATTGGGGTGGGCGTAGCCAAGCGTCACCTGGACGATTCCATCGTTGACCGTCCCCTGGATTTCGGCGGCCGGCGCCACTGAGAACTGGTTGAAAGAGGCCTGTTCGTAAAAGCTCTTCACGCTTTTCGCCCCCTCGGTCGTTTTGAACATGGCGTCGTGCCACTGCGCGGCCGTCGTCCCAAGGGAGGTCGAGGGAGTGAAATCGACCAGGAGAATCAGCAGGGGCTGGGTGCCGCTGGCGCCGGGCCAGGCGGCTGCCGCTTCAGGGGCGGCCGGATCCCCGGCGGCCGACACGCCGGATGCGGCCTTCCCGACGGCAACCTCGGACAGCAGCAGCGCATCGCGCAGGTGTGGTGCCAGGCCGGACGGGGACTGCTGGCCGACGACCAGGGAGCCCGGCACCAGCCGGCCGGCGGCGATGGGCTGGGCGTAGACCCAGAAGCCGTCCGACTCCCGGCGCAGAATCGTGAATCCCTGGTGCTCGTACCCGCTGTACCACTCGTCGCCGAACGGTAGGGCGGCGAACGAGCGGCCGTCTGGCTGCCGAATGGTCACCTCGTCCGGGGCGACCGGCGCGCCCAGGACTGCCCGGGCCGTCAGTATGAAGATAAGAGCAAAGAAAAGGGGAATAAAAGACCGGGTGATTGAGCGAAGCTTAGAGAGGGGCACGATGATCACCTGCTGTGCTGAAAATTGTCCCATGACCGGTGCCGAGGAAGGCGCCATTTTTCTGGAGCGCTTCTATATGGTAATGGGAATTTCAGACGAAACTATAGTACTTCAGTTCCGGCCGCCCGTCGAAGACCCGGTTGGCTGGCTGGCATATCATCCGGGCTCCCCCATTGGTACTGACGTACTATAGACGAAAACGTAAAAAATCCGTAAATTTTTCATAACACCGAGTAGTACCGGAAAGCTAAACGGATCTGTGACCTGGTTAACAGGGTGGAGGGCTTCCCGCCCTTCTGCCCAACCGGTCTGATGACCGCCACAATGGGATCGTGCCAGAAGGTTCACACCCGGCAGGCCCTTCACCCGCTCCAGCCCGTTGATCCGATTTCCGATGTCTGCCGTAGATCCGATCCGGTTCAATCGAGGAAGTGTCATGGCCCAGAATGCGTTGTTTAAAAATTTGCTCTCCAGCCTGACCGACCTGGGCGGCTGGTCGACCGACAGCTACATGGAGTTTTCGATGGTGGTGGGTGCGGTCGACGCCCTGTTTGAGGGCGAAGGTCAGCGAACCGAGTACTGGCCAGACGGCCGCCTGAAATGCTGCGGGGACGGCACCGAATATTGGCCCAACGGCCAGCTGAAAAAGGCCAACAACGGGGAAATCTACTGGCCCAACGGCCAGATCCGCCAGACGCGCAGCGGCGAGGAATACTGGCCGAACGGGCAGCTGAAGCGGGCCAACAACGGCATGGAATACTGGCCGAACGGGGATATCAAATCGTATTAGTTAACTCCTGTTCCAGTCTCCTCCTTTTCTCTGACGAAAGAAGCCGGTCCCAATGGACCGGCTTCTTTCGTTTGATCCAATCATATTTTTAATAAGGACGTGCTATAAGGGAGTGTCTCAGTGAATAAGCTGGAGATTCCCCTGGAAAAATCACACGACCTGGAGGACATGATGAAAATCGACTTTTCGGCGGTGCACGAGCGGCGGCAGAAAATCAGCGAGCTGGCAGCCGGTTTAACCCGCACCGACCTGATCGAAGCGACGAACGAGAGCATCGACTTCCTGGCGTCGCTCGTCGCCCGCTGTACCGATGAGATGGTCACCTTTCTGCCGGACGACCCCGAAGCGGATGATCCCTACGCGGTCGAAGGGGAGGAAACGATTTCCTGGAGCGTGGCCCACCTGATCGCCCATGTCACCGCCAGCAGCGAAGAGGCGGCGGCCTTCAGCTCCCTGCTGGCCCGCGGTGTCCCGGTCGTGGAACGGCCGCGCTACGAAACCCCCTGGCGGGCCATCACCAGCCGGGCCCAGTGCCAGCAGCGGCTCGAGGAAAGCCGGCGCATGCGGCTGGCCTACCTCGAAACCTGGCCGGACCAACCTTTTCTCGACGTCTACCGGAAAATTTCGCCCCGCTACGAGGCGCGGGTCGGCCCGCTGAACGCCATCGGCGCTTTTTTGAGCGGCCTTTCCCACGAGACCGAGCACTATGCCCAGATCGAAGAGGCAGTTCGCCAGGCCAAAGAGGCCCTCACTTCAATTTCTGAATGAAAAGACCCGCCCGTTCAACAGCCCGGGCGGGTCTTCTGGGGGTCTGCACCCCGTTACCTTCGTCTTTTCAGCGGGCGGCGTCTAGTTTTCCACCGGGAAGCCGGCCGCCTGCCAGGCCAGGATCCCTCCGTCCATGTTGTGGACATTCGTAAAGCCTTCCTGCCTCAGGAACTGGGTGACCTGGCCGCTCCGGTTGCCGCTGCGGCAGGTGACGATGACCGGAATATCGGTCGGGATCTCCGAAAGCCGGGCGGAAATCTCCCCCATCGGGATGAGGGCGATGCCGGGAATGTGCCCCTCGTCGTATTCCCACAGCTCCCGAACGTCGATCAGGAGGACGTCGCTGCGGCCGTTGAGGGCCGCGGCGGTAGCCACGTCGATTTCGGCCGGCAGGGCCTTGATGTCAACTTCAAGCGGAAGCTCCACCGGCGCGGCCGAGCAGGCGGCCACGAAAAGGGCGGAGACCAGAACGACGAAAAACAGGAAATAACGCATGGGTTGCCTCCATGGGATTGTGCAATTTTTCACATTTTAGCTGAGTCGAAGGGAAGCCGGCGAAATATTTTCAAAACCCTTACAAAGGGAGATTGAGAGGAAAAACAAGGAATTGGGAGCCGTTAAAGACCGGCCTGCCGGCTCCAGCCGCGCCAGGCCAGTCGATGCAGCCACCCCTGCCGGCCGCGGGCGGCCGCGCGGTCGATCTGCTCGCGCCAGGTGGTTTCCAGGCGGGCGTCGTCTGCAAAACAGCGGGCGCTGAACTGCAGGCGCTGCTCCGGTTCCACTCGGGAAAGGGACGACCGGTAGAGGGCTTCGAGCTGATCCCGCTCCCGGGTGTAGCCCGGCCGGCAGCCGGCGTAATCCCGCAGCATGGCCCGGTGAAAGCTTTCATGCCGCCACCAGACGGCCGCCTCGTCGTAGGTTTTGCCGGGCGCAGGGCCGAGATCGGGCAAACCGCTGTCGAACCAGACCGGCTTAAAGAGGCTCAGGCAGGGGGCGGCCGTGCCGGTCAGCCAGTAGGTCTGCTGCTCCGGCGTCAGGTGGGCCACCATCGAGCCGGTCGTCTGGCTCCCCCGAATCGGCCCAAAGGCGGCGTGCATGCAGACGGTGGCCCCGATCAGCCCCCGGGTCGGGGTCCAGGTCGGGTCCCCATCCGCCTCCCCGTGACTGCGCAGGAGGGCCATGGCGTCGGCCGCGGTGATCTGGCCGTGCCGGTTTTGCAGGGCAGCCGCAGTGCAGCCCTGGCGGGCACCGGCCGCGCTGAACGTGGTGTAGAGAAAGTCACTGTAGCAGCGGGCGAAATCAAAGTCGTCGTGGCCGCGGCACCAGCCGCGCTCGATGGCCTGATCGACCAGGCCGCCCGAGGCCAGATCCCAGTGGCGGCCGATCGTGATGGCGTTGGAAATCGAGCCGACCCCGCGGACCCGGCGGGCGGCCCATTCCCGGCCGGCCGTTTCCAGGATCCAGGCGCTCGTCAGGTCGGCGATCAGGAAGCTGTTGTGGTAGTAAAATTTATGGTCGTGGCCGCAGTTCCCCCCCTGCCCGTATTCCCCGAGCAGGCCGGTGATCACGGACAGCGCCCCCTCGGCTGAGTCAGACCGCTCGAGAGCCAGGCGAATGAAATCCATGCCGATCAGACCGGGGCCTTTTTCATAAGGGACTTTGGTGAAGACGGCCTCGTTGCCGATAACCACGCCGTATTCATTGGCCCCCATTTCGGCCCCCCAGATCCAGTAAGGGCGGGCCAGCAGCACCGCGTGAGTTTCCTCGACCTGCGGAATATCCACGTAGGTGCACTGCACCCGGGCGTCCGGCTCGTGCGTGCCGCGGGGTATGAGCAGGAGCTCGTGCGCCTCGTTCGGCTCGCGATCGCTGTTTTTGCCGAAAATCATCGAGCCATCGGCGGTGGCTTCGGGGGTGGCGACAAATGTATCACACATGGGATTTCCCTGTTTGGTGGGGTGCGGCCGGCGACCTGTCTGATTATCCGCGCTCCCGCCAGACTGTCCACTTGGCCAGACCCTGCTCCAGGTCGGCCGTCAGATCGGCCGGGGACTCCAGCCCGACAAAAATGCGAAACTGGTGGTCGCCGACGCCGAGCCGGGCCCGCAGGTCCGGCCGCTCGGCTTCGATGAAATCGAGCGGCAGCAGCAGGCTTTCAAAGCCGCCCCAGCTCACGCCGAGGGTGAAAAGGCGGAGCGCGTCGACAAAGGCGTAGTGGGCGGCAGCCGGCGCCGGCTGCAGGCGAAAGCCGAACAGGCCGCCGCAGCCGCTCATCTGGCGGTGGGCCAGCTCGTGGTCCGGAAAGGTCTCCAGCCCCGGATGCAGCACCTCGACGACTTCCGGCCGTTTTTCCAGCCAATGAGCGACGGCCAGCCCGCCCGCGAAATGCTGCTGCATGCGCAGGGGAAGCGTCCGCAGGCCGCGCAGGGCCAGGTAGGCATCGTCCGCCGACGGGACCGCCCCCAGCAGCACGGCCACCGGTTTGATGATGTCGAAGTGGCGGCGGTCGCAGGCGGCCACCCCAAAAACGAGGTCGGAATGGCCGGCGATGTATTTGGAGCCGGTGTGGACGACGACGTCGATCCCGAAGGCGTGCGGTTTCTGGTAGAGCGGGCTGGCCCAGGAGTTGTCGGCCGCGGTCGCGATCCCCCGCGCCCGGCACAGGTCGGCGGCGGCGGCCAGATCCTGAACGGCGAAGCTCAGACTCCCCGGGGATTCCAGGTAGACCAGCCGTGTATTGTCGCGCAGCCGGCCGGCCAGCCGGCGCGCCCCGTCGAGCGTCTCCTCCGGCGGGAAGAACTCGACCGCGACCCCGAGGCCGGTCAGTACGGTCTCGGCGAAAGTGCGGGTTGGGCCGTAAACGCAGTCGACCAGGAGCAGATGATCTCCGGCCCGGAGAAATGCCAGCAGCACGGCCGTGATCGCCCCCATGCCGGATGAAAAGGCGATCGCCCGCTCGGTCTGCTCCAGCAGGGCGATTTTTTCCTCCAGCGCCGCCACTGTCGGGTTGAAATTCCGGCTGTAGAGCGGCCGCTCGTTGGCCGCGGCCATGGCTTCGCGAAAATCGGCGTACGTGTCAAAGGCGAACAGCGAGGCCCGCACCACCGGCGGATTGACCGGCCCTCCACCGGTCCGCCATTTTTCCTCGCCGTCGTGCAGCAGTCGGGTGTCTTCGTTCATGTCGTTTTTCTCACCAGCAGGTAGCAGTGGGCTGAAAATGGGTTCAAAAAAAGGAGCGCTTCTCAGAAGGAAGCGCTCCATAACGATCTACTAGTATGTGAACAGGAAGGTTAGGGCAACGCAGTAACTCGTACCCAGTCCACCTGAACATCGAGACCAGCATACTCGTTTGTCGCCGCGAAAACACCAAAATAACGATTGTTGATATAACTCGGATCGTTGACGGAGAAGACCAGATTGCCGTTGACTCGAATGACTATCGGCCCGTTGGCATAGACCTCAACCGACCAGGTCTGCCAATCCCCTGAGGAGCCAGACACTGGTACAACGACGTAATTGGTTAGGCCGGGGCC
>JBFFZG010000227.1:0-8039 GCA_041568735.1 Promineifilaceae bacterium (SeqCode)
CGTTTCCACGACCGGTGTGCCCGTAAAATAGAGGAAGGTCTCTTCGATTCCGAGAATCAGCAGGGGGAGGGCCAGCAGGAGAGACGCCCCCAGAGCCACCCCCCGGCCGAAAAGCGGCCGGACCATCAGGTAGAGCAGCGGCACGGAGAGCACACCGACGAGCATGGGGATGAGCCGCACGACCCATTCATCGACGCCGCCGGCCCGGATCATGATGCCGATCAGGTATTCGCTCAGGGGGCGCCAGCTCGGGTTGTCGAAGACGATCCGGGCCCGATCGAGGGTAAAGACCTCGTCAATCCAGAAGCTCCACGTTCCCAAACGAAAATAGCGCAGAACGCCGGCGACCAGAGTAATGATCCCCAGGAGAAACACCTGCACGTCGGTTCGGATCAGGAGCGAGGTAAAAGACCGCCCCGGCGGTAGATGGCTGCGTTGGTTAGCTCTCAGTTTTTCAATCACGGTGACGCGAATTAATGTTCATGGCAATGACCACACTTCGATGGGCTTCATCTGGCCTGTTCGATCTTATCATAAACCGGCAAACTTAAGCCCAAGATTTCAAACAGGCTGCGGGAAGAAATTGGCCAACCGGATCTACGGTCTAACATGGCCATGGATGCGGCTGGCGACGAGAACAATGCCCGGCTCCGAGCTACCGTCATTGTCGGGTAAAATCGTAATTGACACTGGAAAAATTATTTGCTAGCCTTCTGACGATCTATTTGAATTCCTTCATTTTTTCAAAGGCAATCCATTCCCGCCCATACAGGCATCCATCGAGGTGGGAGAGGGGATCTTTGCCGAAAACTGCCAGACCTGCCACGGGCCAGAGGGGTTAGGCGACGGCCCGGCCGCGGCCGGCCTCACTCCCCCGCCGGCGAACCTGGCCGAACACGTCCTACTTCACTCGGATAAGGAGCTGTTCAATGTGGTCAGCGTCGGCGTCCCCGAGACGGCCATGCCGCCGTTTGGCCATCTGCTCAACGAAGAGGACCGCTGGCATCTCATCAATTATCTTCGGGTGTTAACTGCCGAAGAATAATGCCGCGGGGGAGATGGATTGCTCCACAGATTTGAGCTGCCTGATCACCGGCGGGCGGGATTTCGCCTGAACTCCCGGCCGCTCATAGCTGATAACCCGGCCGTCAAAGCCACCGGCATTGAAACCGGACGCAGGCGGCGTGCGGGCGAAAACATCTCTTTCCAGGCTGTCAGGCTGTCATGTAGGCCAGGGGGATTTGAAGCGGATAGGCCGGCGCTGTTGGTTTTTCTTTGGGGCTGCCGGACCGCTTAGCGGGTGAATTGATAGGCAGCCGCGGCCATCAGCGCCGGATGAATGGTAAAAAATAGGGGTTTCCCAGGCTGATCAGTTCGAGACGGTCGAGCGCCGTCCCGTCCTCGCGCAGATACACGATGATTTCGTGGGTTCCCTTGTTCAACCAGACGTTGACCCGCCCCGATCCATTGCGATCGCTGACAAAGCTCCCCTGGTATCCCCCCCCGGTTATGGCCGTGTCCCAGAGATAACCGGCCGTGGGCTGGCCGTCGATCGTCACGAAAAAGGAATTGCTGTCCGCATCCGGGGCGGACACGACGCCCCGGATGAGATAATTACCCGCCCGGGCCACGGTGAAGCAGTAAATCGCCTTGTGGGGATTGCCCGCCACCGAATTGACCCGGGCGGTGTTCTTGGGCACGGCGACGTAGCGGCTGCCGCTGGCCCCTTCGTCAAAGAAAGTTTTGAACTCCCCGCTCAGGACGCCCGTTTCCCCCTCGCGCACCAGCCCACCGCAGCCGCCCGTGGTCGGCGGCGGCGGCGGGGTCGGCGTGGGACCCCCGGGATCATCGGAGAAGAGTACGATGCGGCCGTCAACCGTATTCCAGGCGTCCATCGAATTGACCCCGGTGAAAACCAGGGTGAAGTCCCGGCCGTTATTGCGGAACCACTTGCTAGAAAAATTCCAGAAAAAAGTGCTCGACTCGATGGTCGGCGCCCCAAAATTCCCCTGCAAGAGGACGGTCGTCCACGGTCCCCAGGGCGCCGGCGCATCGTAGATGCCGATATTGCCGCTCAGGGTGTCGGTGTGCTCGGTGATCAGCAGATACCGGTCGATGCCCGGATTGTAGATGGCGCTGGTCATCATGACCCCGTTGACCGCGTCCTGGAACACCGGAACCCGGCCGGCCGGATTTTTGGTCCAGGTCGGGTTGTTCCCGCCGTCCAGCCCGGCGAAGTAGTCGTAGGCGGCCGGATCGGCCAGCCTGGTCTTTTCGACCCGCAGCAGGGTGATTTTTCCGGGCTTCTGCACCGCCCAGGCGGTGGTCTGAATTTCGGGGGCGTAAATGTACACGTAGCTGTCGCGGGCCCCGGCGTAGTTCTGCCCGAACTGCAGGAAGGTCGGGCAGTAGAACCCCCGATCGCTCCCCGGGAAGAAGGCCTGGTCAAAGCGGACCCCGGTAAACTGCCAGGTTTTGGCCCGGTCGGTCGACCGGTAAAGCTCCTGGAAATTGTAGGCGGTCGTCGAAGAGGCTTCACCGCAGCGCCACATGTAGAGGTCGCCGTTCACGGCGAGAATGCCGTAGGATTTGCCGTTAAACTGGCTCGGGTTTTCCCCATTTTTACCCCCCCAGACATTGGCGCCGTTGTAGCCGTTGAACGGCCCCTCGATGCGGCCGACTCCCAGGCTGACCCGGCCGTCGTCATTCGTGCCGCCGAAGCCGCCGCCATCCCCCCAGACAGCGTACTGGTGGCCGTCGTCAGCCCAGGTGATGGCCCAGTTGTCGCTGCCAGGGGCCAGCTTGCGGTAGGTCGACCAGTCAAACGTGATGTAGTTGATCACGCTGCTCGGCGGGTAGGCCGCCGTGGGCTCGGCGCCGGTCGGCCTGATCACGGTCAGGCAGCCGGCGACCACCAGCCCGATCAACAGGAGACCCCAGCGGAGGGGCCTGCCCCACCGGCCGGATTCCCAAATTTTTTTGTCATTCATCGCGAATCTCCATTGCTATGCGGATTGCCGGATCACCATAACAGGGGGCGGGTTGGCAGTCTGTTAACCAGCTGTCACAACCTATTGGATGTTAATGTTGCGGTGAACGCCCCCCGAAAAGGCCGGCGGCTGGCTCCCTCGCGGCAAAAACAGCCGGCGAACCGGCTCAAACCGGGAGATCAGGTCCTTGCGTTGCATGGGTAGGACCAACCCGGGCCGGTTAATTTCCGGGGGTCACCGCAAACAGGAAGCGGCCGCCGACCGCGGCCGAGCTGCTGCCGAATGCATTGATGGCCTTGATCAAATAGTAGGCGGGCTGGCCGGCCGGGGCGGCTGTGTCGAGCACCGAGAGGAGCTCCCCTTCTGTCGAAGGCGTGACCGTGTTCACCAGGGTGGCCCCGGGGTCGCCGGCGGTGAAATACGGCGTGCCGCTGCGCCAGACCTCGTAGCTGCTGTTGGGCGCGGTGTGGGTCCAGCTCAGCCGGACATCTTCCCCATTTTCCAGCGAACGAGCCGCCGTGGGGGCCACCGGGCTGCAGTCGGGCAGGATTCCCTCCAGAGCGGCGTACCAGACGGCGGCCATTTTATCGTAGCCGAGGCTGTTGGGGTGGAGATAGTCCGCCATGTCGGTCGAATAGTTCAGGGCCGGCTCCATGTTAACCAGGACAATCTGGTCGCCGGCCTGGATCCGCCCGGCCGCCATCGCTGCCATATCCTGGTTGAACTGGGTCGTGTTCGGGTCGTAGACATTGCGGTTGACGATCTGAGCCAGGACGACGATGATCGCCGGGTCAAAGCGGTCGATCTCATCGAGAATCAGGGCGATATCTTCCATCCCGTCGTCGATCGGGTTCTGCCGCAGATCGTTCGTGCCGATGTGCAGGAGGACAACGGCGGCCGGGTTGGCCGTCAGCGAGGCGAAAACGGTCGAGGCGATATCGTCGTCTCGAATGCCGCTGATCCCCTGGTGCTGACTGTCAAAAAGAGGGACGACCTCGCCCCCGTCGCTGAAAGCGCCGACAAAATCGACAAAATAATCCTCCGCTTCCAGGGTGTAGTAGAGCGGTTTGCGGTAGCCGGTGAACGGCGAGGTTCCGGATCCTTTGGTGATCGAATCCCCCAGCGGCATGACGCGCACGGCCGTGCCGCAGTCAAAACCGCTTGTGGAGGCCAGGGAAGCCCCCTCCGATGACAGGGCGGAGAAACGGCCGGTGGACTCCTGAAAGGCGGCCAGGGTGGTGGCGCCTCCCAGGACAAAAACCAGCCAGGCGATCGTTATCGCTGAGAGCGATCGGCTTCGATGCATACAACTGCCTTTTGCTTGATTGAAACGGTCAGGACGGGGATTTAGATGGAAAAAGACCGCTGTTCATCCCGGTGTCGTGAATTTTGTGTGAAAAGTGAGCGGGTATGATACCCGGTGAGGGGGAAATCGGGCAATAAACCAGTTAACGAAGCCACTGTTCGCGCACCGCCTGCAGGTCGCCGGCGTCCGCCCGCCTCAGGCCGCCGATGGCGTATAAAAGTCCGCCGGGCAGGACCGAGAGGAGGCCGAGGGCGTGGCTGGCCAAACCGAGCAGCAGGGCCTCTTCGGCCGGCACCCCGATCAACCCGAGGAAATAGACAAAGGCCCCCTCCTGGAGGCCAAAGCCATCGATCGAGATCGGCAGGCGCACGAGGACGAGGACGATCGGGATAAGAATAAAGAAAAAGAGGAACGGCACCTCGATGTGAAAGGCGACGGCCAGGAAAACGGTCCAGAAGAGCGGAAACAGACTCTCCAGAATCGACAGGAAATAGAACAGGGCCAGGGTTCCCTTTTTATCCCGGTAAGAAAAATAGGCCTGGTAAAACTGGCCGAGTTTGCCGGCCAACTGGTGCCGGGCGGCACCCGGCAGAATGCGCTGAATCCAGGCGGCCGCCCGGCCGGCCAGCGTCGCGTTCAGCGACAGCCAGAGCGCCGCGGTCGACAGGAGGAGCAGCAGGCCAAAGGTCCAGAACAGGCGCCAGATCCCCGGGAAAAAGCTCTGCCCGAAGACAGCCAGGCTCAGCACGATGCTGACGCAGACAAAGGTGAACAGGGCGACAAAGCCGAGCAGGCGCTCGACGATAATCGAGGAAACGATTTCCTTCACCTCGAAGCCCTCCCGGCTGACGGCGTAGGCGCGCACGGCATCGCCGCCGATCGTCGCCGGCAGGAAGAGGCCAAAAAAGGTCGAAATCCAGTAGGTTATGGTCGCCCGACGGTGGCTGATCTGCAGCCCTTTGACCCGCAGCAGCAGATTCCACTTCACGGCCATCAGCACCCGGTCGCCGAAGCCGACCAGGAGCGCCGCCAGCAGGTAGAGCGGCCGCCCCCGCCCCAGGATCTCACCCAGCTGGCTCAGATCGGCCGTGGTAAAAAGCAGGGCGATCAGCCCGAAGCTCAGGAGGATGCGGATGGCGAGTTTCAGACGTTTCACGGGCTTCAGGTGATGGTCCGGACGACCCGGGCCGGGACGCCGACGGCCAGCGTGCCGGCCGGGATATCGCGGTTGACGACCGCCCCCGCGCCGATCACCGCCCGGTCGCCGATCGTCACGCCGGGCAGAATGGTGACATTGGCTCCGATCCAGACCCGCTCGCCGATGCAGACCGGCCGGTAGCTCGTCTCCAGCCCTTCCCGATAATCATGGCCGGTCGTCGTGATCAGGGTGGCCGGGCCTATCTGAGTCTCCCGGCCAATTTCCACCCCGCCGTGGCCAAAAATACGGCAGAAGGCGTTCAGGGCGGCCCGATCGTGAATGATCACCCGCCCTTCGGGGCCCGCGCGCAGGTAGACCCCTTCCTTGATGAGACAGCCGGCGCCGATGCGGATGTTGGCCGGGTGAATCGCCCGGGTGCCCGGCTCGACGACCGTCCCCGGCCCCGCGCAGCGCTTGATGAAGCGAAAGATAAAGGTCGTCCAGGCCACCCCGGCCAGCCGCAGCAGTTCAGACGGATTGCTCAGGGTCACCTGCAGCAGGTAGCGAAATTTATGAGGCGTATGCATCGATTTCGAGCCGTTCTCCACCGGCCTGGGCCAGTTTTTCATAGAGCCGGGGGCGCGTTTCCCCCTCGATCATGAGCCGGTACCAGATTTCAGCGTTGCAGAGCAGCCAGAGCCGGTTGCCGTGATCGGCCCGCCGGGACAGGTGGGCCTCCAGCAGGTGGGATATGGCCGATCCGTTGAGATATCGCTCCCGCACGAGATGGGAGTCGGACAGGAAGAGGCGGAACAGGAAGCGGAATTCGTCGTCGAGGAGATAGGGCAGGGCGGAGGAAAAGCCCTGTTTTTTCCGCTGCAGGATGGGCTGCGGCAGGTAGCGCCCGGCCAATTTGACCTGGATATAGCGCAGGGTTCGCCCCCGGACCTTGAGCGCAGCCGGTATCCGGGCGCAGAACTCGACCAGCCGGTGGTCCATGAAGGGGGCCCGCGCCTCGAGCCCGTGCGCCATCGTCGTCCGATCGAGGATCATCACCGAATGATCCGGCAGGCGGACCATGCTGTCGGCGAAGAGCATCCGATCGACCAGGGCCTCGGCATTGGGGCTGTCAAACAGGCGGCAGATCTCCCGTTCGGGATCAAACCGGGCCAGGGAATCCTGCAGGCGGTCGCCGAACAGAGTTTCCTGGAAGCCATTGTTGAAATAGAAATAGCTGAGGCTGCGAGCGTAGCGCCGGCCGCCCTCTTCAAATGAGAGCTGGTGCATCCATTTGAGTTTGTGCGCCAGGCTCTTGTACCAGGCACCGTCGGGCAGCCGCCGCAGCAGCCGGCCGAACAGGTGCCGGCGCAGGGGGGCCGGCAGCAGGGCGTAGTAGTCGACATACCGGTTGCCGTAGTAGCGGTCGTACCCGCCGAACAGCTCATCTCCCCCATCGCCGCCCAGCACGACTTTGACCTCCCGCGAGGCCATGCGGGAAATATAAAACATGCTGGCCGACAGCGGGTCGGATGGTTCGTCGAGGTGCCAGACCAGGTCGGGCAGGATGCGGACGAGCGAGGGATTGATCGTCTCGGCGAAGTGCTCGGTGCCGGCCACGTCGGCCGCGATGCGGGCGAAGGGCAGCTCGCTGGTATCTTCGTAGGGCACCCCGACGGAAAAGCTCTTGACCGGCTGCGGAGCCAGGCGGCTCATCATGGCCACGACGAGGCTGGAGTCGAGCCCGCCGCTCAGGAAGGCGCCGACCGGCACATCGCTGACCATGTGGTAGCGCACCGTTTCCAGCGCCAGGTGGTCGAGTTCATCGATCAAATCGGCCTCCTGGCGGCCGTCTTTCGGCACGTAATCGAGCTGCCAGTATCGCTCGATCGTCAGCCGGCCGCCGCTGAAGATCAGCCGGTGGCCGGGCGGCAGCTTGCGCACCCGGCGAAACATCGACCGCGGCGGGGCGATGATCCGCAGGGCGAGATACTGGTGCAGCGCCTCCGGGTCGACTTGGCGCAGAGACGGATCCAGCGCGAGGAGCCCTTTGATTTCCGAGGCGAAAGCGAAGGTCTGGCCTTCGTGCACGTAGTAAAACGGCTTCTGGCCGAGGTGATCCCGGGCCGCGAAAAGGGTTTCCGTGCGAGTATCCCAGATGGCGAAGGCGAACATCCCCCGGAGGAAGCGAACGCAGTCGACCCCATGGGTTTCATAGAGATGGAGGATGACTTCCGTATCGCTGCTGGTTTTAAACTGGTGAGCCGCTTCGAGCGGCGGCCGCAGATCGCGGTAGTTGTAAATTTCCCCGTTGAAGACGATCCACAGGGTCTGGTCTTCGTTGGTGATCGGCTGCTGGCCTCCTTCAAGATCGATAATCGACAGCCGGCGATGGCCGAGCGCCGCCCGGCCGGAGACGAAATAGCCTTCATCGTCCGGCCCCCGGTGGCGCAGCGCGTCCGCCATGCGGCGCACCCCGTCCCCGCTGGCGTTGTCTGCTGTGATCTGTCCACAAATACCGCACATGATCGCCTATCTTCCGGTTATTTTATTCCAGATGCGCACCCGATTTTTCGGCCGGGCCGAGCCAGCGCCGGCTCAAGCGAAC
>JBFFZG010000228.1:0-8036 GCA_041568735.1 Promineifilaceae bacterium (SeqCode)
CGGAGGATCTGCACCTGCCCGTTTTTCCCCAGGTGGAGCACGCTGGCCGAAGCCGGCGCGACGGCGATGCGCTGGAACAGGTCCAGGTGCACGCCGAGGTAGTGGGCCAGAACCAGCTTGATCAGGTCGGCATGGGAGCAGACGACGACCAGCTCGCGGGGATGTTCTTCGGCGATCACCTCCAGGGCCTGGATGGCCCGAAACTGGACTTCCCGCAGGGCTTCACCCCCGGGAAAGCGCAGCCGGCTGGGAAAATGCTGCACGACGTGCCAGAGCTTCTGTTTGGCCAGCTCCTCGATCTTCTCCCCCTCCCATTCCCCGTACCGGACTTCGCCGAAGGCCTCGTTGACGATCGGGGTCAGCAGGTGGGGCTGAGCCAGGATTGCGGCCGTTTCCACACAGCGGGCGACCGGACTGGTGTAGATCGCCGTCAGGGGAAGGTGGGCCAGTCGGGCCGAGGCCTGGATCGCCTGCTTGCGGCCGTTTTCATTTAAATGGATCCCTTCAATCCAGCCGGCGAGCCGGTGTTCGCGAACCCACTCATTTTCCCCGTGACGCACCAGGACAAAAATCGTCATTGTGGCATGATAGCACAAGTGAAGCAAAAGGGTAAACGAGCGGTCAGGGGCGCGCGCAGGGGGTGGATCGAGCCGATTTGGCACCGCTCAATTGGCATTGGGAGCCGGTGTGGGTGGGGTCCCGTCGGGCGCGGCCGGCGTTTCTTCCTCGACCGGGGCATAGGCGTCGACGCCAAAATAGGCCGCCATGACCTCGCGCACCATCGGCGCGGCCCACTGGGAGCCCTCGCCGCCGTTGTAGACGAAGCCGACGACGACGATTTCCGGATCTTCAACCGGGGCGTAGCCGACGTACCAGGCGTGGGTCGGCAGCACCTCGCCGTTCAGGATTTTTTCCTCGGTGCACCACCCCTTCTTCTGCGAGAGATTGTCGCAAAATTCGGAGGTGCCCGTCTTGCCGGCCGAGCGAATTCCGAAGCGGTCGAGCCAGCGGGTGATCAGCAGGGCGCTCGTCCCGTCCTGAAAAGTGACCTCTTCGGCGAGATCGGCCGTGGCCGGGTCGCCGTCCCAGCGCTCACGCAGGAATGAGGAGCCGGTCCCTTCCAGCGTGTTGACCTGGCGCAGCCCCTCGGCGATGACATTCATATATTCCCGATCGACGTTGACCGTGGTCAGCACCTGGGGCACGAAGCTGACGTTGCCCTCGGCGTCCACCGTGATGCCCGCATCGGCGGCCGGCACCGGGTTCAGATTCTCGTCGAGCGCGTAGATATTCCCCTCGGCGTCGGTCATGTGGTGGACGATGCGCGGCCGGTAGAGAAAGCCGCCGTTGGCCACCACGGCCGCCATTTGGGCCACCTGCAGAGGGGTCGACAGCACATATCCCTGCCCGATTGCCGCATTGTAGTCGTCACCGGTCGACCAGGGCTCGCCGTAGTTGATCTGCTTCCAGCTGGTAGTCGGAATCACTCCCGGCACCTCGAGCGGCAGCTCGATCCCCTGGATCCGGCCGAAGCCGAACTGCTCGGCATACTGGCCCAGAGTGTTGATCCCCACCCCCTTGATGTTTTCATCCGGGAAGCCGCCGGTGATCTTGTACATGTAGATGTCGCACGACTGCGACATCCCGGAATACGCATTGACGAAGCCGTGGCGCCCCCGGCTGCCGTCCGGCCGGGGCGGGCCGAGATAGATCCAGCAGACAAAATTCTGCGCCCGGCCGGGGTCATTCGGGGCGAACTGGTTGGCGATCGTGATGATGCCGGGGTCTTCGAGCAGCCGGTTGGGCGAAACTACCCCCTCGTTCAGGGCGGCCGCCACCGTCACGATCTTAAACGTCGAGCCCGGCGGGTACTGGCCGGCGATGGCGTGGTTGAGAAAGGGCTCGTACTCGTTGCGCAGCAGGCCGAGATAGTAGTCGATGGGAATTTCCGTGGCAAAGCGATTGTTGTCGAAGCCTGGAATATTGACCATGGCCAGCACTTCCCCGGTTTTCGGGTTGAGGGCTATGATGACGCCGAGCCGCGCCTCCACCTCATCGGATTGGCCGGTGAAGAAATTCGGCGGATTGGGAGTCTCATCGCGCAGCTTCAGCGTGGCGCTGAGAATATCATACGCCTTCGCCTGCAGATCCATATCCAGGGTCAGGTAGACGTTGTAGCCGGCTTCCGGTGGAATGGTCGTGCCGAGCTGCCGCACCTCCCGGCCGGTCCAGTCCTGGATAATCTGCCGCTCGCCCTTGCGGCCGGACAGCAGCGGTTCCAGGGAGACCTCCAGCCCGGCCAGCCCCACCCGGTCATCCCGCTGGTAGCCCAGGTCGAGCCAGGCTTCGCTCGGCAGGGGGCCCATGAAGCCGACGATGTGCGAGGTCGTCTCCCCGGACGGATAGCGGCGAATCGGCTCCGGCACGATGCGCACGCCGGGCAGGTAGATGCTCTCCTGCTCGATCAGGTAGGCCTCGGTGATCGTCACGCCGGCTTTGACCGTGGCTGGCAGATACTGGGCGAAGCTGAACGTCCGGAAGACGTCTTCAATGCTCTGCGGCAGCCGCGGGACCACGCCGGTCAGGTCAAGGGTCTCGTCCACCGGCGCGCCGTAGAGCTGGGCCAGGTTGGTGTACTGCTGGCGCAGCAGGGGGTCGGCGACGTCGACCAGCCGCTCCTGGGCGGCCGTATTGGTCACCGGCACCCCGGTGAGCAGGGAGAGCCGCTCGAAAACGGCCAGCCGCTCGCCCGCATCCGCCGGCAGGAAGGCCGGCGTGATCGTCACGTTGAAGCTGGGTTCATTGACGGCCAGCGGCTCTCCATTCCGGTCGAAGATCACCCCCCGCGGCGCGTCGATAAGCAGGCGGGCCGTGCGGTTGTCGCGGGACTGCTCGATAAAATCGCCGCCGCGAATCTGCTGCAGCCAGAAGACGCGGTAGAGCAGGACGCTGGTCATCACGACGATGATGATGCGAAAAAAGTAGAGACGGCCGCGGAACGCCGCGTCGATGGCGTATTCCTGTTCCTCTCGATCCTGCCGGTTCCAGTAAGACATGATGGCTATGATGCCGGAGTGCGAGCCGGCAGGCAAACGGTCTTAGCCGTTTTTCACCGACCGCGCTACTCGAGCGTGCTGATCGGGGTCGGATAGAGCAGCCGGTCCAGGCCTACCAGCGGCCAGTAGACGAGCGCCATGGCGGCCGACTGCACCACGACGACCAGGACCAGCTCCTGGAGAAAGTCCCAGTTGATGGTAAAGCCGGCGATCTGGGAGAGAAGGCCGGTGAAAATGAGATAGACGACCGTGCACACCCCGCCCAGCAGCATGGGCAGCAGGTAGCGGCTGTTCGGGAGCACGGCGCGCACGGCGGCGGCCAGGGCCACGGCCGCCATGAGGGCCAGGGAGCTGGCCCCGACAGGACCCACCGAAAAGAGATCGAGCGCCAGGCCGGCCGCGAACCCCCAGGTGATCCCCTCCGGCAGTCCCCGCAGGATCGCCCAGGCGATGGCCATCAAAATGACCGGCTGCACCATCTGCCCGAACAGGGTCAGGCGGGCCAGGGCAGCCGACTGGATGGCGGAAAAAAAGAGCATCAGCGGGATGGCGACGAGAAGCGAGCGGGTGAACATGGGTGGATTTTATGGTTCGCCGAGCGGGTTCTCAAAGGGAGTGAGATCCTCTTTCGGAAAATCGGTGATGACGAATACGAGCTCCAGGTCCTCAAAGACGACGTCTGTCTGCACGATCGCCCGCTGCAGGATTTCCGCCTCGCTGCGCTCGATGGCGGCCACCCGGCCGATGACCAGCCCCTTGGGGAAGCGGCCGACCAGGATCCCCTGGTCGAATTCCCCGACCAGACCGGAGGTCAGCACGACATCGCCGAGTTCAACATCAGCCTCGAGCGGGATCCAGTCCATGTGCAGGTTGCCCCCCTCGCCGCCGCCGTGCACGAGGCCGGTGGCCCGGGAGCCGCTGAGCCGGGCCGGGATGCTGCTCGAGCTGTCGCTGACGAGCAGGACCATGGCCGAATCCCGCGTCGTACGGAAGACCTGGCCGACCAGCCCGCGCTCGCTGTCGACCGGCATCCCGACCTGCACGCCGTCGTCGGTCCCCTTGTCGATGACGATGCTCTGAAAGAGGGGGCTGGTATCCCGGCCGATCACCCCGGCGATCACCCGCTTGTTCAGCGGGGAGTCGCTGGCGTAGTCGAAGAGGCTGAGGAGGAGGTTGTACTCCCCTTCGGTTTCGCGCAGCTGCTCGTTTTGCCGCTCAAGCTCGTCCACCCGCCGGCGGAGGGTTTCGATTTCGGAGAGGGCTTCCTGGAGGCTGGCCGGTCCGGCCAGGGTGTCGGCCAGGGCGTCGGTAGGGGGGGTCACCCAGGCCGACACGGCCGTCAGCGGATCGCGCAGGAAGGCGACGAGCTGCCCGCTGTTGCCGGTGGCGTCGATGATAAAGAGGACGGCGGCGGCGGCCACCAGCGTGCCGATCACGCCCCAACGAATGCTGGCCGGATGGGTCTTGGGGGGGAGCCGGGAACGGGGAACGGGGAGCGGGGAACGATGGAGGAGTTGGTGAGAAACATCTGGTTGACGGGTCGAAACGGCCGGGTTTGGACCGGGGGCGGACTAATTGATGCGGCGGGCGCGGTCGTCGGTGGCCAGAACCCGGCTGTAGAGGTCGAAATCTTCCAGTACGCGGCCGGCCCCTCGGGCCACGCAGGTCATCGGATCTTCGGCCACCCAGACGCGCATGCGCACCGAGTCTTCGATGCGATCGGCCAGCCCGCGAATCTGGGCCCCGCCGCCCGCCAGGCAGATGCCGGTTTCCATCAGGTCGGCCACCAGTTCGGGCGGAGTTTCGTCGATGGCGTCCCGCACGGCATCGACGATGACGTTGATGGCCGGCGCCATCGCCTCGCGCAGCTCGATGCTGCTGATCTCGACCGCCTGGGGCAGCCCGTTGAGCAGATTCCGGCCGCGCAGGGTGACCGTCCGTTCTTCCGGCAGCGGGTAGGCGGAGCCGCCCGCGATTTTCGCTTTTTCGGCCGTCCGCTCCCCGATCAGCAGGTTGTACTTGCTGCGGGCGTACTGCACGATATCTTCATCCATCTCGTCGCCGGCCACGCGCACGGAGCGGCGCACGACGACCCCACCCATCGAAAAGACGGCCACTTCGGTCGTCCCGCCGCCGATGTCGACGATCATGCTGCCGCGGGATTCCATGATGGGCAGCCCGGCGCCGATGGCGGCCGCCACCGGTTCCTCGATCAGGTAGGCCTCGCGGGCACCGGCCGCGATCGTCGCGTCGCGCACGGCCCGTTCTTCCACCTCAGTGACGCCGCTGGGGATCCCGACGACGACCCGGGGGCGGGGAAAGGGGGTGAGGAGCTGCTCGTGTACTTTGTTGATGAAGTAGTTGAGCATCGCCTCGGTGATTTCAAATTCGGAGATGACCCCGTCCCGCAGCGGCCGGATGGCAACGATGTCGGCCGGCGTCCGGCCGACCATTTCCCGCGCTTCCGCGCCGACGGCCAGCGGCTCGCGCGTCCGCTTGCGGATGGCGACCCAGGAGGGCTCGTTGATGATAATACCGCGGTCGCGCACGCTTACCAGGGTGTTGGCGGTGCCGAGGTCGATCCCGATGTCCTGTGAGAAAAGGCCGAGCAACCAGTCAAACGGCCGAAAATTTCCGAGAAACGAGAACAAGTGTTTCCTTCCGTTGAGATCTGAATGAGATGAACTCGCGATTGCGAGCTGATAATCGTTGAGGCGCTGGCGCGAAGACGCCCTGAAAAGCGCGGCGCTCGATGGATGCGGTGACAGGTAGCACGGCCGCTGCTCGTCTGCAAAATGCGGTCCGCTCATCCCCTCCACGGGCGGCGCGGCCACCGGGGGAAGGGGAGATCGTGCCAGATTGAGATTATACCAAGTGTATGAGAATATAGAAACGGTCGGCATCCGACCAGCAATCTGCTTCCTTTTTAATGAAGGGGGGGAGGGAGCGGCCGCCGGGGCCGGCGCGTCAATCGGTTTCGCTGACCACGCCGCCGAGCTCCTCGGCCAGGTCGTCGACTTCGTCGCGGATGGAGCGGCCGGACTCGACCTGGCCCCGGCCGCTGGCCAGGAACTCTCGCTTGATGACGCATTGGACCCTGGCGGGCTGGTCGAGTATGTCCGACAGCGCTTCATTGACGAGGTCGATTTCGCCTTCCAGCTTCTTTTTCAGGAAATCCAGATCGAAGCCGATGACCAGGGTGTTTCCCTCGACCGCCAGCGGCTGAGACGAGTTGAGCCAGTTCTTGACATTGCGGTTCTGCTTGCCGGCCCGGGCCACGAATTCTCGCCAGACCTTGCCTTTGATGTCGCCGATGGTGAACGCTTCCTCGCCGGCCGGCCGGGGAGCCGGCGGCCTGGGGGTCGGCGCGGCGGCGGCCGGTTCCGGGGCCGCTTCCACTTTTTTCTTCTTTTTGGGAGGGGGCGCGGCGGCCTCCTCGAGCTCAGCGGCGGGTTCGGCTTCCCCGGCCGGGGCGGACGCTTCCGGCAGCTCGGCCGGCTCGGCCTGTTCGGCCGGGAGCGATTCGATGAAGGCCAGCTCGAGGGGCAGCTGGGGCTGCCAGCCGCTGCCGGAGACGGCCGCCGCCTCGTTAAATTTTTTGATCGCTTCAACCAGCGTCACCCGCCGGGCCCGGCGGGCGAAATCGGCCATTTCCTCTTTTTGCTCCCGGGTTGTGTCCAGCGGGATCTCCGCACCGGCAGTCTGGATCAGCAGCACGTCGCGCAGGTAGCCGACCATCTGCCGGCAGAACTGGCGGGCGTCGGCTCCGGTGTTCAGCGCGGCGTGGATCGTCTCCAGCCCGCCGGCGGCATCCCCCGTCAGGATCGCTTCCATCAGCCCCGAGATCGCCTCGCCGGCGGCCGTCCCCAGCACCGCCTGCGCCTTTTCCACGGTGATCAGCTCGTCCGGGGCGCCGATGAGCTGGTCGAGCAGGCTCTCGGCGTCGCGCAGGCTGCCCGCCCCGTGCCGGGCCACCAGGGCCAGCACCCCCGATTCCACCTGCAGCTCCTCCCGCTCCTGCAGCAGGGTCAGCCGCTCGATGATTTCCTGGGTCGTCAGCAGGCGGAAATTGAACTGCTGGCAGCGGGATTTGATCGTCAGCGGCACCTTGTGTTCTTCGGTGGTGGCCAGGATGAACTTGGCGTGCGGGGGCGGCTCTTCCAGGGTCTTCAGCAGGGCGTTGAAGGCGGCCGTCGAAAGCATGTGGACTTCGTCGATGATGTAGACCTTGAACCGCCCTTCGTTAGGTGCGAAATTGATCTTGTCCCGCAGATCGCGAATGTCGTCGACGCCGGTGTTGGAGGCGGCGTCGATTTCGATCAGGTCGAGAAAGCGACCGTCGTTGACGGCGTGGCAGACGCGGCAGTTGTCGCACGGCCGCTCGGCCGGGTCCTCGTGCAGGCAGTTGACCGCCTTGGCCAGCAGCCGGGCGGAGGTCGTCTTGCCGGTGCCGCGCGGGCCGCAGAAAAGATAGGCATGGCCCACCCGATCCGCGGCGACGCTGTGCTTCAGTGTCTGGGTGACGTGGTCCTGGCCGACGACCTGCTCGAAGCGGGCCGGCCGCCATTTGCGGTAGAGTGCCTGGGACATGCGGGTATTATAGGGGAAAAGGGGAGGAGGGAACAGGAAGCGGGGAACAGGGGATGGGAGTTGGGGATCGTTTGTAAAGCCGGGCGTTGACAGGGGGCCGGCGGGGACTATACTGTAATTACCGGCCGCTTGCCCGCCCTGCACGCGGGATGATGCTGCCAGCACCAGCATCCGGGCCGGTCGATTTCCACGCTTGCTATCAATTGATGCGCCAATGGGCGGCCGTGCGGCCGCCACCGTTCCCTGTTCCCTGTCTTCATCTTTCATTCTTTGTGTCGATCCCGGAAAAAAAGGAGAAAACCCCATGACATTGAGACCTGCATCTTTCTGGCGGCTGTTTGCCGCCGCCGCACTGCTGCTGGCCCTGCTCCTGGCCGCAGGGGCCGCCGA
>JBFFZG010000229.1:0-8017 GCA_041568735.1 Promineifilaceae bacterium (SeqCode)
CCACTGGTTTCACCTTGAGCGTCGCGCTCGCTGATTGTTTGCAGGGAGCCCGTGAGGCCGGCCGAGCGCAGGGCGGCCGTTTCGAGGGTGCGCACGGTGGTCGTCCCGACGGCGATCAGCCGGCCGCCGGCCAGCTTGGCCTGATTGATGCGTTCGGCCGTTTCAAGCGACAGAGTGGCCCATTCGCTGTGAATATGATGGTCCGCGATCCGGCTCACCTCCACCGGTTTGAAGGTGTCGAGGCCGATATGGAGCGTCACCGTTTCCAATAGAACCCCTTTCTCCCGGAGGGCGAGCAGGATTTCCGGCGTGAAGTGGAGCCCGGCCGTCGGCGCTGCGGCCGAGCCGGAGCGCCGCGCAAAGACCGTCTGATAGCGCTCGGCATCGTCAAGTGTGCGGTGAATATAGGGGGGCAGCGGCACATGGCCGAGTCGATCGAGCCAGGTTTCGGCCGGTGAACCGAAGGTGATTTCCCGCAGGGGGCCGTCCAGTTCGGCCGTGATGGCGGCGGTTATGCCGGCCGGCCGGTCGGCATGGTCGACCAGGTCGATCTGCATTCCCTCCTGGAGCCGCTTCCCCCCAACCAGGGCTTTCCAGGTGCCGGTGGGAGTCAGATCAAGGAGCAAAATCTCGACCCGCCCGCCGCTTTTCTTGCGGCCGAACAGGCGGGCAGGAATCACCCGGCTGTTGTTGGCGACGAGGATATCCCCGGCCTGGAGCAGGTCGACGATATCGCGAAATTCCCGATGGCTGACCGATCCATCGGCTCGATTCAGAACGAGCAGGCGGCTGCCATCCCGGTCGGTCAGAGGATCCTGTGCGATGCGCGCCTCGGGCAGCGGATAATCGAAATCTTCAAGCGACCACATAGACCGTCATTTTACCGAAATTCGGCCAGCGGGCATGGGGAGCCGCCGCGCTTCTAATAATCAGCCGCCCTGAAACGCGGGTGCCGCGTCTCCAGGTCTTTTACAAATAGCCGCGGCGCGGCGGATAAGCCTTGCAGAAGAAGCGGCCGTCCGGGCTTGTCAGGGTCCGGCTTTCGAAGGAAAATTTTCGCCGGGTGGAACCAGACGAACAACCGGGAAACAGCTCATGACCAGGTTTTTGTGGGAAAGTGAAGAAGAGTGGGAGGAAATCCCCGGTAAACCGCGGCCGGTACAGCCGCGTCCCTGGCGCCGCTGGCTTCTGTGGGGCGGCCTGGGGCTGCTCCTGGTGAGTCTGACCGGGATCGTTCTGTACTGGCGAGTGCAGGAAAAGAACGAGGAATTGACCGGTGAAATCCTTTCATCCCAGGACCTCCTCTATTCCACCCTGTCATCGGGGGATGATGAACTGTTCCTGAGTCTCCTGAGCGGCCGGTCGACCCGGTGGGTGCGGGCTGAGATGGGGCTGTTCCATCAGCAGCAGCTGCCCGGTTTCAGTCCACTTGGCCTGCGGTGGGCCGGGCAGCCGCCGGTGGATGGCGATACCCTGGTAGAGCTTTCGCCCGACCTGCGGGAGGCAACCGTTCGTTCGATCATCACGGTCGAGGATTCATCCGGCCGGCCAATTCGACTGGCCAGAACCGAGGTGTTCCGGCAGGGGGAGACGCGCTGGCTCTTCTCGCCACCGGAGGAGGCATTTTGGGGAGGCTGGCGCGAATTCGTCGAACCGGCCCGCCGGGTCCAGGCGACCTTTCCCCAGCGAGACGCGGCCGCCATCTGGCCAATTCGAGCCTATCTGGACGAAAAAATTGACCAGCTCTGCCGGCTGGAGGGATACGACTGCCCCGCAGATGGACCCATCGAGATCGTCTTTCACCACGACCCTTTTGTCCTGGTGACCTGGCTCGACCCCATGTTCACTCTCGAAAGCGGCGCTCCCATCATCCTGCCAGCCCCTTCCCTGGTCGGGATTCCGGTCGATGCGGAGGGAACGCTGGCCCTGCAGCGCGGGTATGCGGCTCTGGCCCTTTCGAAAATCATCGTGCAGCTGGTTAATTACGAGTGCTGCACTGGCCAGCCGACCCTGGTGAAGGCGCTCATCGACCGGCAGCTGGCCCAGCTGGGCGTGCGGCCGGCGCTCCTTTCCCCCGAGGACTACCAGACATTCCTGAACGGAGCCCTCTCCCCGGATCCGGCCGCCCTGGGAGAACGGGCGGGGGTGTCTGCTGAGTCCGATCGCCGGGCCGCCATCCTGGTAGAGTTCTGGCTCGATCTCCTCGATCAGAGCGAAGGATCGGCGCTGCGGGAGGTGGCCGCCAACCGCCATCATGCCTGGCTCGAGCATCTGCCTCCGGAAGAATTGACCGAACGCTTCCGCCGTTTTTTACAGGAGCAGGCGGCGGCCCGGACCGGGATCCGTCCACTCCAACCGGCGGGATAACGAACTCGCCCGGGTGAAAGGGTGTTTTCCGTTGAACGGGAGGGGATGCCGGTTTCAGGCGGCGGGTGGGTCAGAACTGCCATGATGAAACGGTGAAGGCGGTTAATAAACCGGGTGGACCTTTTGTCCCTGGCGCCAGTCATTGCTATACTGCCCCTAACTGTGTTTTGGGCTGCCGGCGGATACGGCCGGTCAAAATGGCCCCCCCAGGAGCAATCTCATGCAGAAAACCAATCTCCGCTTCAATTTTGGGTACCTCCTGGAGGCCTCCTATGGGACCAGCAGCGACATCGAAATCGATTATCCCCATCTGCAGGTCGATGATATCCGTTTCAAAAACCTGCGGGGATCCTTTCGGGCCACTCGAACTGGCGAGGGGATCTACCTGGGTGGGCTATTTGCGACCCAGATGCCGATCGAATGCCATCGCTGTCTCATAGAGGCTTATCTGCCGATTGAAATGGAGCTGGCGGAGCTGTTTTATTATCCACCGGCGACCGCTCCTGAAGGTGAGGTTACAGTCGGCATGGACGGCAACGCCGATTTAGGGCCTGTTGTTCGGGAGCTTTCCCTGATCAGTATGCCCATGCAGGCGATATGCCGGAAAGACTGCAAGGGGCTGTGTCCCGAATGCGGGCAGAATTTAAATGAAGCCGAATGCAGCTGCGACCGGACAGCAATCGATCCACGCCTGGCCGCTCTCCAGAAACTCCTGACCGATCGCGAATAATCCGGACCTCTCGTTCTCCCAGATGTACCGAAAACGCCAATTGTTAGTCCTGGGTATCCTGGGCCTGTTATTTTTGAGCTGTTCGCTGCCGGCCATCTCGTCCCCTTCGGGCGTCGATTCGACGACAGCGGTCCCGCTGCCGACGCCCATCGTGATCGTGGCTACGCCGACCCCGCTGCCGGAAGCCGCCCTGGCGCCTCTCGACATCGAGGAAGAGCTGATCACCAATCTGTACGAGCGGGTCAGCCCGTCGGTCGTTCACATCAAGGCGACGGTTGTGACGATGGATTTCTTTTTTGGTCCGATGCCGAGCGAGGGGACGGGCTCCGGTTTTATTTTCGATGCCCTGGGGCATATCGTGACCAATCACCATGTCATTGAGGGGGCGAATGCGGTGGAGGTGGAGTTTTCCGATGACACCCGTGCGGCCGCAACCATAATCGGGGTTGATCCGGCCAACGATCTGGCTGTTCTGCGGGTTGAGACGCTGCCGCCGGAGGCCCGGCCGCTCCCCCTGGGGGATTCGGCCTTGCTGCGGGTCGGCCAGCGGGCAATCGCCATTGGCAATCCCTTTGGCCTCGCCCGCACCCTGACGACCGGGGTGATCAGCGCCCTCGGCCGGCCGCTGCAGATCAGCCAGGATGACTATATTTTTGACGTCATCCAGACGGATGCGGCCATTAATCCGGGCAATTCCGGGGGTCCGCTGCTCGACTCCCGCGGGCGCGTGATCGGGGTCAACACGGCCGTTCGCCAGGGGGCGGAGGGGATCGGCTTCGCCGTCCCGGTCAATGCGGTCAAACAGATCGTGCCGGTGCTCATCGATGAAGGGGTTTACCGCCACCCCTGGCTGGGCCTCCTCGGGTATACCATCACGCCGTCGCTCGCCCGGGCGCTCGACCTGCCGGTCGAGCGGGGGATTCTGGTCGCCCAGCTGTACCGGCAGGGGCCGGCCGTGCCGGCTGGGATTCGAGGGGGAACCCGCCAGGTCAGAATCGGGAATCAAATTTTGCTGATTGGTGGTGATATCCTGACGGCCATCGATGGGGTTTCCCTGAGGGATTGGAACAGCCTGCAGGAATATTTGCAAACCCGCACCAAAGTGGGGGATGTCGTAACCCTGGCGGTCATCCGGGAGGGCGTGGAGCTCGAGATCGATCTGACTCTGGCGGCGCAGCCGGGTTAGGCTCCATTGTCATTGCCCGTTTCGGCAAATATCTTCTCGATCGCCGTGGTGATCGCTTCCACCGAGTACGGTTTGGAAAGGAAAGAGGTGCGCCGGTCCTGCCGGATCCACTCGTCGACTTTATTTTCGGGATAGGCGGTCGTGAGGATGATTGGGACGTCGGGATTAATCTCCCGGATGCGTCGGTGCGTTTCGACCCCGTTCAACCCGGGCATCGTCAGGTCGAGCAGGATGAGGGAGACCGCTTCCGGCTTTTCGCCGATGGCCGCAACCACCTGCCAGCCGTTTGGAACCGGTTGAGCCCGGTGTCCGAGAGCCTCGACGATATCGACCAGGGCGGTGCGCACACCGGCATCGTCGTCGACGATTAAGATCTGCCGTTGGGGTTCCTTGGCGGCCGGCCAGAGGCCGGTCTCCTCGGGTGAACTGGCCGCTGGCAGAGGGCCAGGGAGGGCGGGAAAATAGATATCGAAGCGGGTGCCTTTCCCCGGATTGCTGGCCACCGCCAGCCCACCGTTGTGGCTTTTGACAATACCAAGGACGGAAGATAGGCCGAGACCACGGCCGCTGGGTTTTGTCGTAAAAAAGGGATCGAAGATCCTGGCGATGGTGGCGGCATCCATCCCGCTGCCAGTGTCCGAAACCGAAATGTTGACATAATCTCCCGCGCCCAGCGGTTGGATAGCCTCGTGATTCGGAGCATCGAGGTGGACCACGCGGGTTTCCAGAAAAACGGTCCCAACCGTATCTTCAATCGCTTCCGCCCCGTTCAGGATCAGGTTCATCAAGATCTGCTGTATCTGGGTTGCGTCCCCTTCGATGGGGGCGATTTCGGGAGTCAGGGTCGTGGTCAGGTAGACATTTTGCGGAATGGTCAGGCGGAATATTTGCAGCTGGTCTTCAATCAACCGATTGATATCGATCCGTCTGACTTCGGCCGGCCGGCGGCCGGAGTAGGTCAGGAGCTGGCCGGTCAGGTCGGCGGCGCGCTGGGCAGCAGCTTCCGCCCGTTCCAGGTGTTTGACCGTTCCCGGGTGATCCAGGCTTTTCATTTTAGCCAGAGTGATCTGCGCGACGAGAGCAGTGAGCAGATTGTTAAAATCATGGGCGATGCCGCCGGCCATCAGGCCCAGGCTCTCCAATTTCTGCGAGCGGCGCAGCATTTCTTCTGACCGCTTCCGTTCTGTAATATCGCGGTTAACGGCGATAACCCCGGCCTCCACCCCGTCTTCGTCATAAAAGATGGAGACAGTCGACAGGATATCAATCTGGTGGCCGTCCCGGTGACTTTGAATGACCTCACCGCGCCAGTGTTTTTGCGCAAACAGCGCTTCCTGGGCTTCCCAGCCGTTTTGAAGGGGAAACTGCGTTTTGGTGATCGTGCTGACATTTTGGCCGATGACTTCTTCCTTTTTCCACCCGTAAAGGGTTTCGGCATACCCATTCCAGTCGACGATGTTGAAGGAAAGGTCGGTCAGAATCACGGCGTCCATGACCGCCGCCAGCATATTCGATTGGTGAAAAATAGTGGCCGTTTTTCGCCGGTCACCGGTAATATCCCGGCCAATGGCGATCCATTCGACCAGGCAGCCATCTGGATTCAGGTTGGGATAAATCATCCAGCCGAGCCAGTAGGCGCCCTTGGATCTGCTTTCGACTTCCAGATCAAACTGGAGCGGTTCACGGCCGCTGTCGGGAGATTCCAGAGTGCGGGAGAGGCGGGCAAAATCCTCCGGCCGGACAAAGGAATCGAGCGAACGGCCGATCAGGTCGGCGGCCGGCTGGTCCACCAGATCGGCGAAAGCCTGGTTGGCAAAGGTAATCGCAAGGTGCGGGGAAAAACAGCAGATCAGCTCCCCCTGTTGATTTAAAATTTGTAGATAGCGGCCGGCCCGGGACGCTGAGGGATCGACTTCGGGGCCGGCCGGGGCCGGGCGATCTCCTTCTTCGTGACCGTTTGCCTCTGAATTCGTTTCGCTCATTGGCTGATCGAGTCTGGAATTCGGATCCGCTGGCGGGCTGCCTGCCAG
Source organism: Promineifilaceae bacterium (SeqCode) (assembly GCA_041568735.1). Classification (GTDB taxonomy): domain Bacteria; phylum Chloroflexota; class Anaerolineae; order Promineifilales; family Promineifilaceae; genus WTJY01. The sequence continues at coordinate 6,314 of JBFFZG010000229.1, forward strand.
CGGTTGAACTTTTAACAACCCTCATTTATAACAGGTTCACATCGGAATGGAAAATATCACCATTGTCATTCAGGCCGGCGGTCAATCCAGCCGGATGGGTCGGGATAAAGGACTCGTGCTGCTCGACAGATCGCCGCTTATCGAGCATGTGCTGGCGGCTCTGTTGCCCCTGCCCGGTGAACGAGCGATCACGACGAACAACCCTGAAGCCTACGCCTATCTTGGCCTTCGCCTCTGCCAGGATCCGATGCCGGGTCTGGGGGCGGCGTATGGCCTCCAGACCGCCTGCCGTTGTGCGCAAACCCCACTGCTGATGCTGGTTGCCTGTGATATGCCGTTTGCCGATCCGGCTTTGCTGCGCCACCAGGTTGAGCGGCTGGGTCGGGCGGAAGCCGTCGTGCCGGAATGGAACGGCCGCCTCCAGCCTTTTCACGCCGTTTACCGGCGCCGTCCGCTGCTCGCCGCCGTCGAACGAGGTCTGGCGGTGGACCGGTTTTCTCTACACCAGATTATCGGCGACCTGGACCTGGAGATCCTGGGTCAGAAAGAGCTCGATGCGTTCACCCGGGACGGCCGTCCTTTCTTCAATATCAACACCCCGGCTGATTTAGAGGCGGCGCAGGCTATTATTGCGGCTAGCGGACGAAAAGGGAGTGGCCTCCGTCCATGACGAGACATTGCCCGCAGATCATTTGCGCCTCTTTGGAGCAGAGGAAAGCCACGACCCCGGCCACATCTTCCGGTGTCCCCAGCCGGCCGGCCGGTGTGCGGTTTTCCACTTCGTCGAAAATCGCTTCTCCTTCCTGACGCACAGACTCAAACTTTCGAATGGCCTCGGTCAATACCACCCCCGGAGCGACGGCATTGACCTGAATGCCGTGAGGACCCAGATCGACCGCCAGATAGCGAATGAGCGCTTCCATGGCCGCCTTGGAGGCGCCGACGACGGCGTAGTCGCTCATCAGGACCCGCTGCCCCCCCAAACTCGTTAGAGCGACTATCGCCCCACCGCCCCGCCCGGTCATGATCGGGGCGGCATGCTGCGCGGCGAACAGGAGGGAGCGGGCGTTGATATTCATCGTCCATTCCCAGCCGCGCGGTTTTTGCTCGAGGGCCGGCCGGTTGTAGCCGCTGGCGGCATTGTGAATGTAATAATCGATCCCGCCAAATGCATCGCGGGCAGCGGCAAACAGCTGATCGAGGTCGGTCAGCTCTCCGACGTTGGCCTTGACGACCAGCGCGCGCCGGCCGAGCGCCCGAATCGCTTGGGCGGTTTCTTCGGCCGGGTCGCGGTTGCGGAAAAAATTGACGACGACATCGGCACCTTCGCCGGCGAAGCGCAGGGCAATAGCCCGGCCGATTCCGCGGCCGGACCCGGTAACCAGGGCGACTTTTTCACGAAATCGCATGGTGTCAGGCAAGAAGGGCTTTAACGGCGGCTTCAAGAGCGTCCGTGGTCAGGCCAAACTGGGCGTAAAGCGTTTCGTACGGAGCGGATGCCCCGAAATGATCGAGTCCGAGGGCGGTTCCCGGTCGCCGAGATACTTCTTCCAGCCGTGGGTAACCCCGGCCTCAATGGAAACCCGGGCGCTTATTGTCGCCGGCAGAACCGAATCGCGGTAGCCCTCGTCCTGCCGGTCAAACAGCTCCCAGCAGGGCAGGGAAACGACGCGGACCCTGGAGCCGGCCTGCGCCAGCCGGGCC
>JBFFZG010000230.1:0-7991 GCA_041568735.1 Promineifilaceae bacterium (SeqCode)
CGGGCCACGGCCGACAGATCGGCCGGGATCACGTGAGGTCTTGTGCCGCTTTTTTCCACGGCCGTCAGGGCGCCGGCGATATCTTTCAGACCGTTCCCCGTGTTAATCACGACCAGCCGCTCGTCCGGTGAGACGAGCCCCTGTTTGACCGCTTGCACCAGGCCGGCGTAAGCGGCGGCGCCGGCCGGCTCGGCGAAGACGCCGCTGCCGCGGGCCAGGGCCGGAATCGCCGCCAGGATCTGGTCATCGCTGACCGTGACAAACGCCCCGCCGGTTTCGACGACGGCCGCCAGCGCCTTGACCCGGTCCCGCGGCAGGCCGGCGCTGATGCTGTCGGCCACGGTGCGGGCCTGGATCGGCGGCTTGGTCAGGATGTCCTCCCCTTTGGCCCAGGCGTCGGCCAGGTAAGCGCTGCCAGCGGCCTGCACCCCGATGAGACGGGGCATGCGGTCGATCCAGCCCAGCGCCCGCAGATCTTTCAGCCCCTTGTGCACCCCGCCGATGATACAGCCGTCGCCGACGCTGACAAAGATCGCGTCCGGCGCCCGCCAGTCGAGCTGCTCGCAGATTTCGTAGCTGACCGTCTTCTTCCCCTCGGTCATGTACGGGTTGAACCCGGTGTTCCGGTTGTACCAGCCGAAGTGATCGGCCGCCTGCAGGCAGAGGTCGAAGGCCTGGTCATAGGTGCCTTCAACCAGCAGGACGGTCGCCCCGTAGGCCAGCAGCTGGGCCACCTTGGCCTGTGGGGCGCTCTGCGGCACGAAAATGACGGTCGCCTGGCCGATGCTGGCGCAGAGGCCGGCCAGGGCGGCGGCCGCGTTGCCCGTGCTGGCCGTGGTGATGACCGCCGCCTCGACTTCCCGGGCCTTGACGGCCGCCACGGCGCTGGCGCGATCTTTAAAGGAAGCGGTCGGGTTGCGGCCGTCGTCCTTGACCCAGAGGTGGCGCAATCCCAGCGGCCGGCCGAGGCGGGGGACATGGTAGAGCGGCGTGCCCCCCACGCTGAGTGGGGGGACTTCCACCCCGGTTTGAACCGGCAGCAGCGGCCGGTAGCGCCAGATCGTCCGCTCGGGACGGCGCTCCAGGTCGGCCCGCGTGAAGGTCGCTCCCAGGCGGTCGTAGTCGTAGACGACGTCGAGAATGCCTTCCCGGCCGTGCCGGGGGCAGACGTAGTCGACCGCATCGGGAGCGTACGTTTCGCCGCAGATGACGCAGCGCAGGTGGCGCACAAATTCCATGACTGCCGTCAGGACATGGTCAGGGCCATGACCGCTTTCTGTACGTGGAGCCGGTTCTCCGCCTCGTCGTAAACGACGCTCTGCGGGCCGTCGATGACGGCGTCGGCCACTTCGATATTCCGGTCGGCCGGGAGGCAGTGCATGTAGATGGCGTCTTCTTTGGCCAGGGCCATCCGCTTCTCGTCGCAGATCCAGTGGCGGTACTGTTTGCTGATCTCGGCCGACTCCTGCAGATTCTCGGTCGTCAGCATGCAGCCCCAGGCCTTGGGATAGACGATGTCCGCCCCTTTAAAACCGGCGTCGAAATCGTCGATAATCTCGAAGGAGCCGCCCGACTGGCGGGCGTTGACCCGGGCCTGCTCCTCGTACTCGGGCATGAGCTTAAATTCCGGCGGCCGGGTCAGGCGCACATTCATCCCAAAGCGGGACATGAGCAGGATCAGGCTGATGGGAACGCTCATCGGCTTCTGGTAGCTTTCGGCATAGGCGTAGCTGACATTGATCGTCAGCCCGCGCGGATCCCCTTTCTTTTCCAGAATGGTCAGAAAGTCGGCCAGGATCTGGAAGGGGTGAAAATGGTCGCACTGCATGTTGAGGACCGGGATCCGGCTGGCGGCCGCCACCTCGCGGATGTACTTGTTGCCCACCCCCCAGTCGCACTGGCGGATGGCGATTCCGTCGTTGTAGCGGCCGTAGATCTCGCCGATTTCTTTAGCGGTGTCGCCGTGGCTGATCTGGGTCGTGTTGGAATCGATGAACTGGGCGTGCCCGCCGAGCTGGGCCATGCCGGCCTCGAAGCTGTTGCGGGTGCGCGTGCTGGTGAAAAAGAAGAGCATCGAGAGAACTTTGTCGCGCAGGATGGGGTGGGGTACGCCCAGCGCCCGCTGCCGCTTCAGCTCCTTGGCCACTTCCATGATCGTTTCGATTTCGTCTTTTGACCACTCCATGGTGGTAATCATGTCTCGGCCGCGAAAATAGGTCTGCATGAAATCCTCCTAACCTATCAAATCCTGATTTTAGCTGACGCCCGAGGCGTCCGGGCGGCTGCCCTGGCCGGGGCAGCCGCGGCATTTAACTTAACTTATCCATCGGCCAGCATCTTCGGCAGCAGGGCGTAAAATTTCGTGGCGTCCACCACATCCTGCAGCGGAACATGTTCGTCCACATTGTGGGCGTAGATCTCGTTGCCGGGACCGAAGCCGAGGCAGGGAATCCCCAGCCGGCCGGCCCAGTAGTTGCCGTTGGTCGAAAAATCCCATTTCCCCTGGCCGTGCAGGTCCTCCTCCTTGGGCCTGAGCGCCTGCAGCGTGCGGCGGCCGGCGGCGATAAAGGGATGGTCCTCAGGGAAGGCCCACGAGGGGAAATACTGCTCGTATTCGTAGACCGCGCCGGTGTGGCTCGGTTCGGTGTAGGTCAGCCCGCGGATCTCGAAATCCTTCCGTTTGTCGGCCGGCAGAATCCCCTCGATCTGGGCCCGCACCAGCTCTTTGGTCTCGCCGAAGGTGATGCGCCGGTCGATAAAGATCGTGCACTCGTCCGGGACGGCGTTGTTGCTCGGGCTGACGCTGCTGACCTTGGTGACGGTGATGCGGCCGATGCCCAGAAAATCATCCGGGGTGAAGGTCGCTTCCAGCCGGGAAATCGCCTCGATGACCGGCTGCATTTTGTAGATGGCGTTGTCCCCCATGTAGTTGCTGGCCGCGTGGGCACTCTTCCCCTTGCAGATGACTTCCAGCTCATAGCGCCCCTTGTGGCCGCGGTAGACCTTCATGTTGGTCGGCTCGCCGATGACGACGAAATCGGGATGGATCCCTTCCCAGTCGTGGAAGGCGGCGCAGCCGACCCCGTCGCACCATTCCTCGATGTTGCCGAGGAAATAGGCGGTGATGCCGTCGAGAAGGCCGAGATCGCGGGCCAGGGCCAGGCCGTAAACCATCCCCGGCGTGCTGTTTTTTTCGTCGAGCGCTCCGCGGGCGTAGAGCATCCCGTTTTCGACCTTTCCCTCGAAGGGATCCCAGGCCCACTGCTCCGGGTCGCCGATGCCGACGGTGTCGAGGTGGCTGTCGTAGAGGAGGATCTTTTCTCCCCGGCCGATGCGGCCGACGATTGAGCCGTACCGGTCGACATAGACGTCGTCATAGCCCAGCTTTTTCATCTCCTCGCCGACCCGCCGGCCGACTTCTTCGATGTCGCTGTCCATGCTGGGGATGGCCACGATTGCCCGGAAAAACTGGAGAATGTCGTCGTGGGCGGCCGCCACGCGCTCGTCTATCTGCTGAATCAGTTCCTGCATTGTGAATTCCTGGTGATTTGGGTGATCCGGCCGCGGCCGGCTGTTTAAGGTGAATAGGTATCGGTCTGGATGGGCTGCTCCGCCTGGCTGGCAATCCACGTGCCGGCTTCCCGCCGGAGGGCGGCCGCCAGGTGGGGGGGATCGGTGATGATGGCCGGATGGCCCGTGCCGTTCACAAAATCGATGACCGCCTCGATCTTCGGCCGCATGCTGCCCGGGGCGAAATGCCCTTCGGCGACATACTGTCGCAGCTCGTCCACGGTCACCCGGTCGAGCGGTTTCTCCTGCGGCGTTTTGAAGTTCAAAAGCACTTTTTCCACTCCGGTCGAGATGAGAAAGAGGTCGGCCTCGATCTGCTGCGCCAGCAGGCTGCTGGCCCGATCTTTGTCGATGACGGCCGGCACCCCCTGCATCTCGCGGAGCTCGCCTTTCGGATTCTGCACGACGGGGATGCCGCCTCCACCGGCGGCGATGACGATCGTGTCGGCGGCGATCAGGTCGCGGATCGAGGCTTCTTCGATGACCCGCAGCGGCTGCGGCGAGGCGACGACCCGGCGCCAGCCCCGGCCGGCGTCCTCGATGACCGCCCAGCCCTGCTCTTCAAAGACGCGGGCGGTCGCTTCGTCGAGGAAAGAGCCGATCGGCTTGGTCGGGTTTTGAAAGGCCGGGTCGTCGGCGTCGACCAGCATCTGGGTGACCAGGGAGACGACCTTGCTGTCGATCCCCCGGCTGTACAGCTCGTTGGTCAGCGCCTGCTGCAGCATGTAGCCAATCGCCCCCTGGGTGTCGGCCACGATCAAATCGAGCGGCGTCGTGTGCAGCTCGTGCGCAGCCAGCTCGTTGCGCCGCATGATGAAGCCGACCTGGGGGCCGTTGCCGTGGGTGATGACCAGCTTCCAGCCGCTTTCGACCATATCGGCCAGGTGGCGGCAGGTTTCGCGGACGGCGTCCCACTGGTGGGGAATATCGGGCCGGGTCTGGTTGGAAATCAGCGAGTTGCCACCGATGGCAACGAGGGCGGTATTGGGCATGGGATGGGGTTCCTTGTCGTGAAGAGTCAGGCGACAATCGTCTGACCTCTAATATAACATTTCACTAATACGCCGGCAATTGCTTCGGCGGCCGCTTTCTTAAGAAGAAGATTTGGTCCGGGCTGCCTGGAGGCCGCGCAGAATCCGCTCCGGGGTCAGGGGAATCTCATCAAACCAGACGCCGGTGGCCTCGTGCAGGGCGGCCGTGACGGCCGGAGCAAAGGGAATGAAGGGCATCTCGGCCATGCCGCGCGCCCCCCACGGCCCCTGCGGGTCGGGAATCTCGAGGATGACGTGCTCGACCCGCTCGGGAATGTCGCCGATGCCGGGCATGAGGTAGGTGCTCAGGCGGGGATTGGCGATTCGGCCCTCCCGCAGCTGCAGGTTTTCGCTAACGGCATAGCCGGCCGCCTGGACGACCGCCCCATCGATCTGCCCTTCGATCAGCTTCCGGTTGATCACCTTGCCGACGTCGCTGGCCGAGACGACCCGGCCGATGAAGAGATGGCCGGTTTCGATATCGACCGCCAGCTCGACGGCCTGGGCCACATAGCCGAAGGTGATGTTGCCGTCGCCGCGCCCCGTCTGCACGTCGAGGGTCACGGTCGGCCGCGGGGTGAAGCGGGTCCAGCCGACGGCCGGCCGCTCCTCCGCCTGCCACTGGGCTAACGCCTTCTCGGCCGCTTCCTGGATGGCGTTGCCGGCCATGAAGGTCATGCGCGAGGCGGAGGCGGAGCCGGAATCGCCGGTTTCGGCCGTGTCGGAGAGCACCAGCTCGACGAGTTCTGGCGACACGCCGACCGCGGTGGCCGCCATCTGCCGGAAGGCGGTGTGCGCCCCCTGGCCGACCTCGGCCCCGGCGTGGCGGCAGACCACCCGCTCGATCTTCCCCTTGCCGTACAGCTCGATGGTCGCCTCGCACCGCTCGGGGAAGCCGTAGGAAAAGCCGACATTTTTAAAAGCGCAGGTGAAGCCGCGGCCGAAGCGCAGGGCCGACCGGTCGGCCGGGAGCGATTGAAAGGCCTTCCAGCGGCCGGCCGGTCCATCCGCCGATGCGTTCGACCCGCCCGGCCAGCCCGCCGCCTCGGCGCAGGCGGCGATGACTTCCGGCAGGCTGACCCCGGGCGGCATCGGTGCCTGGGTGATCTGGGTGCTGTGCTCTCGCAGGCAGTTGCGCAGGCGCAGCTCCACCGGGTCGATCCCCAGGGCCTCGGCCAGCCGGTTCATCTGGTTTTCGGCCACGAACGTTCCCTGCGGGGCTCCGAAGCCGCGAAACGCCCCGCCCGGCACGGAGGTCGTGTAGACCGCATGGCTGTCGACCCGGGCGTTGGGTATTTCATAGGCGCCGCAGACGGTGATGTGGAAATTTCCCAGCACCTTGTTGCTGGTGTAGTTGTAGGCGCCGGCGTCGAGAAAGAGGTCGGCCTCAACGGCCGTGATCTTCCCCTCCCGCGTCGCCCCCCAGCGGGTGCGCACCTCCGCCCGGTGGCGCTTGTGGTGGCCGACGATGCTCTCTTCCCGCCGCCACTGGGCGCGAACCGGCCGGCTCTCCCCTCGTTCGTGCAGCCGCCAGGCGGCCAGCGCCATGACGATCTGCAGGGACATGTCCTCCCGCCCGCCAAAGGCGCCGCCGATGGCCGGGTAGACCACCCGCACCTGCTCGCGCGGCAGGTCGAGGGCGTGGGCGATCTGCTCCTGGTCCTCGTGGGTCCACTGCCCGGCGACCTCGACGGTCACCCGGCCGGCCTCGTCGATGTAGCTGACCGCCGCTTCCGGCTGCAGGTAGACGTGCTCCTGGTGGGGCAGGGTGTAGTGCCCCTCGACGACGACGTCGGCCTGCGCCCAGCCGGCCGCCACGTCCCCCTTGAGGATCTTCAGCCGGTAGTAGATGTTGTCCTCACAGCCGTTTTCCGGGTGGAGCAGGGCTTCGGTGGCCAGGGCGCTGGCGATGTCGGGGAAGAGCGGCAGCGGCTCCCACTCGATCTCAATCCGGGCGGCCGCCTCGCGCGCCGCTTCGATCGTCTCCGCCACCACCAGGGCCACGTGATCCGCCTCCCAGCGGCTGACGTCGCAGGGAATCCGGCTGCGGCCGGTGTGCTCGACCCCGATGAAAACCGGCTGGTCGAACATCGTCAGCCCGTATTCATTGACCGGCACGTCGGCCGCCGTGAAGATCGCCACGACCCCCGCCACCGCGCGGGCGGCCGTGAGATCCATGCGGACCATGCGTGCATGAGGCTGGTCGCTGAAAACAGTCAGGGCGTGTAAAAAGTTTTCCCGCCGGATGTCTCCCGGATAAATCGCCTCGCCGGTGACTTTGCCCGGCGCATCCACCCGATAAGCTGGCGTTCCGATTCCCATGGTTTCCTCGAAAGTTGGCGCGGCACAACCGGTTCAGTATGCCACAGATGTCTGGTTAAAAGCTGTCGTGTTTTTTCAAATGGTGCCCAGGGTTCAGTCATTCCCCCGGGAGATCGGCGGCCGATTTTTGACCAGCCGGACCATTTCATCCACGTCGGTCAGTTTGACCCGCGGCCGCCCCCTGGCTTCGCCCCGCTGCCGTTCAATCTCGTCGAGGCGCAGCCAGTCCGCGAAGGAGAAGTAGTCGGGCTGGCGGGCAGCCACGAAATCTTCGACCGATTCCCGCTCCGGCCGCTCCGGTTCATTGGTACAGCCGGCTTCCAGGTCGGCCACCATCTGGACCACGGTTTCGAGGGCGTCCGGCTTGTTGGTACCGATGACGCCGACCGGCCCGCGCTTGATCCAGCCGGCGGCGTACTCGCCGGTGATCGGGGTCAGGCTGCCGGGCTCGAGCACCCGCCCTTTTTCGTTGAGGATGACCCCCCAGCGCTCGTTGAAGGGGACGCCGGGTAGGGGAACCCCCCGATAGCCGATCGAGCTGAAGACGAGGTCGGCCGGAATCGTCTCGAATTCGCCGGTGGCCACGGCCCGTAAGGAGCCGCTCGGGGAGGGTTCCAGCCGGTTCCGCACCACCTTCAGTCCGGCGGCCCGGCCGGCGCCGCTGCCGATCACTGCCACGGGGGAGACGAGAAAACGGAAGGTGACCCGGCGCTCGTGCCCCCCGGCGGCGTTCCGGGCGTACCCTTCCAGCACTTCGAGGTTGCGCGAGACATTGCGGTCGGGAAACTGGGCCACCGCCTCTCTGGACAGCGGGTCGAGGTCTATTTCTTCCGGTACGGCCGTCACATCCACCCCGGCCAACTCGCCGAATTCCTTGAGCTCGGCCGTGGTGAAGGCTGCCTGGGCCGGACCGCGCCGGCCGAGGATGACCACCTCGCGCACCTGGCTCCGGCGCAGGGCCTCGAGGGCGTGATCGGCGATGTCGGTCTGGGCCAGCTCGTCCGGATCGCGGGCCAGGACCCGGGCCACGTCCAGGGCGACATTGCCGACGCCGATGATGGCGGCCGA
>JBFFZG010000231.1:0-7984 GCA_041568735.1 Promineifilaceae bacterium (SeqCode)
CGGAAATAGAACTGGACGTCGATGGCCATCAGCAGTGCCAGCGCCCCGCCCAGCAGCCAGCGCCCCGCCGCGCGGTCGGCGATCCGCCGGGAAACGGCGGCCAGCGGCCGGGCGGCCAGGATCAGCGCCAGCGGGCTGACGATAATATAGCGCTGGGCTGAAGGGAGATCCTGGCTGAAGCTGCTCATGAAGACGATGCCGGCCAGCGGAATCAGGAGGAGCAGCCCGCGCAGGTCGGGCGCCCACAGGCTCCAGAAGAGGCCCATGGCGAATGGGACGGCCGTGAGGGGGAGGAGGAGCGGCGCACCGGGGGCGTACCAGTGGCGCAGATCGACCGTGGTGATGCCGAGTGCGGCCAGGCGGAGCTGGTCGAGCCAGACGGCCAGGGGGGTGGAGCCCCGCAGCTCGACTTCGCGCTCCAGCCACCCATTGAAAATCGAGACCCGCTGCATGGGAGCGTTGAACTGATCCGGATGGTTGACATAATACAAGGCCAGCGGGAGGAAGATGACGAGGGAGACGAGCCCGGTCAGCACCAGGTCGGGCAGACGGCGGCGCAGCCGCCGCCGGTCGAAAAAGAAGGCTGCTCCAGCCCACAGGAGGATCGCCAGGGGGAAGATCCGCATGCTGACGTAGAAATACTGGCTGAGGCCCAGTACAAAGCCGCACAGGACGAACCAGAGCCGGTCCCCCCGGCGCCAGCCCCGCCAGAGGAAGCTGAGGGCCAGCAGGGCGAAGAGGCCGTCCCAGATATTGTTGAGGCCGATCCGGCTGAAGTGGATGTGGAAGTGGGCGGCCGTCAGCAGAGCGGCCGCGGCCAGGGCGGTGCGCCGGCCGTACAGCTGCCGCACCAGCCCGTAGAGAGCGGGCACCGTCAGAGCGCCGGCCATGGCGGAGAGAAACCGAAGGCCGGTGGTCGTCTGGCCGAACAGGCGCAGCCCCCATGACTGGATCCAGAAGTAAAACGTGGAAAAGGAGAACCAGCCGAGCGTCAGGAGATTGTCGGCGCCGTCCTGGATAAATTTGACCGATTCCAGGCCGGCCGACCCCTCGTCCCCGGTCAGGACGGGGGGAAATGCCTCGAGAAAGGCCAGGCGAAGCAGCAGGGCCAGGGCGAAGAGGGCGGCCACGGCCGCCGTTTCCCACCGCTTCCAGCCGGGCACCAGCGGGACCGGCCGCTCCCCCAGCCGCAGGCTGCCCAGAACCACGGCCGCCGCCGCCAGCAGCCAGGCGGCCGCCGCCATCTGCCCGTCCCGGGCGATAAAATCATCTCCGGCCGCCTGGCGGGCGACCCAGGCGAAGAAAAAAGAGAGTCCCAGCAGGGCGATCTGGCCCGGCTGCAGGCTGAAAATCACCCGCAGCCGGCCGGTCAGCCGGTCGAACCCGGCCGGGGGGGCCATCCCCAGCCAGCCGGCCGCTCCCAGGCCGAGAGCGGCCACCCCGACCAGCAGCGGCGGCCAGGCGGCGGCGCGCTGCTCCGGCGGCAGGAGCCCCAGCAGCCGGTAGGCCATCAGGGTCAGGAAAAAACCGGCCGCCAGCAGGGTCGGGGTCAGGGGCAGCGTGCGGTTGGCGGAATTGGGGGAGAGCATCGGTGGAAAAACGGGGGATAACCGGTGAATTAATATTTATGTCAATCGAATTAACAATTGAACATCCGGTCGATTGTTAATTCGATTGACATAACGTTGATTTTTATCCTCAATTGCCAGTGGAGAGTCCGGCCACCACCGGGATGTGGGTGAAACGGGTGACATCGACCAATCCCAGATCCGAAATGCGCAGCTCGGGAATGACGACGAGCGCCAGCAGGCTGAGCTGCATGTACGCGTTGTTCAGAGCGCAGCCGCATTCGCGCATGGCGGCCAACATGCGGGCCGACCTGGCGGCCACGACTTCCGCCCGCTCGGTCGACATGAGCCCGCCGAGCGGCAGCTCGACCAGCGCCGCCACCTGCCCCTCGCGAATGACGACCACGCCGCCGCCCACTTCGACCAGCTTGTTGACAGCCCGGGCCATATCCTGCTCGTTGGTCCCGGTGACGATCAGGTGATGGCTGTCGTGGGCGACGGTGGCGGCAACGGCGCACGGCACGTCGAAGCCGAAGCCGCTGACGAAGCCGTTGATGATTTCACCGGTGCCCCGGTGGCGTTCGACGAGGGCCAGCCGCAGGATGTCCCGCTCCGGGTCGGGCTGAACGGCCCGGTCGCGCACGACCAGGTCGGCCGTCAGGTGGCGGGTGGGGGCCTGGTTCTCGATCACGCCGATGACATTGACCGCCACCCGCTCGCCGTCGGCCGGGCCGTTGATCGGGACGGCAAACTGCTCCGGCCGGACCGGTTTTTTGACCCGGACCGAGCGCATGAAGCGGCTGTCGTGCGGGTAAGGGGGCAGGTCGATGGTCAGGACCCCGTTTTCGGCCACGACCGCGCCGTTGGCGATCACCAGGTCGGCCGCGAACGGGTCGAGCCGGTCGGCCAGGACGATGTCGGCGCAGCGGCCGGGAGAAAGGGAGCCGAGATCCCGATCGACGCCGAAATGCTCGGCCGTGTTGATGGTCATCATCTGCAGGGCGATCAGGGGATCGCAGCCGAGCTCGACGGCGTGCTGCAGCACCCGGTCCATATGCCCTTCCTGGAGCAGGGTGCCGGCGTGAACGTCGTCGGTGCAGAGGATAAAGCGGCGTGGGTCGAGCCCCTTTTCGGTGATGGCCGTGATCTGGGCGGCGACGTCGTACCAGGCAGAGCCGAGGCGCAGCATCGGCCGCATCCCCCGCCGGGCCCGTTCGACGGCGTCGATTTCCCGGGTGTTCTCGTGGTCGTCGGCCGGCCCGCCGGCGATGTAGGCGTGGAAGGGGCGGCCGAGATCGGGGCTGGCGTAGTGGCCGCCCACCGTTTTGCCGGCCCGCATCGCGGCCGCGATTTCGGCGTGCATCTGGGGATCGTTGTTGTACACGCCGGGAAAATTCATCATTTCCCCCAGCCCGATGACGCCGTTCCAGCTGAGGGCCACGCTGACGTCGGCCGGGGTGATCGACGCGCCCGGCCGCTCCAGCCCGGGCGCCGAGGGGACGCAGGAAGGGACCTGAATGAAGACGTGGATCGGCATCACGGCCGCCTCGTCGACCATCAGGCGCAGGCCGTCGAGGCCGAAGACGTTGACAATTTCATGGGGATCGGCGAAAAGGGCGGTCGTGCCGCGCGGCACGACTGTGCGGACGTATTCGGTGATGGTGCACATGCTGCTCTCGATGTGCATGTGGCCGTCGGCCAGGCCGGGCACGAGGAAGCGGCCGCCGGCCTCGATGACCCGCGTTTCCGCCCCCTGGCAGTACGACGCATCCGGGCCGATGTAGGCGATGCGGCCGGCCTTCACGGCGATATCGGTGCCGGGAATGACCTCGCGGGTGAGCACGTTGACCCACCGCCCATCCCGAACGATCAGATCGGCCGGGCTCCGCCCCATGGCCACATCGACCAGCTGGGGCGCCACTTCCTGCCACGTATTTCGATTTTCCATCTGCTTTTGCCTCTTCTCAAGTCGACCTGCCCTCTATGATAGTGGGATTGCGGGGAAAGGGGAAGGAGGAAGTGGTCAGTAAACGGTAAACGGTGAACAGTGAACGCTTGCAAGTAGCCAGTGAACAGTGCACCGGGGAGAGTGAACACGGGGCACTGTATCGTGTTCGAAATTCAGATGATCGATCGTAAGGTGATCGCTGCTTCCAAATTTCCGCCTGGTACTCGGCACTCGCAACTCAGAACTCGGAACTCGGTACTCGGAACTCGGAACTCACGGTTCTCCATCCCAAACCTTCTCCAGCAGGAGGGGGGCGATTTGTTCGCCGATGAGGGGGGCGGTGGTGGGGGCGGTGTGGCCGAGGTCGTAGAAGTCGGGCTGGGCGCGGCCGTTGAGGATGGTGGAGGCGTCGATGAAGGCCTCGTTTCCGGCCAGGGCGGCCGCCGTCTCGCGGTAGAAATCCCGGATAAAGTCGACCCCGGCCTGCCCGAAGCGGGGATGGGCGAGCAGGCCGTCGAGGACGCCCTGCTCGAGCGGCGTGAGCGGCTGCTTGCTCAGGAGCAGCGGCTGCAGAACGAACAGGCAGCGCACGTCGAAGGCGGCGCAGATGGCACCGGTCATCTGCACGTTGCGGGTGTAGATGCGCACCGCGGCGGCCAGGGCCTCGCCGGTGATTTCCGGCTCGGGCAGGGGAAAGAGAGCGGCTTCGGCCGCGCGCGCGCCGGTCTGCTCCCACAATTTCGAATACCGGGCCAGCCAGCGGGAGCCGGTGTAGAGGGCGGTCGACAGGTCATCCTGCTCGACCAGCGCCTGGAGCTTCAAGGACAGGTCCTTCTGCAGGCTGCCGGGGCCGTATTGGAAGCCGAAGAGGGCGTCGTTGTAGCCGTCGTAGAAGATGGCGACGTCCGGCCGCTCCGCCTCCGGCACCTCCCGCAGCAGTTTCTGGAACTTGATCAGCTCGTAGGAGCTGAAAAAGCCGCCGGTGCCGAAATTTTTGACATGGGTCGGCCCGAGCGCCTCATTGAAGAGCCGGGCCCAGGTGTTGGCGATCGTCAGCTCGTCGGTCGTCTCCGTGTTTTCCATGGTCGAACCGCCAAAAGTCCAGACGATCGTGTCGGCTTCGGACAGGGGAACACTGGCAGGGGTCAGGCGGGCGGAGTAATATCCGGTAAAATTGACCGTTCCGGTCTCCTGCGGCAGCGCGGCGTAGAGAAATTCGTCGTAATACTGGAGGTGCGGGCTGGCGTCCCGGTCCACGAGCAGCTGCTCCAGCTCCGGGAAATCCCGGCCCAGCTCCAGGTAGGTGGGATTGACCCAGCGGGGGCCGCCGAACAGGAAGCGGGCCGCCAGCTCCAGGAGCGCCAGGGAAACCAGGCCGCCGGCGAAAACGAGCGCCATTTTCCGTCGAATGGACATCTTGTCCTGGGTCATCAATGCCTCGGTCGCAGGTGAGATAACCGGAAGCGGCCGCGCCGCCGCCCCCGAGGTCGATCGATTCGATCATACACCAGGGATTGGTCCCTGTCGCCCCATCCGGGAAGGATTTTGTTCCCAGCGCCCGGTGGGAACATAGTTTGCCTGAAAGAGAAACGCCATGTCACGCGACTACCTGCTGGCCATCGACAACGGCACCCAGAGCGTCCGCGCCCTGATTTTTGATCCGCAGGGCCACCTGGTGGCCCGCAGCCAGGTCGAACTCACCCCCTACGTCTCCCCCAGACCGGGCTGGGCCGAGCAGGATCCGGCTTACTACTGGGAAAAATTGTGCCAGGCCTGCCAGCAGCTGTGGGCCAAAACGGACGTCCCGAAGGAGGCGATCGCGGCCGTGGCCCTGACCACCCAGCGGGCGACGATGATCAACGTCGACGCGCAGGGGGAGCCGCTGCGGCCGGCCATCGTCTGGCTCGACCAGCGGCGAACCGAAGGGCTGCCCCGGCTGCGCGGCTGGTGGGGGCTGGCCTTCAAGCTGGTGCGCATGGAGGAGACGATCGCCTACTTCCAGGCGGAAGCGGAGGCCAACTGGATCCACCACCACCAGCCGGAAATCTGGGAAAAAACCCACAAATACCTGTTTTTGTCCGGCTACCTGACCTACCGGCTGGTCGGCCGCTTTGTCGATTCAGTGGCGGGCCAGGTCGGCTACGTTCCCTTTGACTACAAAAAGCTGCGCTGGGCGGCCGGCTGGGACTGGAAATGGCGGGTCCTGCCGGAGGTTGACCGGGCGCAGCTGCCGGAGCTGGTGCCGCCGTCCGGGCAGCTGGGCGAAATCACGGCCGCGGCCGCCGCGGCGACCGGCATTCCGGCCGGCCTGCCCCTGATCGCCGCAGCGGGCGATAAATCCTGCGAGGTGATCGGCTCCGGCGTGCTCGAGCCGCATATCGGCTGCCTCAGCTTTGGCACGACGGCTTCGATCAGCACCACCCAGAAGCGGTATATCGAGGTCATTCCGCTCATTCCCCCCTACCCGGCGGCCGTGCCCGACCGGTACAACCTGGAGATCAACGTCTACCGCGGCTTCTGGATGGTCAGCTGGTTCAAGCGGGAGTTCGGCCTGCGCGAGCGGCAGCTGGCGGAGGAGCGCGGGGTGGCGGCCGAAGCCCTCTTTGATGAGCTGGTCGGCGAGGTGCCTCCCGGCTCGATGGGGCTGACCCTGCAGCCCTACTGGTCGCCGGGCCTCAAAGTGCCCGGCCCGGAGGCCAAGGGGGCCGTGATCGGCTGGGGAGATGTGCACACCCGGGCCCATTTTTACCGGGCGATTTTGGAAGGGCTGGCCTACGCCCTGCGCGAAGGGGCGGAGCGGATCGAAAAGCGGAGCGGCACGCCGATCACCGAGCTGCGCGTCTCCGGCGGCGGCTCCCAGAGCGACGCGGCGCTACAGCTGACGGCCGACCTCTTTGGCCGGCCGGCCGTGCGCCCCCATCTCTACGAGACCTCCGGCCTGGGAGCGGCGATCGACGCCGCCGTCGGCGCGGGGCTCCATCCCGATTTTCCGACCGCGGTGGCCGCCATGACCCGCCCCGGCCGGCAGTTCGACCCCCGGCCGGAAAATCACGAAATCTACGACGCGCTGTACGAGCGGGTCTACAAAAAAATGTACGACCGGCTCAAATCCCTCTACCAGGAAATCCGCGAGATCACCGGCTATCCGCCGCCGGTCTGACCCGGCCGGCGGTTCCTTTCAGCGGCCGGCGCCGGCCGCCGTCCGGTTTGTCATTCCCGCCGGGTATCGGATAATTGCCCCCATCCGGCATCGACGCCGGGCATGGCGCGGGCGGCAGGCAGCGATGGAAAAAGCGATCGGCGATTTAATCCAGCAGATTCACGACGACCCGGCCGTCGCCGCCGTCGTCGTGACCGGGGCGGGCACCCAGGCGCTGGCCTGGCTCTTCGGCGTGGCTGGAGCCAGCCGGACGATGCTCGAGGCCCGGGTGCCGTACGCGGCGGCCGCCTTCCAGGATTTCATTGGCCAGGAGCCGAAAAAATACGTGTCGCCCGAATCCTCCCGGCTGCTGGCGGGGAACGCCCTGCAGCGGGCGCTGTTCCTGACCGGCCGGGGGGCGGCGGCCGAGCCGGGGGCGGCGCGCGCCCTGTTTCCCCTGCCCAACTCGGTCATCGGGCTGAGCTGCACGGCCACCATCGCCACAGATTATGTCAAGCGAGGCGCGCACCGGGGCCACATCAGCTTCTGGACCGCCGGCCGCATCGTCACGACCAGCATCAACCTGGCCAAAGCGCGCCGGGACCGGAGCGGCGAAGAGGATCTGATCAGCCGGATCATTATCAATGCCCTGGCCGAAGCCTGCGGCCTCGACGGCCGGCTGGCGCTCGACCTGAAGGCGCGGGACGAGCTGGCCCGGGAAGAAATCGACCTGGCCGCCGGGGTCTCGGTGCTCCTGGACGGCCACGCCTCTTTCGTGCGCATCGAACCCGACGGTCGGGTGGCGCAGTCCGCCCCTGGAGCCGGCCTGCTCCTGTCCGGCTCGTTCAATCCGCTGCACAAGGGGCACCTGGGGCTGGCCCGGGCGGCCGCCACCCTGGTCGGCCGGCCGCCCGCCTTCGAGCTGTCGGCCTTCAACGTCGACAAGCCGCCCCTGGACCGGGACGACGTCCTGAGCCGGCTGGCCCAGTTCGCCGGCCGCCACCCCCTCACCCTGACAAACGCGCCGACCTTTCTCGAAAAGGCGCGGCTCCTGCCCGGCACGATCTTCGTCGTCGGCTACGACACGGGCGCGCGCATCATCGCCCCCCGCTACTACGGCTTCAGCGAGGCGAACAGGACGGCCGCCCTCGACGAAATTCGCCGGCTGGGCTGCCACTTTCTGGTCGCCGGCCGGGTCGACGAGGGCGGCCGCTTCCGCGAGGCCGTCGAGCTGCCGGTGCCGCCGGGATTCGCCGATCTCATTAAGCCGATTCCCGCCAGCCTCTTTCGGCGGGACATTTCCTCCTCGGAAATTCGGGCCAGGCTGGC
>JBFFZG010000232.1:0-7958 GCA_041568735.1 Promineifilaceae bacterium (SeqCode)
CCTGGAAGCGCGGTCCGGGGTCATCACCTCCCTCGACGATCCGGTGCAGCAGCTGACCTTCGGCGAAATTGTAGCCGGGGCGGGCGAATGGCCCGAACTCGCCGAACCGCCGGTGCTGAAAGCCTCGGACCAGTTTGAAGTGATTGGCCGCCCCCTGCCGCGCATCGACTTTGCGGAGAAAATAACCGGTCGGGCTCTCTACGGCTTTGACATGCGGATCGAGGGGATGGCCTACGGCGCGGCGGTCCACCCACCGTCGCTGGGGGCGGTCATGAAGTCGGCTGCTCCGGGAGACGCCGCCGGCCGGCCCGGGGTTCTGGAGGTGGTGATCGACCTGCCAAACCAGTTCGCCGGGGTGGTGGCCCGGACCCGGCAGCAGGCCTGGACCGCGGTGAACGCCCTGGAAATCGAGTGGGAGGAGGGGCGGCGCTGGACCCAGGCTGAGCTCGAAGCCCGGCTCAACTTCGAGGAAGTGCCCGGCTACACGATTCAAAAAGAAGGGAGCCCGGACGCGATCCTCAGGGAAGGGCCGTCGCTGACATCGGAGTACTGGACCCCGTTCGCCGCCCACGCCCATCTCGAACCGATCGCCGCCCTGGCCGACGTCCGGGGCGATGGGGCGCGGATCTGGACGGCGACACAGGCCCAGGAGTCGGTGCGCGACAGCCTGGCCGACTTGCTCGATCTGCCGCCGGAGGCGGTCGTCGTCACGCCAACTTATCTCGGCGGCGGCTTCGGTCGCAAGCTGGATATCGAAGCGGCCCGGGAGGCGGCCCTGCTGTCGCGCGCGGCCGGCCGGCCGGTGCACGTCGGCTGGAGCCGCCTGGAAGATCTGCGCTACGGTTATTTCCGGCCGGCGACTCGCTCCCGCCTGAGTGCCACACTCGACGGCGGCCGGGTCGAGGCGATCGCCCACGATCACGTCAGCGGGGAGGTCGCTTTCTCCAGCTTCCCGACCTTCCTGACCCATATTCTCGGCACCGATTTCGGCGCCTGGCGCGGGGCGTTTAATTTTTACGACGGGATTCCGCACCGGTCGCTGACCACTTATCTCGCCCCGCTGCCGCTGCCGACCGGCTGGTGGCGCGGCCTCGGGCTCCTGGCCAATATCTTCGCCATGGAGAGCTTCATGGACGAGATGGCCCACGTGGCCGGCGCCGATCCCCTGGCTTTTCGCCTGGCCCACCTGGGGGATGATCCCGAGAGCCGGCGGCTGGCCGGCGTGCTGGAGGCGGCGGCCGAACGGTCCGGCTACGGCCGCCCGCTGCCGCCCGGGCGAGCCCACGGGCTGGCCTGCGCCCCAGATGTAGGCACCATGGTGGCCATGGTGGCGGAAATTTCCCTGTCGGAGACGGGCGAAATCCAGGTCCACCGAATGACGGCCGCCGTCGACGCCGGGCTGTTTATCAATCCGGATGGGGCGAAGGCCCAGACGCAGGGGGCGATCATCATGGGGCTCAGCTCGACCCTGATCGAAGAGCTGACGATCGAAGACGGCCGGGTGGCGCCGGCCAATTTCGACACCTACCCCCTGCTGACCCTCGATCGGGCTCCGGAGATCGAGGTTATCCTCCTCGAGTCGGACGGCCGTCCGCGCGGCATGGGTGAACCGCCGATCGGGCCGGTGGCGGCCGCAGTGGGCAACGCCCTGTACAATCTGACCGGCCGGCGGCTGCGGCGGCTGCCTTTCACCCCGGAGCGGATCCAGGCTGCCTGATTCGACGGCGGCCGGGCTCTCTGGCAAAACTTGAAAAAAGTCGGGAGCCGCGCCGGTTCAGGAGATGGTAGGCTCAATTTTCCCGGAAACTGCCAGTTTCCGGGAAAATAGGGGTGCCACCCCCTCCGTCAAACGGCGTTTACCGAACGACCGACTTCCCCTACAATAGAACCATGACGCAAACAGACGCCATCCCCGCTCGGCTCGGGGAACTCATCGAAGATTTTCAGATTTTAGAAGGCAAGGAAAAGCTGATGTACCTGCTCGAACTGTCGGAGCAGCTGCCCGATCTCCCCGAGCGGCTCCAGGCGCGCCGGGAGGAATTCGGGCAGGTGCACGAGTGTATGACCCCGGTCTTCATCCACGCCGAAGTCGAGAACGGGGGGGTGCGCTATTTTTTTGACATTCCCAGGGAATCCCCGACGGTGCGGGGCTTTGGCCAGATTCTCCAGGAGGGACTCGATGGCCTGACGCCGGACGAGATCGGCCGGGTGCCGAACGAGTTTTACCTCGAGATGGGACTGCAGAAAGTCATCACCGGCCAGCGGCTCAACGGCATCGGCGCGATTCTGCGCTATATGAAAAAGCTGGCGGCCGACGCGGCCTGACCGGCCCGCCCCCTGTCCGGGGAAACCATTTTGGCGCGGCTACTCCGGGACCACTTCCGAAATGACAATCGACCCGGAGCCTAGATCGATCTTCAGATCGATGCGATTGCGCGCATTGGGCTCGTAGCCTTCCGTCTCCCAGATGCCATCGCCATGTCGCTCGCCCTCGACGAGGGAGAAGCGGTCTCCCGGCGCGAAGCGGCCGCTGCCGTGCTCGACTTCGATTCGGGCCGCCATCGACGCGGGCAGAATCAGCCGGAGGGCGCCGGAGCCCCCATCCACCTCGAGGAAAATTTCGCCTTCAGACGGCAGGGAGATCCGGCTGGCGCCGGATCCCATGTGGAAATGGGCCTGATAGGTGCCAGCTGGCAGGGCGATCGAGCTGGCCCCGGATCCCCCATCGATTTCCAGGTGTTCGAGCTGCAGCCGGCTCAGGTCGATGTCGCTGGCGCCGGAGGAAAGGTCGAGCCGCAGATCGATGGGCAGGCGCGGGCTCAGCCGGATATCCCAGCGATCGTCCCCATCCCAGCTGGTGCCGCCCCACCAGATCACGCTGCGCTCATCCAGAGTGTAGCGAATCCGATCGCCATCGACTTCGAAGGTTTCGATTAATTCGCCGCTGGTGCTGATGTCGCCCTCAATCAAATTCCTGCTGTCGGAGAGGGCGCTGAGAGTCAGAGGCAGGCTGCCGGCGTCCAGGACGACTTCGGCCGAGGCCGCCTCGCCCAGCGGCCTTTCCAGGGTGTGGCGCTGGAGATTGGCTGCCTGACCGGCCAGGCTGTCGACGTAGGGGAGGCGATCGGCGAAAAAGAGCACCGCGCCGGCCAGGGCCACCGCCGTCAGGCCGACGAGTGCGCTGCCCAGGCTGCCCAGGACCCCTGGAATCTGGCGGGCGATGATATTGAGGCCCATGAAGATTAAGAAGACCGGCCAGAGGCGGAAGAGCGCGTTCCAGTTCAGACTGCCGTCAATGACATTGAGATTGGTCAGAAGGAAATAAACGCCAACCCCGATCAGGACGATCGGTCCAAAAAAGGAGGGCCGCTCCGCATGCGGCCGGCGGCGCCGCTGCCGCCGATGACGGGTGACCGGCCGGCTGCCGATTACCTGGCCGGTGTCGATGAGGTTGCCGGCCGCCGCTTTTTCCTCTTCTTTCAGTTTTTGTATTTCGTCCGTCATTCGCCGCTCCTGAGTCCTGTCCGCCGGGTATGTTTGTCGCCCATTCGAAAGCCAACCGGCCGCCCGAGTCGACCGGTTTTGATACCCGATACGCGGGCGATTCGTCCGGGTTGCAGACGCCGTCGAACCGGGTTGCCAAAACCCTCTCTTTTGTATACCATCCCCAACTTGAGGAGCTTATTTTTAAAACTTACCACTTGTCTTTCCACTAGGCCGCACGGCCGCCATGGAAACGACTTGCCTGTTAAAAACATACTTTCTTAAGGAGACTCATCAAACTGATGAAGGAATACGAAACAAGCAACATCCGCAATGTGGCCGTTGTTTCGCACAACGGCGCGGGGAAAACGACGCTCATCGAACGACTCCTCTTCCAGACCGGCGCCACCACGCGCATGGGGAGCGTGTTAAATGGTACGTCCATTATGGACTTCGAGGAAGAGGAGATCGCCCGGCAGAGCTCGATTTCTACAGCCATCGCTTGTTTTGAACGGAACGGCGTCAAGGTCAATTTGCTCGATACCCCTGGCTTCATCGATTTTGTCGGAGAGGTCAACAGCGCCCTCCGGGTGTCGGAAGGGGCGCTCGTCCTGGTTGAAGCCGTGGCAGGGGTCGAAGTCGGCACGGAAATCGTCTGGCAGGCGGCCGGCGAACGCAAAATGCCGCGGGTCCTCCTGATCAACCGGATGAACCGGGAAAATGTCCGGGTGTCGCGCGTCATGCAGAGCATCCAGGAGAATCTCGAGGGCAATTTCGTCCCGCTGCAGATCCCTTTGGGGGAAGGGCCCGAATTCCGGGGGGTGATCGACCTGCTGGCGATGGCCTGCCGGGTCGGCGAGGACGACCATCGCGAGCCGATTCCCGATAACATGAAGGAAGCGGCCGCGGAAGCCCGCCTGCAGGTGGTCGAAGCGGCCGCCGAAGGGGACGACGCCCTCCTCGAAAAGTATTTCGAAGAAGATACCCTGACCGACGAAGAAGTCGTCCGCGGCCTGCGCAAGGCGATGTTGAACGGGACCTGCATCCCGGTTCTCTACGCCGCACCCGAGGCCGGCATCGCCGTTCTGCCCGTCCTCGGCGCGCTGACCCGCCTGATGCCGGCCCCCAACGAAGTTGGCCCATTCATGGTCACCGGCGACAATGGAGAAGAGGCGCTGATGGAAGTCAGCGACAAATCGCCCCTGGCCGCCTTTATTTTCAAATCCCGCGACGATCAATACGGCAAAACCAGCTTTCTGCGAGTATACGGAGGTACGCTCGAATCGGACAGCCGGGTCTGGGACGCAGCTAACCAGACGGACGTGCGCGTGGGCGGCCTGCAGCTGATGCAGGGCAAGGAAACGATGACGATCGGCAAACTGCACGCGGGTGATATCGGCGCGGTGGTCAAGCTCGGCGATGTGCCGACCAACGGGACCCTCTGCCAGTCCAATCAGAAATTGTCCCTCCCCCCGACTACTCAGCCCAACCCGATCGTCCAGATGGCCGTTCATCCGGTTTCCCAGTCCGATGTGGCCAAAATGAGCGAGACCCTGAACCGGCTGCAGTCGGAAGATCCAACCCTGAGCTGGCACAATGAACAGGCGACAGGGGAAACGATTTTGGCCGGCATGGGGATGACCCATATCGACATCGCGGTGAAAAAGGCGAAATCGAAATTTGGTCTCAACCTGACCACCTCGGTCCCGAAAGTGCCTTATCGGGAGACGATCACTAAAAGCGCCTCGGCCGAATATACTCATAAGAAGCAGTCCGGCGGCGCCGGGCAGTATGCCCGGGTGATGCTGCGGCTTGAATCCCTCGACGACGACGCCGATTTTGAATTTGGCTCCGAAATATTCGGCGGGGCGATTTCCGCGCCGTTCGTGACCGCCACCGAGAAGGGCTGCCGGGCGGCTCTCCAGGCGGGACCGCTGGCCGGTTATCCCGTGACCGGGGTCAAGGCGATCGTCTACGACGGGAAAGAGCATCCGGTCGACTCGAAGGAAATCGCCTTCCAGACGGCCGGCCGGGAGGGCTTTAAGAAGGCGATGGCGATGGCCGGCCCCGTCTTGCTGGAACCGATCTACCGCCTGACGGTGACGGTGCCGGAGAGCAACATGGGGGATATTCTCGGCGATCTCAACTCGCGGCGCGCCCGGGTGCAGGGGATGGATACGATCGGCAACAAGAGCGTGATTAAAGCCGAGGTTCCCCTGGCTGAAATTTTGAGCTATTCGGCCGATCTGCGGTCGATGACCGGCGGCCGCGGAGTGTACGCCCTGGAATTCGATCACTACGGCCGGGTGCCGACCCATCTCCAGGAGCAGATCGCGGCCAATGCGCGGCGGGAGCAGGAAGAAGAGTAGGCCGGTTCACATTTTCACGGCTATTTTTAGGAGACGCGTCAGCCGCGTCTCCTTTTTTTTACCGGTCGAGTGAGAATATTCCGCGCTCCAGGGCCACAGTGACCGCGGCCGTGCGGTCGTCAACGCCGAGCTTGTTGAAGATGTGAATCAGGTGGGTCTTGACGGTGGCCGTGCTGATGTGGAGCCCCTTGCCGATCTCCCGATTGCTGGCTCCTCGCGCCACCAGGCGCAGGACTTCGATTTCCCGGCTGCTCAGATTCTCTTCGGCCGGCGCCCGCATGCGGCTCATCAGGCGCGAAGCGACGGCCGGGGCCAGGACCGACTCACCCCGAGCGGCCGCCCGGATCCCGCGAAAGAGCTCCTCGCGCGGAGAATCCTTCAAAAGGTAGCCGGTCGCGCCGGCTTCGATGGCCCGCACGATATCGGCATCGTTGTCAAAGGTCGTCAGGACGAGGATGTGCGCGTCCGGCCGGTGGGCTTTGATCGCTTCGATGGCCCCGACCCCGTCGAGAACGGGCAGCTGGAGATCCATCAGGGTCACATCCGGGGAAAGGGATTGCTCGAGCTCCACGGCCGCCTGGCCATCAACGGCCGTGCCGACGATGGCGAAATCCGGCTGTCCGGCCAGCATGCCGGCCAGTCCTTCCCGCACGACGGGATGATCGTCGACGATTAAGATGGTGATTTGCTCCATAACCAGGTTTATCCCTCCTGACGGGGATGATCGGCCCCGGCCACTTTATTGCCTGTCATTGGCTCGAGATGGGAGGACGGAATCGAGATCGCCACGGTTGTGCCCTCACCCGCCTCGCTTTCAACCATGACCTCACCGCCGAGCAGGGCCACCCGTTCACGCATCGCCTGCAGACCATAGCCGCCGGAGAGAAACGTTTCCGGCGCTTTCTGGAATCCGCCGCCGTCGTCCTGGACGTCGAGGGTGATCAGGTTGCCCATGTAAGAGAGGGTCAATGAAACGGAGGCGGCGCCGGCATGTTTGCGCACGTTGGCCAGCGCTTCCTGTGCCCCTCGCAGCAGCGTGACTTCGATTTCGGGATGGAGTGGGATTTCACTGCCGGTGATCGTGAATCGGGACGGAATGCCTGTCTCTTCCGTCCAGCGGCCGGCCGTGCGCTGCAGGGCGCCGGTCAATGACTGCTTTTCGAGCAGGTCCGGCCGGAGATCCTGGACGACGCGCCGGGCCTGCTCGAGGCTGTGGCGGGCGGTGCGGCGGGCCTGATTCAGATGGCGCCAGCCGGTATCTGGATCGCTATTGAACGCCTGTTCGGCCGCCTCGAGGTGCATGACGATGCTGGTAAAGCCCTGCGCGAGCGTATCGTGAATATCTCGCGCCAGCCGCTGGCGCTCCTGGAGCACTCCTTCGCGGCGCTCCGCGGCCGCCAGCTCGGCCTGGGCGACCTCCAGCTGTTTGATGAGCTCCCGCCGGCGGGTGCTCTGCTGGATGATGGCCGAGATCCAGACGCCGAGGAGGATGCCGACGGCACCGATGAAGAAGTAAATCCAGAAGCGGTAATCGGCCAGGGAAATCGGCTGGCCATCCTCGGCAAACTGGCGGTAGATGAATCCCCCTACCAGGAAAAAAGTAGCTACGGCGGCCAGCCGCATGGGGAGATGGCGAAATAATTGCCCGAAAAATCCGAACAGGGAGAAATAAAAAGTCGGGGAGAGGGTGATGAGAATGACCCAGAAGGCGATGTCCCCCAGGATAACCAGGAAGCGAACGCCGATCCGATCCTCCCAATCGGCATCTCCCCGGTAGGCGAACCCCAGACCCAGCCAGTGCCAGAGGGCCCAGCCGGCGGAGACAGGCAACAGGAGCGATCGAACACCGGCCGGAAGCTCGGGGTCAAAGGAGGCGATCAGCAGGGTGATGGCGATCGATCCGTAGAACAGGACCGACCAGAGCCAGTCCCACCGTTCCCAGATGTCAATGGATTCGCTTTGTGTCGATTTCATCAGGCGGCGTTCGGGATGTGAATGGTCCATCTTCCACCCAGTTTAGCAAGTTCCCCAACTCGGGGAAAGTTGAAAGGGATGCAGGCCGTCGAGCAGCGAGGACGGAGCGCCCGCCCGGCCGGCCGGGCGCTC
>JBFFZG010000233.1:0-7924 GCA_041568735.1 Promineifilaceae bacterium (SeqCode)
AAGCTGCAGTCGATCGCCGTCCACATGGACCTGGAACCAGATGGCGAAATCCCCCCTCGGCCGCCGCGCGGCGATGTCGCCCCCTGCGGCAAGATCGTCCAGCGGCCGCCGGACCGGCCGGCCGCGCTCGACCCGCGCAACGATCTCGGGATCTTTCACGCCGTCATGCCCGGCGGCAAAACCGTGCCGCTCCTCAAGACGATGCTGACCACCGCCTGCGAGCGCGACTGCTTCTACTGCCCCTTTCGCGCCGGCCGCTCGTTCCGCCGCCAGACCTTCAAGCCGGACGAGATGGCCAAAATCTTCATGGAGATGCACCGCGCCGGCAAGGTCCAGGGGCTGTTTTTGAGCTCCGGTATCATCAAGGGGGGGGTCACCATCCAGGATAAGCTGATCGACACGGCGGAGATCCTGCGCCGCCGCTACCACTTCCGCGGCTACCTGCACCTGAAGGTCATGCCCGGCGCCGAGCGGGACCAGGTGCGGCGGGCCATGGACCTGGCCAGCCGGCTGTCGATCAACCTCGAGGCCCCCAATGAGCAGCGGCTGGCCCGGCTCGCCCCCAAGAAAGACCTGGCGGCCGAACTGATCCAGCCGCTGCAGTGGATCGAAGAAATTCGGCGGGCGGAAACACCGCACCGGACCTGGAACGGCCGCTGGCCCTCCACCGTCACCCAGTTCGTCGTCGGCGGGGCCGGCGAAAGCGACCTCGAGCTCCTCTCGACGAGCGAGCGGCTCTACGGCCAGCTCAAGCTGCAGCGGGTCTACTACTCCGCCTTCCAGCCGATCCGGGACACGCCGATGGCCCACCTGCCCGGCGAAAACCCCCTGCGCCAGCACCGGCTCTACCAGTCCTCGTTTCTCTTTCGGGACTACGGCTTTGACCTGGAAGAGATGCCCTTCGACGCACAGGGCAACCTCCCGCTCGGCGAAGACCCCAAGCTGGCCTGGGCCCGGGCCAACCTCGAGCAGGCGCCGGTCGAAATTAACCGGGCCGACCGGCAGGCCCTCCTCCGGGTGCCGGGGATCGGTCCTATCGGGGCCGAGCGGATCCTGCAGGCGCGCCGGCAGGGGCAGATCAGCGGCCTGCGCGATCTGCGCGCCCTCGGTATTTCGGAAAAACGGGCGGTGCCCTACGTCCTCTTTAACGGCCGGCGGCCGGCCCAACAGCTCTCCCTCTTTTAATTCAGACTGCCGAAGCGCTAATTGTCATCCGAATTGAGCATGGTCGCCAGGTTCAACGGCTGCGCACCTGGGGCCACGCCCTGGATGTACTTCACGACTTCCTGCTCGGTGCCTACCTTGTTGACATCTTTCCAACCCAGCGGAACGACCATTTCCAGCGGGAGATACCCGTACTGCTTGTTGGCATTGACGACGACTTTGTACTTGCTCACCAGATCGGCCATCAGTTTTCTCCTTCTAATTCCAGAATACTTCCCAGATTGTTTATCTGCGTCGATCACCCACCCGCATCGGCCGGCCCCCCGCGCTTCTCCCATCATACCATGAATGGAGCCGGCCGCGATCGTCGTTCGGACGACCCGCCAGGCCGGGTAAAAATCATCGGATATCAGGCCGGATTCGCGGTTTTCCAGGCAGCCAGAATTTGCCCGTGAACCGGGTTGTTCTCGAAAAAGCGCGCCCGCTGCGCCTCATCCGGCAGACGACTGGCAAGCTCGTGCAGGCGATCGTAGGCCATCCGCAGGAAGCCGCCGGCATTGGGATCGCCGAGAGCGGCCTGAACGCGGTAGCAGGTGAAATAAACCTGGCATTCGATGTTGCTCACGATAAACGGGTTGGCTTCCAGCCGGCTGGCGATCTGCTCGACCATCGCCCCGGCCCGATCGGTCTCGCCGAGCTTGAGAAAGGCCATGGCCAGGCCGGCGCGGGGTTCGTGGGCGTGCGGCTGCTCGTGCAGGTCGTCGTACTGCCGGGTCGCCCGTTCAAAGGTCCGCGCCGCCGTCTCGTACTGCCCCAGCTCCAGCTGGGCGTGAGCCAGGAGGGTCAGGGATTGGGCAATGTTCTGCGGACTGCCGATCTCCTCGGCGATATTCAGGGCCGATTCGGCGTAAAACTGGGCCGTCTCCTGGTCTCCGGATCGGAAGGCCAGCAGCCCCATCAGGGCCAGCGCATAGGACTCGCCGCGCTGATCGTTGATTTCCCGGTAGATGTCCAGCGCCCGCCGTGTCAGCTCCGCCGCCTTCTCCAGGTCGCCCAGGTCGATGTAGGCAAAGCCGAGATTGCCGTAGCCGTTGGCCTGGTAGTGGCGCTCACCGATCAGGTGGGCGATTTCCACGGACCGCTCCAGGTAGGGAATCGCCCCCAGATAATCCCCGTTGTCGTGGGCGATGCTGCCCAGATTCCCCAGGACGAGGGTCTCGCTTTCCCGATCGCCAATCTCCAGCGAAACCAGCAGAGCCTCTTCGTAAAAGGCCCGGGCACCGGCAAAATCCCCTGCATCGGCGGCCGTGCTGCCGAGATTGTTCAACGTGGACGCCTCGCCCGAGCGATCGCGCACCCGTTCATCCCGGTAGATCGCCAGGGCCTGCTCGAAATAAGAGCGGGTTTTCGGCAGATCCCCCTGAAAATAATGTATCGCGCCCATCGCCCGCAGGGAATCCCCCCAGAGCTGCAGCAGCTGATGCGACCGGCTGATCGAAAGCCCGCTCTCCAGCCGCTGCTGGGCCTCGTCGTAGAGCCCCTGCCGCAGGAGGGCCCGGCCGGAGATCAGGTGACCTTCGGCTTCGATGGCCGGGATCTGGCAGTTCTGCCCCAGGACGATCGCCCGGCTGGCCGCCTGGATCGACCCGGCAAAGTCGACCGTTTCCCGCGCATAATTGGCTTCCCGCAGCGCGATCTCCCCCTGCCGGCAGAGATCTTCCATCGCCTCGGCGATCTGTCTCAAAGACGACAGATCCTGTTTCTGCCGCTCCCGCTCGCCGAAATGATCATAGACCCGCTCCCGCTGCAGCAGAAGCTCAAAGCGCCGCTCCAGGTCCGTTTCCGGGATCAACTCCAGGGCGTGGGACAGGTAGTCGATCGCCTCGGCGTTGGCGTACTGGCCGGCCGCCCGCAGGCCGGCCCGCTGCAGATAATCGACCGCCCCGTCGATGTCCCCGGCCCGCTCCAGGTGATCGGCGATCGAGCCGGCGAATTCGTTGACCCGGCTGCCGCTGTGCTCGATGAGCCAATCCGCCACCATTCGGTGATAGGTCTGGCGCATGCGGAACGGGACCGATTCATAGGCGACTTCCCGCAAATTGGCGTGCTTGAACTGGAACTCCCGGACGCTGGTGAAGGTCGAGTTTTCCCGGTTGTAGACGATCTCGCGCACCTGCAGCCCCTGCAGGGCGCGGTGAATGCCGGCGGCATGCTCGCCGGGTTCTCTGGGGTCGTTGATATACGCCAGGGTGCCGTCCCAGAAGCGCTGGCCGACGACCGAGGCCTCCTGCAGCGTCTGCCGTTCCAGCAGGGGCAGCCCGTCCATGCGCGCCTGCAGGACGCCGGTCAGCGTCTGCGGCACGCGCACCGTCGTCATCTGGCTGACCGCGACCCGCCAGCGGGATTCCTCCTTGACGATCACCCCATCCTCGATCAGCATTTTGATCAGCTCTTCGAGGAAAAATGGATTCCCCTCGGCGTGGCGCACGACGAGGTCGGACAGGGTATCCGGCAGCTCGGACACCTGCCGCAAAATCTCCCGGACCAGGATCCGGCTGTCCTGGCGGGTAAGCGGCTCCAGCTGGAGCGCGCGGTGACCGGGAATCTCTTCGTCCCAGCGGGGGCTGCGCTGGCGAAATTCCGGCCGGGCGGAGCTGACGACGAACAGGGGCTCCCCGGCCAGCCCCTGCAGGAGCTGGATCAGGGCGTCGAGTGAGCTCTCATCCGCCAGGTGAAGATCCTCCAGAAAAATGACCGTCGGCCGCTCGCGCACCATCGACTGGAAAAATTCCTGCAGAAAGGCCAGGCCGCGGTCGCGCAGCTGGCGGGCATCGTCGAGAAAACCGCGCAGGAAGGGGCTGTCTGAAAAATCGTAGCCGAGAAACTGGCCGATGACATGCGCCCGCAGCTGGCCGGCTTCCCCATCTCCCAGCAAGGCCGCCAGCCCGCCGGTCAATTTATCGCGCACCGTCGCCGGTGGATCGTCAAAGCGAAGCTGGAAATGGGAGGCGATGATGTCCCGCAGCAGGCCGAACGGCTGGCGCAGCGTCGTCGAGCCGGCCCGCCCCTGGAAAAAGCGGTATTCGGCGGCGGTTTCGACCAGCCAGCGCTCGAATTCATAGCTGAGCCGGGATTTCCCCACCCCGGCTTCGCCGATCAGGGTCAGCGCCGCCAGCCGCTGCTCCTCCTGGCTGAGCCGGTACCCTTCCTGCAGCGCACGCATCTCGTTTTCCCGGCCGATCATCCGGGTTTCGATCCCTTCCACCCCCCGCCAGCTCTTGCGAAATGCCCGCGCCCGGGCTCCCAGAACGAGAAAAACCCCGACCGGCGCTTCCCGGCCGGCCACCTGGATCTGGCCGCGCGGCTCGATCTCAAACCGGCCTTCAATGTGGCGGAAAGTGCTGCTCGAAATCAGGATTCCCTGCGGCGGGGCCGCCTTTTCCAGGCGGGAGGCCAGGTTGATGGCGTCCCCCATGGCGGTGTATTCCGATCCGGCTGGACCCCCTACCTCGCCCAGAGCCACCGCCCCGGTGTGAATGCCGACCCGCACGAAGAAGCCGTCGATCCCCCAGCGCTCGGCCACCCGGCCGGCGTAGGCCTGGGCCGCCTGTGCGATCTCCAACCCGGCCCGCACCGCCCGCACCGGGTCGTCCTCGCGGGCCTGCGGCGCGCCGAAAAAGGCCAGGAGGCCGTCCCCCATCAGGCGGGCCACCAGCCCCAGGTTTTTTTCGACAATTTCGCCGAAAGAGCGCAGCGCCCCGTCCATGATTTCCAGCACCATTTCCGGATCGAGGTCCTCGGCCATGTGCGTCGAGCCGACGACATCGACAAAGAGGATAGTGATCTGCTTTCTCTGCCGCTTAAGAGGGGATTCGGGTGCGGCCGCCGGAAGCTGGGCGCGCAGAGCGGCGATCGCCGTATCGACCACGGCGTCGCCCAGGATCGATCGCTGGCTTTCGAGTGCAGCGATAGCTTCGCTGAGTTTGTCGCTATCGGTCAGGATTCCACGCTCCTTCCAGTGAGAAAAAGCCGGTTTTGCCGCTCCCCCGTTTGCTGAAGATCTGTTATATCATTGATCCAGAACCCGGACAAACCGGCCGGCCGGCCCAACCCGTGCCAGAACCGCGCCGGTTTTCAGTATAATTTTCACCAATGTCTTTAAGCTGAACAGGCCGCAGCCGGACGACCGGACTCGCTAAAATCTGATCGGACCGTTTGTGCGTACCGTTTGACAGACCGATGCGACGCAAGTTAAAACCAACAGCTGATCTCGCAGTGATGGCGTTGATCGCGCTCGGAATGACGCTTCCTTTCGAACTGGAAAAACCGTGGCTGGCGGCCGGTCCATTCCTGGTGACCAATGTCGAGCTCATTCTGGGGCTGTTCCTGCTGCTTGCCACCTGGACCGGCCGGCGGCAGATCGCCGCTCGAACCGCCTTTCCCGGCGGCCGCGGCTGGCTCCTGGCCATCGGCTGCGGCGTCCTCCTCTCCACCTGGTTCGCCCCGGACCATTCGCTCAATGCCGTCAAGGCGGCGCTCCGCCTGGCCGCCGGCGCGGCCCTGGCGCTGGCGGTGCCGCTGGTCGTCCGCACCCGGCGCGCCTGGTGGGGGACGGCCGCCGCCCTGGCCGCCGGCGCCCTGGCGGCCGCCCTGGCCGGCCTGGCCGAAAGCTGGCCCAATCGGGAGCTGGCCTGGCTGGCTCCCTTCCGACCGGCGCCGACTGTGGCCGGCCAGTTCATCCGCCTCTCGGGGACATTCGACTACGCCAACCAGGCGGCGATGTTTTTCGAAGCGGTTGTCCCCTTCTGGGTCATGGGCGGCTGGCTCGTCTACCGCCGGCTGCCCGGCCGCCGCTCCCGGCTGATCTTTCTCTTCCCGTTCCTCCTCCTCTCGCTCGTCTTTTTGCAGGCGATCTTTCTGACCCTGAGCCGGGCGGCGCTGGTGACCCTCGTTCTCACCGGCCTGCTTCTGCCCCTGGCGCTCGGCCGGCGCGGCCGGGGGGAGCAGCGGACCCCCTGGCTGGTTTTTGCCGCCGCGACCTTTCTGGTCGCCGCCGGCAATCTCTTGCTGAACCCCGCCTTTCTCCTCCGCCTGCAGAGCGAAGGGGACAGCACCTGGTATCACCTGCAGCTCGACGTCACCCCGGTGCTCCGCCTGGAGACCGATGAAATTAAGGAGGTTCCCGTCACCCTGACGAACGAGGGGGCGCTGGCCTGGCGCTCCGCCGGCCGGCAGCCGATCAACCTGGCCGCCCGCTGGATCCATCTCGCCAGCGGACTGCAGGTGGCCGAACCGCGCTGGCCCTTCCCCGAGCCGGTCTTTCCGGGCGAGACGGTCACCCTGGCCGTTCCGCTGGCTGCCCCACCCTACCCAGGCCGCTACCGGCTCGAATGGGATGTCGTCCAGGAGCAGATCACCTGGTTCGGGGCGAAAAACGGGCGGCTGGTCAGCAGCCAGGTTACCATCGACCCCGGTCCTGACGCCGCCGCGCGTCCCGTCGACCGGCTGCCGGCCGGCGCCGGCAGCGCCGTCTGGACCTTTCCCCCCTCGATCCCGGGCCGCCTGACTCTCTGGCGCACCGCCCTCACCCTGCTCGGTCGGCGGCCGTGGCTGGGCATCGGTCTCGACAACTTTCGCCTGACCTACGGCCCGGTTCTCGGCCAGAGCGCCTGGAACGAAACGGTCCACACCAACAGCTGGCTCCTCGAGCTGCTCGTCTCCCTGGGCTGGCTCGGCGCGGCCCCTTTTCTGCTCTGGCTGGGCTGGCTGGGGGTGAGCCGCGCGCGCGCCCTGCGCCGGCCGGCGGTCACGGCCGAGCAGATCGCCGCCGCCGCCGCCCTCCTGGCCTTTTTTATTCACGGGCTGTTCGATTTTTTCCTGCTCTTCAATGCGACCGGGCTCCTGTTCTGGCTCCTGGTCGGACTGGCCGCCGCCGCGGACCGGCTGCCGGCCGGTGCGAGCCGGGGGGACAAAGCGCCATGATGCGGATCGGGTTTGACTGCACCCCGCTGCTTGTCGAGCGCTCCGGCGTGCACAACTACACCGAACGGCTGCTGGCCGAGCTGGCCCGCCTCGGCAGCGGCTGGCGCTTCCACCTCCTGAGCAACCGGCCGCTGGGGCCGGCCGCGGCGGCCGCCCTCCAGGCCCCGGTTAATCCCCCCTATTTCCCGGCCAGCCGCTGGATCTGGATGCAGCTCCTGCTGCCCGCGATCATCCGCCGCCTGGAGCTCGATCTCTGCCACTTTCCCAACAACTCCGCCCCCCTCTTTCTCTCCGTCCCCTCGATCGTCACCATCCACGACGCCTCTCTCTTCCTCTACAGCCGGACCCACCCTCGCTCCCGCCTGCTGGCCCTGCGCCTGCTCCTGCCGCTGGTCGCCCGCCGGGCCGACGCCGTGATTACCGTCTCCCACTTCGCCAGCCGGGAGCTGCAGCGGGTGCTCCGGCTGCCGGCCGAGAAAATCCACGTCATCTACGAAGCGGCCCCGGCCGATTTCCAGCCGCTGGCCGATCCGGCCGCGGCGGAGCGGCTGCGCCGCCGCTACCATCTGCCCGAGCGCTTCATTCTCTACGTCGGCACGATCGAACCGCGCAAAAATCTCCGCCGGCTGGTGCGGGCCATCGCCCTGCTGCACCGGAGCGGCTGCCGGGTCCCCCTCTTCCTGGCCGGGCCGATGGGCTGGAAGATGGACGGGGTGCTCGAGCGGGAGATCGAAGCGCTGGGGCTGCAGGACGCCGTCCACCTGCTCGGCTTTGTTCC
>JBFFZG010000234.1:0-7840 GCA_041568735.1 Promineifilaceae bacterium (SeqCode)
ACGAGGAGCCAGTAGCGCCAGCCATGGCGAAAATGCGGACGCAGCCAGACATCCTGCCAGCCTTCCCGCGTGATGAACCGGGCGGCGACGTGGCCGATGGCTGGCCCAAACATCGAAGCGGCGATGAGGGCAAATGCCAATGTGATTCCCGTGCCGGCCACCAGCTCAGGGCTCTCTCGTAATCCACCGTTCAGGTAGATCACCAGGTGGAGAAGCCAGGTGTAGCCAAAGGCAAAGAGCAGATAGATGCCAATGCGTCTTGTATCGAGTTTTTCCACGTTTATTCTCCGTTTTTACCGCGATCAGGCTGCCTCGTGGTGGGGGTTTCCCGGGCGGTCTCAGCCGCCAGACGGGCGGCTTCTTCCCGGGCCAGGTCGGCCAGCAGCGCTCGTTCCTCGGCCGTCGTGGCTATTTTTCCATCGAGCCGGGCGGCCAGGATCTGGTCGAGGATCTCCCCGTACCAGGGGCCGGGCTCCAGGCCGAACGCCCGCAGATCGTGACCGGAGATCTCGGTGCGCTCGTGCCGCCAGCGGTGCTGGTAGCGGTCGAGCTGGCCGGCGGCCGGCTGGCCGTCCAGCCAGACCCGGGCGGCCAGCAGGGCGGCCGGGAAATCGGCGAACGGCCGGCAGAGCTTCTCCACCTGGCTGGCGGGCGCCCCGGCCGGCAGGGCGGCCAGCGCGTGCAGCAGCTCGTGGAGCTTTTCCAGCACCGTCGCCATTTCCTTGCTCAGGCGGAGGCGCTTGACGACCGCTTCCTGCACCGGGTGGGGGTGATCGGCCAGCCAGAGGAGCAGGTAGACGCCGGCCTCGCCGATGCGCGGCAGGGCGGCCGACCAGGCGGGATCGGCCAGCACGGCCCCCATCCGGATGAAAGCGGCCGCGGCCGCCTCGGACCAGCAGAGGCGGGGATCGAGCTGGGTGAGCACCCCCAGCTCCGCCAGCCTCCTCATCACCGCCGCCGGGTCGCTTTCGGCAAACCCCTGGGCCAGCTCATTCCACAGGCGGGCGCCGGTAACCCGGGGCAGCAGTTCAATCGAATTTTCCAGGAGCTCCAGTGTGCGGGCTTCGATGGTGAAACCCAGCCGCTGTTCGAAGCGGACGGCTCGCAGAATGCGGGTTGGATCGTCGATAAAGCTCAAACTGTGCAGCGCCCGGATCAGCCCCTGCTCGAGATCGCGCAGGCCGCCGTAAAAATCGAGCAGTTCTCCCAGGTGAGCGCCGTCGAGTCGGATGGCCAGCGTATTGATCGTAAAATCACGGCGCAGCAGGTCGAGCTTGATCGACCCGCGCACGACCGTGGGCAGAACGGTCGGCTCTTCGTAGAACTCGGTGCGGGCCGAGACGAAATCGATGGCTGTCGTCTGTTCGAGGTGATTCAAAGAGACGCCGTCCTCCTCGCCCGCCGCCGCCCCGCCGCGGATCTTTTTCCAGACCTCCGGGCTGAGCATCCATTTCGCCGTGCCGAAGCGCTGGTGCGTATGCTGTTTGCCGCCAAAACGGCGCACCAGCCAGTCGACCAGACCGATCGCCTCGCCTTCGGCGACGATGTCGATATCGACCGCTCGTTTGCCCAGCAGGACATCCCGCACCAGACCGCCGACGAAATAGATCGGCAGGTGTAAGGTGGCCGCTTCCCGGCCGATCGCCTCGATTAGCCGCCACAGGTTGGGGTCAAAGGCCTGCTGCAGCTGCTCGACCAGATTGGGTTTCCGGCCCCGTTTATCCGGCCGCATCAGCTGCTGCAGCACATCGGTGCGGGTGACGATGCCGATCAGCCGCTCCGGGTCGTTCTCCGCCACGACCGGCACCTGGCCCCACCCTTCTTCGATCATGATCTCCTGCAGATGGACGATCGAATCGGATGGCCGCACCGTGTAGCGGCCGGGTTTCATAATCTGGCTGATCGGCAGGTGACCGAGCTCGTGAGTGATCGCCCGATCGACCGCCCGCCGGGTCAGCAGGCCGGCGAGACGGCCCCCCTCGTCGACCACCGGAAATCCCTCGTGACCGTGCCGCTGCATCTCCCCGGCCGCATCGGCGATCCGATCGCTCGTCTGCACGGTTTTGACGTGGTGCGACATCAGCTCGCTGACCCGCACCACCGGCTGGACTTTCTCTTCCAGGAGGTCGAGCAGGCGCTCGAGAACCGGCTGCAGGGTCGTCTCGTGAATCGTGGCCGCGGCCGCCCGGCTGTGCCCGCCCCCGCCAAAGGCGCGGGCGATGGCGCTGGCGTCGACCGATTCTTCATTGCTGCGGGCGATGAGGTGCACGCGGTGGGGCAGGGCCACCAGGACAAACATGGCTGGCGGCAGCAGGGCATCCCGCAGGCGGCCGACCACGGAGGAAATTTCATCGTCGAAATCATCCGCCCCCCGGGCCGCCGCCACGACGATTGCGTGTCCGCCGATGTGGTGCCATTTGGCCGCCGTCAGCAGCCGTTCGTAGAGCTGCTGCTGTTCGGCCGTCAGCGGCACTTCCATGAACCGGCGAACCGCACTCAGATCGGCGCCGTTTTCCAGGAGCCAGGCGGCCACCCGCACGTCGCGTGAGGTGGTCGTGTCGTAGGTTAGATTGCCCGTATCTTCGTAGACGCCGAGCAGGAAGAGGGTCGCCTCCTCGCTCGATATTTTCAGACCGGCCTGCTGCATCATTTCCGCCAGGATGGTCGTGGTTGCTCCAACCGGGTCGACATGGACCCGCCATTCGGGGCGAACCATCTCCTTTTCGTGGTGGTCGATGACCCGCACGGGAGTCTGCGGCCGCAGCCCACGCACGCTCGGCAGCGCGTGTGTATCGACCAGGAGCACCTCATCGATTTTCTGCCGCCGCCAGTCATCCTGCCGCCGGTAGCGAAAAACGCCCCAATAGAGGGTGAGAAACTGGTTGACATTCCGGTTCAGCCGCCGGGCCAGGAGGGGAACGCCTTCTGGATGGAGGCGGTGGGCAGCCCACAGGGAGGCCACGGCATCGAAATCGGAATTCTCATGCGTCAAAATCAGCAGCATGCTTTCATTATACTCGAGCCATGAGGGAGCGGGCGATCGCCAGCCGATCTGCTCAGCGGCCGCTTCGAAAGATTTCGGCTACCCGATCGAGCGGGAGGGCATGGGCGACGCGTCCTTTAAAACCGGTCATCGTCTCGGCGGCGCAGAGGGCATTGAGAATCGCCTCCTCGGTGGCTTCGGCGGCGGCATCGATAAGACCGTCCATTTGATCGAGAGGGACCATCCGCAGCTCCCGCAGATGGGTCGCCTTTTGCGGCAGGTGGTTGCCCGTGGCGAAGGCCAGAAAAATGTCCCCGGAGCCGTCATGTCCGGTGCCGCCGACCCGGGCCAGCCCGACGGTTGCCCGCTGGGCCAGCCGGCGGCACTGCATGGGCAGGAGCGGGGCGTCGGTGGCGAGCACGACAATGATCGAGCCGGCCGAGCGAGGGACCGGCCACGGCAGGGGAACTTCCGCCGGATCGATGAGGCGGCCGATCGGCCGGCCGTCGATGCGCAGGTGGCGCCGGGAGCCGTAGTTGGCCTGCACGAGCGCGCCGACGGTGGTGCGCTCCCCAACCACTTCGACCAGGCGCGAGGCACTGCCAATACCCCCTTTGAACCCATGGCAGATCATGCCGGTGCCGCCGCCGACATTTCCTTCGGCCACCGGGCCGCCCCTGGCCGCAGCCATCGCCTCGAAAACGTGCGCTTCCGTCAGATGAAAGGCGCTGATGTCGTTGAGCCAGCCGTCAAACGTTTCGGCGACGGTTGGCAGCAGAAAACTTTCCGGCCAGCCCCGATCGACGGCGTAGCGCACCAGGGCGTCGCGGGCGATCCCCACCTGGTGAGTGTTCGTGATGGCCACGGCCGAGCCCAGCATGCCCGACTCCTCCAGCCAGGGGATACCGGTCAGTTCCCCGTTGCCGTTCAGGGAGTGCCATCCGGCGAAGGCCCAATCGGTCCAGATCCGATCCTCCCGCGGAACGATCACGGTGATGCCGGTGCGGGCGACTCGTGGTTCGTCGTAGATGAGCGTTTTGTGTCCCACCAGCACGCCGGGCACATCGGTGATGGCGTTCCAGCGGCCGGTGGGAAATTCCCCGATTTGAATCCCTAAATCTCGCAGTCTCATGGGTTGAATTGTTGCGGTCTGGTCGGGTTTCGTCAAGAACTGTTCCCGGCGGTCCGGTGGATGTGACCCGATCGGATAGAAAGGTGAGGCCAGCTGCTGATCCCCCACCCCCTAAGTTTCCCGGAAACTGGCAGTTTCCGGGAAACTGGGGGCACCCCCAACAGCCTACCTCCTGGTGACCATTTTTGACTCCCGACCTTTTGCGATCTTTTTCATCCGTTCCCGGCCGGAAACGGGGTTTTTCCCAAAACAGGGGTGGCATTGTGCCGAAATGCTGGTTATAATTCCACAATGCGAACATACTGTTCGCATTGTGAACAAAAACGGTTCGCCGGCGGCCGATTCCGCCACCCAGACAGCCGCTCCCATGCGCCCCACTCTGACGACCCTCTCCCCAACCCTGATCGGCCAGATCCTCGACGAGGCTAAAAAAATACTGGCCGAAATCGGCGTCGAAGTGCGGGGACAGGCCTTGAAAACCCGCCTGCTGGCCCACGGGCTCCGCACCGACAGCAGCGGCGAGCGGGTCCTCTTCCCACCGGGCGTCGTGGAAGAGGCGATTAAAAGCGCTCCCAAAGGGTTTACACTATACGATCGAGACGGCCGGCCGCACGCCGAGATTCGCGGCGATCGGGTGCACTTCACCCCGGCTTCCAGCGGGCTGAAGGTCCTCGATCACCGGACCGGCGCCACCCGGCTGGCCAGCACGGCCGACTTCTGCGAATACGTCCGGGTGGCCGATCAGCTCGAGCATATCCCCTACCTGGCGACCGCCTTTTCGACCAACGACGACATCGAAGCCCGGGTTTCCGATGCCTGGCGGCTCTACCTCCTGCTCATCCAGTCGAAGAAACCGCTCGTTTCCGGGTCTTTCACGGAACACGGCGTGCCCCGCATGGCGGAAATGATGGCCCTGTTCCGGGACGGCAAAGCCGACCTGATCGCCCGGCCGATGGCGATTTTCACGATCACCGCCACGGGGAACTTTCGCTACAGCGAGGATTCCTGCCAGAACCTGATCGACTGCGCCGAGTGGGGCATTCCGATGGAAATCGTGCCGGTCACCCTGATGGGATTGATCGCCCCGGTGACCCTGGTCGGGGCCACCGTTTTCCACACGGCTGATGTCCTGGCCGGGCTGACCATGGCCCAGATCGTGCGGCCGGGCACACCGGTTCTCTTCGGCGGGGCGCCGGCCACCTTCCACATGAAGGCGGCCACCTCGCCGATGCTGGCCATCGAAGCGCTTCACCTCGACGTCGCCTACGCGGCCGTCGGGAAAGCGCTCGAGCTGCCGACCCAGGCCTACATGGCCCTCAGCGACGGAAAATTTCTCGACGCCCAGGCCGGCGCCGAGACGTTCGGCAGCGCTCTTCTGGCCGGCCTGGCCGGTATCAACTCCGTCTCCGGTCCCGGCATGCTCGATTTTGTGCTGACCTTCAGCCTGCCCAAGCTGGTCCACGACAATGACCTCTGCGGGCAGGTCCACCACTTCCTGCGCCGGATCGAAGTCCGCGAGGATCTCCCCACACTCGAACTCGCCCGCGATCTGCTGGCCGAACAGCACCTGATTACGGCCGAGCAGACGCTGAAATACTGGCCGACTGAGCTCTACCTCCCCCATCCGGTTACCGATCGGCTGACCCGGGAAAACTGGACCAAGCAGGGGGAAAAGTCGCTGGTCGAACGGGGAGCGGACGAAGTCGAACGGCTGCTCAAAAGCTATCAGCCCCCCCGGACCGACCCGGCGCTGGACGCCGCCCTGCGTGATCTGATCCGCAGCGGCCTGGAATCCCAGACCGAGCTGCCCGCCATCCCACCCATGCAGACGACCCGTTCGCTGCCGGAAACCCAACCCACAACCCGGCGGCGCCGCCGCAAACGCTGATCCCTGCTCTCGATGTCTACTTCCCCACCACCCAAACCCTACGCCGGCACCCAGGTTCTGCAGCGCGCCCTCCGCCTCCTCGACCTCTTCAGCGATGAGCGGCCGTCCTGGAACGTTTCGGCGCTGGCGCGGGAAGCCCGACTCAACCGGACGACCACCTACCGGCTGCTGTCCGTGCTGGAAGCGGCCGAATGGGTCGCCCGCGATGCGGCTACCGAGGAATACCGGCTCGGTTCGGGGCTGATCGCCCTGGGGGCGCGGGCCGGCCGGGCCAACCGGCTGCGGACGATCGCCCGCCCCCTGCTGGCGGGGCTGGCCGAAACAACCGGGGAGACGGTCACGCTGGAGATCCTTTCGCAGGACGACGTGGTCATCATCGACGAGATCGACAGCGGCGAACGCTACCTCGGAGCCGCACCCGACGTGGGCACGCGCTGGCCGGCGCACGCGACCTCGACCGGCAAGGTTTTCCTGGCCTTTTTACCCGACGCCGGGGAAGCGATCGGCCTGCTGGCCCCGCTGACGCCCCACACGATTACCGATCCCTCCCGCCTGCAGCGGGAACTGGCTAAAATACGGGAACTGGGATACGCCGTGGCCCGGGACGAACTCGAGCTGGGCTATACTGCCGTGGGCGCCCCGATTTTTGACGCCACCGGCCATCCGGCCGCGGCCATCAGCGCCGGCGGCTCCTCGGCCCGCCTGACCGGCGACAAACTGGCCGCCGTCATCGAGCTCGTCGCCCAGACCGGGCGCAGGATCTCGCATGCTCTCGGCTACCGGTAATTAGGTCCGAGTACCGAGTACCGAGTACCGAGTACCGAGTACCGAGTACCGAGTACCGGGTACCGAGTTGAAAGTGCAAAGTGAAAAGTTTAAAGCGAAGTAGTCGGCAGATATTGATTTCACATTAACAATTTTGATAAAGTTAGCCCCATGGCAGAACGACGCAAATTTACGCTCAGTGAAGAGCAACTCATCACGATTCAGCAGACCATGAAACATGACAAGCGAGCGGCTGTGCGACAGCGCGCTCAAGCGATCCACCTGCTGCATTTGGGGCACGGTGTCAACGCGGTGGCCCAGATGTTCGCTGTCCGGCGGCGAACGATCTACAACTGGCACGATGCCTGGTTGGCGCACGGGCCGGCTGGCTTAATCCCAGGCCGCCGCGGCGGTCGCAAGCCGAAAGCCACGCCGGCCTACTGTCAGCTGCTCGAGGAGGCGATCGCCAGTGAACCAGCGACCCTGGGGTTTGACTTTGCCGTTTGGACCATTGACCGCTTGCGCACCTATCTGGCCCAAGAAACCACCATTGAACTGAGTGCGCGTGCGTTCAGTGATCTCCTGCAGCGGCAGGGATACGTTTACCGGCGACCCAAACATGATTTGACCCATTTACAAGATCCCACGGTCATCGCTCAGGCTGAAACACAGCTGGAAGCGCTCAAAAAAAGGCCGAGCAAGGAACCATCGAGCTCATCTTTATGGACGAAACAACCGTCGCCTTAGATCCGGTCTTGCGCAAATGCTGGATGAAGAAAGGCGAGCAACAGCGAGTACCCTTACCGGCCAAACGCTGGCAGTCCCAAACCATTCTGGGCGGCTACAACTGGCGGCAGGACAGCCTGAGCTGGTCTCTGCCCGACCAGAACAACAGTGAAGGTGTCGTGGCCTGGTTGGAACAGCTCCTGCTGCGCGATTTCCCCACTCAATTCCTGGTGTTGGTCATGGATAATGCCAGCATCCACCGCAGCCAGATGACTCGAGCCGCCATCGCCCTTTTCGAACCACGTTTGTTGGTGGTTTACTTGCCGCCTTACGCGCCTTATTTGAA